>JAJUGG010000049.1 GCA_029268285.1 Ectothiorhodospiraceae bacterium | reverse complement strand
TTCGTTTAATCTCATGGAAGCGATAGCAGCGCCAACTTAGCCAAAGCGCCCAAGAGGCCAAAACCCTGAGCGGGTTGTCTGGTTGCTCTCTCAAGCAATGACCGTGCCGGCCTACCCTGCACGTCCGCTTCAACGAGCTGAGGGACCCCAAGCCGGTCCCCCGCAACACCGGCTATACGAGCGTCATCGAGAGCGACTGCCCATCGTGGTCCAGCATACTCCACGACGCTGTCATCGGCTCTCAGTGTCCCGATGAACGTGCTCGTCCTCCTTTCCTGCTCAATTGCCATGACCGTAGAGCTCGGCACTCTCATGTGCGTGCTCGGTGTGCTCGAACTCAAGGCTGGAATGGGAGATGCCGAAGCGGTCCTTCAGCCTCTCCTTGATGTCCGCCTTGATGACTTCGATGCGCTTCCAGCCCTCCTCCGTCAGGACCACATGGCAGTCGAGCGCCGCCTCATGCTCCTGCATCTGCCAGAGATGCACGTGATGAACGTCTCGAACGCCGTCGATGCTCCGCATTGCGTCAATAACACCGTCGCTATCAATGTCGGGCGGGCTACCCAGCATCAGCGTCCGAATAGGACCGCCGATCTCGGTGAAGGCAAGGTAGATAATGTAGAGTGCGATCCCGATCGTTATCGCCGGATCGACCCAGCGCATTTCATAGAGGATGATGAGCGCACCGCCGACAATTACGGCAACCGAAGCAAGCGCGTCTGACAGATTGTGGAGAAAGAGCGCACGAATGTTCACGCTGCCTTTCTGCATCGAATACGTGAGCAATGCCGTAAGCGTGTCCACAGCGAGCGCCACGCCACCCAGGATGACAACCGTCCAGCCGGCGACCTCGGGTGGATCGATCATCCGCATGCCGCCTTCGTAGATCAGGTAGAAGCCAATAAGGATCAGCGTGGTGTAATTGATCAGGGCGGCAACGATCTCGATCCGGCCGTAGCCGAAGGTCATCCGCTGGTCCGCCGGTCGCCGCGAAATCTTCCGTGCCGCGAAAGCGATCACGAGGGACGCCATGTCGGAGAAGTTGTGCAGCGCATCCGCGATCAGCGCGAGGCTGCCGGACAGGATTCCGCCGATGATCTGGGCAACAGTCAACAGAGCGTTGGCCCAGATAGCAATCGACACACGTCGGTCGCCTGATCGGGGGTCGATATGGGCGTGGCCATGGTCATGGGGCATGAGATTGTCTCCGACGCTTCTGTCTCCCACACGCGTAATCGCTACGGCGACTATAGGTTCAAGCCCCTTGCCTCAGCCGCTCCGCGGAGCGGCTAGAATAATTGCCGCACCAAGGAGGCACACAGCTGTGCCGATCAGGTCCCACCTATCCGGCCTTTGCCCTTCGGCCAGCCACATCCATAGAACCGAAGCGGCAATATACACGCCGCCATATGCGGCGAACGCGCGACCCGCTAAGATTGTCTCTACTTGGGCGAGGAACCACCCGAAGGCCGCGAGCGAGACGAGTCCGGGGGCGAGCCACAAGGCCGATGCTCCGAGGCGCCACCACGCCCAGATGGCGAAGCATCCTGCGATCTCGGCCAGAGCGGCCAGTGGATAGGCGAGTGCGGCCGGCACCTCAGGCGCCGATCTCGCTATGGTCGGTCAGGCATTCGGAATGGTCGCGCAGCACCTCCAGCACGCGGCAATCTGCCGTTCGGCCGCCGGCGCACTCATGCACCATGCGCTTCAGTTCGGCACGCAGTGCTTCCAACCGGGCAAGGCGTTGCTCGACCTGCTTCAACTGCCGCCGGGCGATGGCGTCGGCCTCATGGCATGGCCGGTCCGGATGGTCCGACAGGTCGAGAAGCTCGCGGATCGCCTCCAGCGTGAATCCCAACTGCCGAGCATGCCGGATGAAGGACAGCCGGTCGAGATCGGCATTGCCATAGCGGCGCTGCCCGCCTTCGGTGCGGCCCGGGTCCGGCATCAATCCGATCTGTTCATAGTACCGGATGGTCTGAACCTTGGTTCCGGTCTTCTTCGCTAGTGCGCCGATCGTCAGCATGGATCCTCCTGAAACATACAGCGTTTGTAGGTTTTTAGGTGCCGGAGGGCAAGACTGCGACATCGTGCACAGGTCAGGGCCGCTGAGCCCGAGCGGCGGAAAATTGGCTTGAACCTCCAGTAGCTATAGGATGTAAGCACGCCAATAAACACGGTCACATGCAGGCACACGCTTTGAAACTTACTCCGTTACAGAAAGGCCTTTGGGCGCTGACAGGCGCAGGGCTCATCGCATTCGGATCGCTTTTGCTCTGGGTCGACGACCGCGGCGATCCCACGCGGCAGGTGCAGGAGCCCGCTTTCCAGGCCGATTTCGAGCTGACTGATCATCAGGGCACAGTCCGGACCGACGAAGATTTCGCCGGCCAATGGCTGCTGGTGTTCTTCGGCTTCACGAAGTGTCCCGACATCTGCCCGACGACGCTGGCAGAAGTTGCTGCGGTGATGGACGGGCTAGGCGACAACGCATCTCGGATCCAACCGCTCTTCATCTCAATCGATCCCGAGCGCGACACGCCCGAGGCATTGGCGGATTTTGTGCCACGCTTCGACGCCAGCATCATTGGTCTGACCGGTACACCGGAGCAAATCGGGCAAACGGCGGACAGCTTCCATATTTATTATGAAAAAATAGAGGAGGCCGCCGCACCGGACGGCTACACGATGGGCCACTCCTCGCAGCTCTTCCTGTTCGACCCGTCGGGCGGTTACGCAACCTCTTGGCAATACGGCACTCCCGCCGAGGAGATTCTCGCTGACCTGAGGGAGCGGGTTGCGGGATGATGGGCAGGCTTTCGGGAGAAATGGCGCTGGCAGCCGCATGGACCGTCGCGCTGGCCTCGTCGCTTTCGGTTCTTTTCATCGGTGAGGTGCTGGGCCAGGAGCCCTGCATTCTGTGCTGGTACCAACGCACCTTCATGTTTCCGCTGGCCATCGTTCTCGGGCTCGGCCTGTGGTGGCAGGACCGGCGGGCGGGGCGTTACGGGGTAGTGCTGAGCTTCGGCGGCGGCGCGGTCGCTCTCTGGCATTTAGGACTTTATGCCGGGATCATCCCCGAACCGATCCAGCCCTGCACCGCCACCGGCCCCTCCTGCACAGATGTCAATCAGCTTATTTTCGGCGTGCCGATTCCGCTTCTGTCAGTCATCGCCTTTGCGCTCGTTGGCGCCTTGTCGGCTGCATCCCTGAAGGAATTCCGCTCATGACCCGCAAACCGCTCATCCTCTCCGTTCTCGTTTTCGGCCTAGCGGTCTTTGCCGTCGCGTCCTGGTATATGACCCGTCCCGGACCGGTGACCGCAACTGCATCGGCTGCACCGGAAAATGCGGAGGCGTTGGTGCGGCCCTATTCGCCGATCCTGGGACCGGAGGAGGCTTTGGTGACCATCGTCGAGTTCTTCGACCCGGCCTGCGAAGCCTGCCGCGCTTTCTACCCGGTGGTTAAGGACATCATGGCCGAGCATGGCGACGCAGTGAGAGTCGTGCTCCGCTACACGCCGTTCCATGGGGCGGCATCCGAGCAGGCAATCAGGGTTCTTGAAGCCGCGCGAATGCAGGATGTCTACGAGCCGGTGCTCGAGGCCATTCTGCGCGAACAGCCACGATGGGCGTCACATGGTGCGCCGGAACCGGGGCGGATCCTTCAGATCGCCGGCAACGCGGGCCTCGATGTCGAGGCCGCGCGAACGCAGATGCTCGCGCCTGATGTCGTGGCGATCCTTAACCAGGACCGCGCCGACGTCGAAACCATGGGTGTGCGCGGGACGCCCACGTTCTTCGTCAACGGTCGGCTCCTCGACCCGTTCGGCGAGGCGGAACTGCGGACACTTGTGGCCGAAGAGCTCGCAGCAGCCGGGTCCTGACTGACGAAAACACTAAGGCTGAGGATATGAGATGAACCGAATGACTATAGCCACGTTGGCGACTCTGGCCATCGCACTCGGAGGTCCCGGGTCCGCGTTTGCCGGATCGGAGGACGTCGTGGTCGAAGGCGCATGGGCGCGCGCGTCGATCGGCACCAGCCGCCCCGGTGCCGCTTACATGACGCTCCGCAACACGGGTAACGAGGCCGTGACGTTGACCGGCATCATGACGCCCATCGCCATGATGCCTGAAGTTCACCGCACCGCGACGAACGATAACGGCGTCAGCACCATGGCCCCAGCGGGCGACATTGACATCGCGCCAGGCGAGAGCGTCGCGCTGGCGCCTGGCGGCCTCCACGCGATGCTGATGCGGTTGCAAGAGCCGATGATCGAAGGGGAGTCGTTCCCCCTGACGCTCACCTTCTCTGACGGAGGCAAAGTGGTGGTCGAGGTGCCGATCCTGGGGCTGGGCGCGCGCGGGCCGGAGGATTGATACGGCGTCCCGCGCTTCTGGGCTACTGCGCAGCGGGGCTGAGCGCGCTCGGCCTGGCGCTCTTCGCCGGCTGGTGGCAGGTGGATGGCCCCGGCGCGCCCGAACCTATCGGGCAGCTTCCCCTAGCACTGCCGTCGATGGATTTCCGTCTGACCGACCACGAAGGACAACCGGTGGGGCCGGAGACACTGATCGGGAGAGCCTCCATGGTGTTCTTCGGTTTCACTTACTGCCCTGACGTCTGTCCCACTACGCTGTCCGACATCACAGGCTGGCTCGACGCATTGGGCGAGGATGCGGAACGGCTGAACGTGGTCTTCATCACGGTCGATCCGGAGCGCGATACGGTGGAGGCTATGGCGGAGTATGTCGGCTATTTCCACCCCGCGATCCGCGGTTGGACCGGGCCGGAGGCACAGATCGCCCGCGCGGCGGAAGGATTCCGCGCCTCCTATGAACGGGTGCCGACCGAGGGCGGCGATTACACGATGAACCACACGGCTAGCGTGTTCCTGTTCGGCGCCGACGGGCGCTTCGTCAGCACGATCGACTATCACGAACCAAGGGAGGTCGCGGTGCCCAAAATCCGCCGCGCAATGAATGAAGAGGCTCGGGGGGCGTCATGAAGCTGAGGTGTCGGCTCGCGAGTACGGGGGTGATGGGTTGCCTTGCGGTGACGGTTGTCGCGGCATTCGGTTCGCTTGCTCGGGATCCTGCCTCAGCCGGTCTTGCCGAAACAGCACTTTGGACACCAGACCTCGTTGCCCGGCCCGAGCAAGTCGATGCACGCGGACTACGCCAGTCTAAGCAGCGCCAAGGCCCGGCCCCGCTCGTGGCGGCTCAGGAGCTTGCCACTGCCGTGACGTCCAGTGCTTCCCCGCCGTCGGCCGAACAACACCTAACCACATGGTCGCGGGATATCGCTTCTGGTGAGACGCTTGACGCGGTGCTCGCCGACACCGGGCTCGCTGCATCCGACCGCGTCGAAGTGGCGTTGGCGCTCGGGGCGGAATACGACCTGCGGCGGTTACAGCCCGGACATGCCGTCACCGTTGTGACCACATCGGACGGAGCGCCTCGCCGTGTGCTGCTGGAAGTGGATGACGGAGTGGTCATCGAAGCGGTATTCGATGAAAGGCTGACAACCCGCGTCCTCACACCCGAGCCCGAACTCGTGCCTCGGGTCGGCGAGGCGGTCATCGAGACCTCGCTCTTCGCTGCACTCGACCGCGCAGAAATTCCGGCACGCTTCGCGGTTAATCTGGCGCAGATGCTGGGTGGCAACGTCGACTTCCGGCGCGACTTCAGTGGGGGCGAGACGCTGCGCTTGCTCTGGCGCGAAGCCCGCGTGGACGACGAAATTGTGGGCCAGCCCGAGATCACCTTTGCGGCACTCGATCTCGGCGACGTGCTCTATGAAGTCATCTGGCCCGAGGACGGGTCGGGCCGCGCCACGATTTATCGTGACGGAGAAGTAATGCGCGTTTTCGCCCAACCGGTTGAGGGCGCGCAGCTGAGCTCGGTCTTCGGGCGTCGTCGGCACCCGGTCTACGGTAATGTCCGCATGCACACGGGCGTCGATTTCGCCGCCGCACGCGGCACGCCGGTCCACGCCACCGCACCCGGCCGTATCAGTTTCATTGGACGGCGCAGCGGGTACGGCCGGGTCGTCGAGATCGCCCACGGAGCCGAGACCATGACCCGCTATGCCCATCTCAGCGCCGTACCGGGCGCGCTTGTGGTCGGTGACCGCGTTGCCGCGGGCGACGTCATCGGCAATGTGGGCGCGACTGGCACGGCCACCGGGCCAAACCTCCACTACGAGGTCCTCGTGGAAGGCCGCCCAACCGATCCCTTCGCCGACCACCGGCTCGCCGCCGCGGCACAGACCGCAGCGCGGGATGAAGATGCGGAACGCCGCCTGCAAGAGGCCCGCGCCCGCCTCCAGGACCTGTTGGCCGCCGGGCCGACAAATCCACCGAACGAAAGGATCTGACCGCATGCAACCCTTCGCAGCGCTACTGGCCGCCACCCTCGTCCTCGCGCCCACAGCTCAGGCCCTGGCGGAGGCGACCCCGATCCATGTCCGCAAGACCAATGGCTGCGGCTGCTGTCTTGCCTGGATGGAGCATCTTGAGGAGAATGGCTTTGCGCCCAGGGGCGAGAATATGTTCGCCGGGCTGCTCGTCCGTTACAAGCTCGACAACGGCGTGCCGCAGCGCATGGTCTCCTGCCATACAGCGGAGATCGAGGGCTACATCGTCGAAGGCCATGCGCCCGCCGCCGACATCCGCCGCCTGCTGGATGAGCGCCCCGATGCCCTCGGCCTCGCCGTTCCCGACATGCCACTCGGATCTCCGGGCATGGATCAGGGGCGCAGGACCGAAGCCTATGACGTGTTCCTGATTCGAAACGACGGCACGACCGAGATCTTCGCGAGCTATCCCGGATAGTGACGACCTTGAGGCATTTCAGACGAACCACGGGCGTTGGACTTTTTGCAGCGACTGTCGCCCTGGCGGTCGACCAGTTCAGCAAGGTACTTGTCGTGCTCTCGGCAGATAAGCTGTCAGCCGGCGTGCCGGTCTTCCCCGGGTTCAACCTCGTCTTCCTGCGCAACGACGGCGTGAGCTTCGGCATGTTCGGCGGGTCGGCGCCATGGCTGCTGGTTGCGCTCGCGCTGTTGATCTGCTGCTGGCTGATGACGGTGATGCTCCGCACCCGGAACCGGATCGAAGCAGCGGGCTGCGGGCTGGTCATAGGCGGTGCGCTCGGCAACGTCGTCGACCGGCTGCGTCACGGCGCGGTCACGGACTTTCTCGATTTTTACGTGGGCGCTTGGCACTGGCCGGCCTTCAACCTCGCGGATACCTTCATCTTCTGCGGGGTCGCGGCGCTTCTCCTCGCGGGTCCGCTCGAGGCGCGTCTCGGGCAGGTGCGGTCCTGAGTCTTGATGTCGGTCGCCGACCTCTCCGGACTGAAGCCGGCCGGTCTTGCCGCAAGGCTCGCCCTTGCGTTTGGGGCCGGGGCGGCGTCCGTCCTGACCCTGCCACCTTTCTCCCTGCTCGCCCTGGTTCCGATCGCCTGGTCGACCCTATTCGCCTGTCTCGCGGGCCTTCGGCCGCGCAGGGCCGTCCTGGTGGGATTTGCCTTTGGCCTCGGCAATTTCGGTCTGGGTCTCTCATGGATCGCCGAGAGCTTTTATGTGGATGCGGAGCGCTTCGGCGCTCTGGCGCTTCCCGCCGTCGCCGGGCTCTCGACCGGCCTTGCGGTGTTTCCTGCACTCGCCGCCGCCGTGTTCGCGCGCCTGTCACGGGATGTCGGCCCGGGCCTTCCTGCCGCGCTGCTTCTGGCCACAGCCTGGACCGGCGCGGAGTGGCTGCGCGGCCATTTGCTGACGGGATTCCCCTGGAACCTGCCGGGCTACGCAGTCGCGGACTTCGACGCATTGCGTCAGCCGGCGGCTTGGCTTGGAAGCTATGGGCTGAGCTTTCTTGCCATCCTGACGGGCACGCTGCCCGGTGCCGCATGGCGGGCCACCGGGCGCGCCCGCCGCGGCGCGTTCGTCGCCGCCTTCGTTCTGCCGCTGGCACTCTGGGCGGCAGGCACGGAGCGACTCACCGGACCCACGCCGTCGTCCACGGGCGTTCCCCTGCGCATCGTGCAGGGCAACATCTCACAAGCCGAGAAATGGGCGCCCGGCAGCCGCGAGCGAATGCTTGAGACCTATATTCGACTGTCGACGCGGCCCGGCCGTTTCGACGTGCTTCTCTGGCCCGAGACCGCCTTTCCGGGGTTTCTGGACGAGGATGCCGCGGCGCGGGCGCGCATCGCCGATAGCCTGCCTGAGGACGCCGTGTTGTTTACCGGCGCACCAGGCCGGGAGGAGGATGAGGGCGGAACGCGGTACTTCAATACGATCCAGGCCTATGATCGGCGCGGCGAAGTCCTGACCGGATATGCCAAGCACCATCTCGTGCCTTTCGGCGAATACGTGCCCCTACGTGATTGGCTGCCGCTGCCCCGCATGGTCGAGAGTCAAGGTGACTTCTCCCCGGGACCCGGACCGCGCACGCTGGCATTGGCCGAACTACCGCCGGTCGCCCCGGCCATCTGCTACGAGATCATCTTTCCTGGCCATGTGATCGACGGGCTGTACCGGCCCGACTGGATCTTCAACGCCACCAATGACGCCTGGTTCGGCACCACTTTTGGTCCCGAACAACATCTCGCCGCGGCGCGGATGCGGGCGGTGGAGGAAGGACTGCCAGTGATTCGCGCGGCAAATACGGGTATCTCCGCGGTTATCAACGCGCACGGGGACGTGATTCGGCGGCTCGATCTCGACCGCGCCGGCATCATCGACGCCGAACTGCCACCCGCATTGCCCCGGACTCTCTACGCTCGGATCGGCGATCTGGTGCTGCCGCTGCTGATCCTCTCGGTATGGCTGGGCGTCGTGGTCGGCGCGCGTGTTCGTGCCTTCGGCGCCCACGCCTGAGTGATCTCGTCGCGCAAATCAATGGCCGTGGGCAAGCGCTCCTGCGGCCACGCGGTCGCCAATGCCTTCGCCCCCTGCGGGGGGCTGGGCAGCCGGGTCGGCTGCGTTCAGCAGGCGCAGGGCGTTGGCCACGACGAGCAGCGACACACCCACATCGGCCGCGATCGCGCCCCACATCGAGGCCATGCCGAAGGCAGTTAACCCAACGAAGAGCGCCTTCGTCGCCAGCGAGAGCCCGATGTTCTGGCGGATGATCGCCATCGTGCTTTTCGAGTGGCCGATGAGCCATGGCACGCGGCCTATGTCGTCGGTCATCAGCGCAATGTCGGCCGTCTCGATCGCCGCGTCGCTGCCCACGGCGCCCATCGCAATGCCATAATGCGCCCTGGCCATGGCGGGCGCATCGTTTACCCCGTCGCCGATCATCGCCACCATGTCGTGCGACGCAACCAACTCCTCGATCGCCGCAACCTTGTCCTCGGGCAGAAGCTCGGCGCGCACCTCGTCGATACCGACCTCGGCGGCGACCGCGCGCGCGGTGCGTTCGTTGTCACCGGTCAGCATGACGATGGTCTTCACGCCCTGGGCGTGCAGTCGCGCCACGATGCCCTTGGCGTCGGGGCGAATGCGGTCGCGCAGTTCGAGCACGCCGAGCACCCCGCCGTCATCGCCCACCACGACCATGGTCGCGCCGGCGCCCTCGATCCGCTCTCGCAGGTCGGCGGGGATCGCTTCGGCAAACCCCTTCTCGGCGGCGAATCGGTCGGAGCCGAGCCAGACCGCGCGGCCCCGGAACCGGCCTTCGAGGCCGCGGCCCGGCACAGTGCGGGTATCTTCGGCGGCGGTCACTTGCGGACCGGCGCGGTCCAGAATGGCGTGCGCCAGCGGGTGCGAGGAGCGCGCCTCGAGCGATGCAGCGACGGCGAGCAGATCGGCCTTCGACGTGCCGCCGAGCGGATGCACGGCGGCCACCTCGGGCTTGCCTTCGGTGATCGTACCGGTCTTGTCGAGCGCCAGTGCCGTGGTGCGCGCCGGTGCCTCGACATAGGCGCCACCCTTGATCAGCACGCCGGCCCGCGCCGAGGCGGTCAGCGCGGCGACGATGGAGACCGGCGTCGAGATCACCAGCGCGCAGGGGCAGGCGATGACCAGAAGCACCAGCGCGTTGTAGAACCAGAAACCCCAGGCCTCGCCCGCGATGAGCGGCGGCAGTAGCGCGATGGCGATCGCCAGCGCCATCACGGCGGGGGTGTAGACACGGGCAAACCGCGTCACCCACTGCTCCACTTCGGAGCGGCGGGAATGCGCGTCGCCCACCATGCGGACAATCTTCGCGAGCACCGTGTCGGACGCGGGCTTCGTGGCCCGCACCGTCAGCGTGCCCTCGCCGTTGATCGTGCCGGCATAGACGGCGTCGCCCGGTTCCTTGGGGACAAGGGCGCTCTCGCCCGTGATCGGCGCCTGATCGACCGCGCCCGTGCCGTCCGTCACCTCGCCGTCGAGTGGGATGCGATCGCCACCGCGCACGACGAATCGGTCGCCCACGGCAACCCGTTCGGCTGGCACGACCGCCTCGGTCCCGTCGTCGCGGATCACCCGCGCCGTGGGCGGGGCGAGATCGAGCAGCGCCGCGACGGCATTGCGCGCACGCCCCACGCTCCAGCTTTCGAGATAGAGCGAGAGCGCGAAGAAGAAGGCCACGGTCGCCGCCTCGAAGAACTCGCCGAGCCCGACCGCGCCGGCGACGGCGACAACCATCAAGAGGTTCATGTCGGGCGAGACCCTGCGGGCCGATGACCACGCCTTGGGCGCGACCAGCCAGACACCGAACAGGATCGCAAGGCCGAACGACGCCACCTCGGCCAGCGGCATCGGCGCCTCGCCGTGGCCCGCGAAAAGCCCGAGCGCGCCACCCAGGCCCGTCTCGACGATGTGATAAAGGAACCCCGCCGCCCAGAAGCCGCCGCTCAGCGCCGTGAACCGTCCCTGCCGCCGCAGATGCGCGGCCCGCTCGGCCTCGGCATTGTCCGCATCCCATGGACGGGCGCTCATGCCTGTGCCGACGACCGCCTCGACGATACGGTCGTCAGAGACATCGGCAGCCGTGTCGAGCACCGTCATGCGCCCGTTGATGACATCGAAGGCCAGATGCTCGGCCCCGCCGACCACGGGACCCACGATCCGGTTGAGGATCGCCACTTCCTCGGCGCAGTCGAGACCACTGACCTGGAAACTGCGCCCCCGGATCGGGTCGGGCCGCGCCGGCGCGACATCGCCGCAGGCTGCCTCCGCGCCGCAGCAGGTGCGGGCGGGCTCCGCTTCGGTCTGCGGATGCATGTCGCCGTTGTGGCGGTCGCGATGGTCAAGTGTATCAGATGGCATGGCAAGGACCCTTGGTTCGGGCAGGTCCTCGAAACATAGTTCCTACAGCAACTAGAGATTCAAGTGGCAATGTGAGAGAGGCTTTCACTGGGAGATGCGACACGCCCGCGCCTGATCCCGCATCACCGCATAGTCGCTCAGCATCTCGGCGATCGCCGACCTGTCCGGCAGCATCCCGAGTTCCTCCGCCGCACGCGCCTGGAACTCGCGGCTGTACTCCACCACGGGCGGACAGACAGCGACAATCCGCGGTTCAGAACCGCCCATCGCGCAGGCGGTCAGCGAGATCGTCGCGATCGCGAGGGCGGCGAGCCGCCGCGTCGAGCATCCGACGCTGTACTTCATTGGCCTTCTCCGTGGTCTCAAAGCGTTCGGCGAGACGTCCGGCCCGCTCGCCGGAGCGCCGCAGCGCAAGCAGGAACAGGAGCACCGTGAGCGCGATAGCGCCGTAGCGCAGGGCCGCCCGCGCCCATGGGCTGGCGGCAATCCCGGTCAGGAGTGCAGAGATCATCGACGCCCCCGCTTCCAGTCGTCGATGCGAGCGTAGATCGTGACGGCGACGCCCACGAGCGCCGCGGCGATGAACACCCAGCGGAGCGTGTCGAGATAGGGCACGAGCGGCAGGATTGCGGACTGCGTCTCGGCCAGGACGTTCTGCGCCACCTCGACGCCCGCGGCGCCAATCGTCGCCACACCGGCCGCGCCGCTGCCTTTCATCGTGCGGCTCTCCGCCAGCACCTCCCGCGCGGGCGGCGCTTCGGCGGCGAACGCCGTCGCCCGCACCGGGAAACGTTCTCCCCACCGCCGCGCCGGCCCGAGATCGATGTGCATGAAGCCCGAGCGCGGGTAGTAGCCGAAGCCGAGGAAGCCAACGGCTCGGGCGGCGGCCTCGAAGGCGAGCGGGTCGTGATTCGCCATGGCGATGTCGAAGGCCGCGCCATCGATGTGCTTGGAGCGCGGCGCGCCACCCACGGCCTTGTTGTGCGCCGGACTGCGGTAGGCGGAGCGGACGATGAGCGGCTTGCCAAGCCGGTCGCGTAGCGTCTGGAGTTTGTCCAGCGCCTCCTCGTTGATCCGCAGCGACCCGCAGCCGCGACAGGCGATCTCGGCGGGAGAGAAGTTCTTCCAACGCCAGGTATCCTCGGGCACGTCGCGCCAGTGATTGAAGTAACTCGTCGTCATGGGGGGGCTCCGGGCACAAAAAAGCCCGCCGAGCGGCGGGCTGGTGGGGTGAGGATCGGCAGCGCCGGTCAGGGACCGTTGCCGAACAGCTTCAGCTTGATGGCGATGCCGGCCATGAGGGCGAGCAGGATGCCGGTGGTGATGATGCGAACGGCGGTCTGCACGGCCGTCTGCCTGGCCAGCCGAAACCCGGCCAGTAGCGATCGCAGATCGCGGATGTCCTCGGCGGCGTCCGTCCCGTCGAGCCCGACCTCATGCAGGGCGCGGCGTGCACCGGTCTCGGCGGCACGTTCGAGCAGCGCCTCGAACTCGTCGCTCGGCAGACTGATCAGTCTGCTGCTGTCACGTTTCTTTTCCATCGTCGTGGTTCTCAAACTGTCGATCAGGTCACCGTCCCGGTGAGCGCGATCGCGATGTCGGCGAGCGTGGCGTCCGGGCTTACGGGCGCAATCACCTCGAGGAGGTCGCCCGGTTCGAGGACGGTCTCGCTCGCGGCGATGAAGACGGAGGTGGAGGCGCTCGCCGCGAAGCGGATGGTGCCGATGCTCGTGCCGTTGCGCTGGACATGGAGGTCCCTCTCTGCGGTGGCCGCGACCCCGGCCTTGCCCTGGCTGCCGGCGAGATCGACCTGGAGCCGCGAGCGCCGGGCCACGACCGTGCGCAGCAACACCTACGAGGGGGCGGGCGCGCCCGCGTTCGCGAAGGCGAAGTCCGCCGGCGGATCGGCCGCGTCCTCGGACTCGACCACTTCGAGCGCGAACCAGGTGCGCTCCATGCCCCGGAGCTCGCCTAAGGCACTGACGAACACCGGAAGCTCGAACCAGTCGGTCACGTTCCGCCCGCCAATATCCGGCGGCTGCTGGCGAAACGCCCGGACGCCATCGGGCTTGCAGTACCCGGCATGCCTTACGGATCACCCGGCATGGGCCCTGAACCGCAGCGAGAGACTTATGTCGTCTACCTCATCCGTCGCGACGGGACGACAGAGGCGTTCGCAACCTGCCCGGCAGCCTGAGTTCCGCATGACATTCAGGGCGCGCCTTGACGGTCACTCAGAGCTGTGAGGACCAGCGGGGGTGCTGGTCGTCCACGACGAACGAATGTGCGTGACGCCGCGCACCCTTGAGATGGGGGTGGTCGAGCGGCAGGTTGTCGTGGCTGTGCTCGAGAATCTCGGGATCCTCCTGCGGCCAAAAGCGAAGTGCCAATATCGCGCCGATGCCCGCCAGCGCCGCCAGCGCCCCGAGGATCGCGACCGGCCCGAACTGCGTCATCAGCCAGCCGGAAAGCGGATAGGTCACGAGCCAGCAAGCGTGGCTGAGCGCGAACTGGGCCGCGAAGAGCGCAGGGCGATCCTCAACGTGGGCGGAGCGCCGCAGCAGGCGGCCGGAGGGGGTCAGGACCGCTGAATACCCCAGGCCCACCAGCAGCCACGCGGCAAGGAGGACAGGCCAGTTGAGTCCGAGGGCGGCGACCTCTCCGGCGAGACCGAGGAGCGTCAGCACCATGAGTGCGGCGCCGGCGACCATCACCGGCCGGTCCGACACGCGGTCGAGCAGCTTCGGCAGCGCAAGTGCGGCCAGCATCGAGCCGGCGCCGAAGGCGAACAGCGTCCAGGCTAGTGCGGATGCGTCCAGCCCCAGTGTGTCGCGCACCAGCACGACCGAGTTGACGAGCACCATCGCGCCCGCAGCGGCGGCGGCCAGGTTCAGCGCCAGCAACCCACGCAGACGCGGTGTCGCGAGGTAGATGCGGATGCCGCGCGTCGTGCGATCGTAGATGCCGCGCGGCTCGGACGGTTTTGGGCTGGGCAGCAGCACCGAGACGACCAGCAGCGCGGAGGCTGCAAACCCCACCACCGTTCCAAGGAAGAGGGAGCTGTAGCTCACCACCGCCAGCAGGAGCCCGGCCAGCATCGGGCTGACGATGTTTTCGAGGTCATAGGCCAGGCGCGACAGCGACAGCGCCCGCGTATAGCGCGCCTCGTCCGGCAGCACGTCCGGGATGGTCGCCTGGAAGGTCGGCGTGAAGGCGGCGGACGCCGATTGCAGCAGGAAGATCAATGCGTAGACCTGCCAGACCTCGGTGACGAAAGGCAGGCAGAGCGCCGCGCCCGCCCGCACCAGATCCAGCGCAACCAGAAAGGCCCGACGGTTCACCCGGTTTGCGAAAGCTCCGGCAATTGGGGCGATGCCGACATAGGCTACCATCTTGATGGTGAAGACCGTGCCCAGCACCATTCCCGCGTTGTCGCCTGCCAGATCGTAGGTCAGAAGCCCGAGCGCAACGGTGGCGAGCCCCGTACCCAGAAGCGCCACGACTTGAGCGGCGAAGAGATGGCGATAGGTACGGTCGGCAAGGACTTCCAGCACGGGGACCTCAAAGATAACGGGAGATGGAAGCTTCCCTCAGACGTATGCGATCTCCAAGCGCGCGGGTAAGCGTGAAGCTCCAGTCCTCCGTCAAGAAGAAACGTGGCCACAGGTTGGGACGGAATATACGAGCGCGCTTAAACATCAGAGCCTTTGGTTTCTTGCCGGTGCGGACGTCAGTACTTGGGTCCTATCCGCGCCTAAGCTCTCCGTAGTCCTCAACGAGCCTGGCCAGTGTGGAGCGGCCCGGCTCCGGAGCATGAAGCGGGCACGCAGGAGAGCCTCAAGTTCTTGCGCGGCGCGCGCCTGGAAGGCACGCGGATAATCCACCAGCGGCGGCGCTACGGACTGGCCGCTAGAATTGAGCCCGGCGCAACCGTTCAGCAGCGCCATTGCGACGATAAACGGCAGCTGCGCGAGCCTGCGCTTTCGCATTGACCCGCTCCCTTGTCCTTTGTTCCAATTCGGCCGCCACTCGCCCGCTTCGCTCACCAGCCCTCCGAAGTCCTAAAGCTAGCGCCAGGCCGGCCATTATCGGCAGCAGCAACGGCAGCGACACTCCCAGCCGGTTGGCTATCCAGCTCATCACCGCAACCCCTGCACGCGATCATGCCAGCGGGCGTAGAGGATCCAGCCTCCAGTCACCACAACGGGCAAATCAAATAGCATGAGCAGGCCGGTCGCATTCTCCCGAAGTAGCTGGGCTGCATCGCGAAGCACGGGGAGGGTGTCGCCGAAGCTCGCGATGGCGCCGGAGATCAGCGCAACGCCTCCGGCCGCCTCTGTGGCTCGTCCAGCGAGAACCGTTCGGGTTCGTCCAAGTGGCCGCACTTCTTCCAGCGCTTCGCGCTGTGCTTCTGTCGGGGGCCGGATGCTTGCAAGCTTAAGCCCCTCATTGATCGTCATCCTGTCGTAGGGTTGGATCCCGTTTTCATGGAGAATGATCGCCTCCACCAACCGCTTCGCCGTCTCGAACTTCGTCACGTCAACGGGTTCATGGAGATCCACGCCCAAGTGTCTCGCGAGCTGGCGCGCATAAGACCCAGTGTCGTTTTCAGACGGCGGCCGCCCAGCGGTTCACAACGCCGTTGACGGTGTTAACGCCGTGCTTGTCGCGGTAGGTGATCAGAACCCGCGCGATTACGCGGATTCCCCACTCGGGTGCCTCGAAGATGGCAAATTCGTAGATCAGCGGACTGATCATCCGCCAAGCCCTGCCAAGAATCGCCCTTCTCGAGGTTGCCGGGGCTATTATTGCGAATTCCACGCGGCAGCGTCTGCGTGCTCATGCAGCTCTCCTCCCTCCAGTTGTGTGGCAGATGGTTTTGTCGCGATGCCGGGGGGGGGTGGCCCGAGGTGGATCGGAATACCTGCGCGGTGGTTTGGATGGTCTGAAAGTGGCGAGCGAGCTTAAGAGCCGCTCAGAGGCCTACCGCTGCGACGGCCGCCAACCGGCACCGCGCGCTTCTGCTTCGGTGCAGAACCAGCGCTGCCCGGCAGACTCGTCGATGACGGTCTGCTCGTAGAACTGGCCGCCGGGCACATGATAGATCCGCTCACCGCGGGAGCTGATGTTGCCCTTGATGACGCAGTCCGCATCACGCGGTTCAACACTCACCGTCCATGCGAGACGAACGCCGTCGCGCCAGTCCCACGGATCGATGAACTCGCTCTGCCAGATGCCATGACCTGCCGCGCGGGCTACTTCCTGAGCGTCGCTATAGGCTCCGCCGCTGTAATGGGGCCAATCTAGTGCCCAGCCGTGCTTCACCAGCCACTCGTTGACGTCCATGCTATCATTGCGGATGCAGGTGGCGACAAAACGGCCCCAACGATCGCGATCAAGGAGCGAGCAGTGGGTCGGCCGCGATTGTGCCAGGAATTCATCGAGGGCGAAGGCTGCCTCTCGACCGCAGTGCCACGGCCTTCCATCAGCATCTCGGCACTGCTGCCGACCCTCGGGGGCATCGATGCCATGTAAACGAACACGTTCGCCCGCAATCTCAATGGTGTCGCCATCGACTACGCTGGCGCGCCCTGTGAGCGTCTCAGCCGAAGCTGTACCGGCAAGCAGCAACCCGAATAGAAGCACCCCCATCCACATGTTGCGAGAATCGCCTGTTCTTCCCGCAACATCAAGCCGTCGATAAGGTAGCGTCGACCCTCCGCGGTCACGCTCTCGTTTTCTTATTCCTCGCGACGATCGACAGCTCGAGGCGCGCTTTACGGATCCACAGACTGATCAGATAAAGGCCGCCGATGGCCAGGAAGACGTTCAAGCCGATTAACAGCAGGTTCCCGAGTTGCCCCCACCACTGCAGCGCAGCGGCAGACGTACCGAGGCCAGTGGCGAGATAACCCAGCAGCAGATCTGCCTTGGTTTCGTCCATCCGCCGCGCTCCCATAGTTCTTGCGTTAGGATTCAACGCCGCTGAAGCACGCCCGCGCTCGTTCAAGGACACGTCACGCTGCCGCGGTGAAGCTGATTCCCGCCAGCGAGCTGAAGACCGTGTTCGAGCTCTGCACCTCGACCTCGCCATTGGCGCGCACGTCGACCCGATAGGGGCCACCGCCGGACCAGCAGCAGAAGACCAGGGTCTCGGCCGGGCGGAACCCCTCTAGCAGGGTGAAGACCACGCCGTCGCTGCCCGCCTGCATCATCCCCTCGATCGTCACCCGGCCGCGCTCGTCGCGGAAGTAGCGCACGCCCGCATAGCCGCCGCCGTAGTTGATCCAGCCGTTGCCGAGGCTGGGGATCTGCACCGGCGGCAGGGCCTGCCAGGCGCTACCGTCGTAGGTGAGCTGCCGGCCGCTGTCAGCCTCCAGCAGGCTCCAACCAGGCTGCGGCGCGAGGAAGACCCAGCCGCCG
>JAJUGG010000048.1 GCA_029268285.1 Ectothiorhodospiraceae bacterium | reverse complement strand
CTGCCGAACAACGCGCCGAGCAGGAGAGACACCAGAAACAGAATGGCGACTCCGATCCACCAGGTCTTGCGGCTGATGCGCCCGTCCATGGTGGTGAACATGTACTTCAGGTCGATGCCTTCCATTCCTGCCTTTCCCTTGTTGGTGTCTATCTCCTCCTATGTAGGATCAAGGTGGCGGATTTACAGCCCGTTCAGCAGGGTTGCAGATTGGCATAGGCCGCGACTAGCCATTTGCTGCCGACATCGGTGAAATTCACCTGCACGCGGGCGTTCGGGCCGCTGCCTTCGTACTTGAGCACCACGCCCTCGCCGAACTTGGCGTGCTGTACCCGTTGCCCGAGCTGGAAAGCGCCGGCCTCCTCCTGCGGAATGAGGCGGTGGCCGATGATCGGCCGGCTCACCGACATGCGCGGGCGCACTTCTTCGATCAGTGCCGGCGGAATCTCGCTGATGAAGCGGGAGGGCACGGTGTAGTTGTCGGCGCCGTGCAGGCGGCGGCGCTCGGCGTAGGTGATGCACAACCGCTCGCGAGCGCGGGTAATGCCGACATAGCACAGCCTGCGCTCTTCCTCCAAGCGGCCGGGGTCCTCCGCGGACATGCGGTGCGGGAACAAGCCCTCCTCCACGCCGACCAGGAATACATTGGGGAACTCCAGGCCCTTGGCCGAGTGCAGAGTCATTAGCTGCACGCAGTCTTCCCAGGCATCGGCCTGGCCCTCGCCGGCTTCGAGCGCGGCATGGGCGAGGAAGGCGGTGACCACGTCCATCTCGTCGCTGGGCTCGTACTCCTGCTCAAAGGTGCGCCCGGCACTGACCAGTTCGTCCAGGTTCTCCAGCTTGGCTTCGCCGCGGTCGGAGCGGTCTTTGGCGTAGTGCGCGCGCAGCCCCACGCCCTGTAGCACTTCCTCGATCTGCTGGCTAAGGGCGAGCCCTTCCAGGCTTTCGGCGTAGCTGTCGATGAGGGTGAAGAAGTTCTTCAGCGCGTTGGCAGCGCGCGCTGCGAGCTTGCCCTCAGCCACCACTGCCTGGGCCGCGCTCCAGAGGCTCTGGGCGCGGTCGCGAGCGGTCTCCCGCACCACGTCCAGCGTGCGGTCGCCGATGCCACGCGGTGGCGTGTTAACCACGCGCTCGAACGAGGCATCGTCGTGGCGGTTGTACATGATGCGCAGATAAGCCAGCGCGTCCTTGATTTCAGCGCGCTCGAAGAAACGCAGGCCCCCATAGACCCGGTACGGGATGCCTTGGGCGATGAGCTGTTCTTCGAGGTTGCGCGACTGCGCGTTCGAGCGATAGAGGATGGCGTAGTCGCTACGCGCATCCCCCTGTTCCAGGCCGCGCTGGATGCGCTCGATTACGAAGCGCGCCTCGTCCTGCTCATTGAAGGCGGCGTAGACCGCGATCGGCTCGCCCTCTTCTCCCGCGGTCCACAGGTTCTTGCCCATTCGACCGCCGTTGTGGGCGATGAGAGTATTCGCCGCCTGCAGTATGGTGCCGGTGGAACGGTAGTTCTGCTCGAGGCGGTAGACCTGAGTGCCCGGGAAGTCTTCGCTGAACCGGCGGATATTCTCCACCCGCGCGCCGCGCCAGCCGTAGATGGACTGATCATCGTCGCCCACCACGAACACGTCGGACTCGGTGCCGGCGAGCAGACGCAACCAAGCATATTGAATGGTGTTGGTGTCCTGGAACTCGTCCACCAGCAGATGCTGGAAGCGGCGTCGATAGTGATCGAGCAACGGCGGATTGTCGCGCAGTGTCTCGTGAGCCCGCAGCAGCAATTCGGCAAAATCCACCAGGCCGCCGCGCCGGCAGGCCTCTTCATAGGCCTGGTAGACCATCACCATCTGCTTGGTGTAGGGATCGAAGCTGTCGCCCAGATGTTCCGGCCGCTGGCCCTCATCCTTGCGCGAGTTGATGTAGCCCATGATCTGGCGCGGAGGAAAGCGCCCGTCATCGATCTCCAGCGCGCGCATCACGCGCTTGATCAGGCGCAGCTGGTCGTCGGCATCGAGAATCTGGAAACTTTGCGGCAGCCCCGCCTCGCGGTAGTGCATGCGCAGCAGCTTGTGCGCGATACCGTGGAAAGTGCCAATCCACATGCGGCCGGCGTCGAAGCCGAGCAACTCCTCGACGCGCCCGCGCATTTCCGCGGCTGCCTTATTGGTGAAGGTGACGGCGAGAATACCGTAGGGCGAAGCCTGCTCGACCCGCAGCAGCCAGGCAATGCGGTGGGTCAACACTCGGGTCTTGCCGCTGCCCGCGCCAGCCAGCACCAGTGCCTTGCCCAAGGGGGCGCTTACCGCCTCGCGTTGGGCATCGTTCAATACATCGAGAAGATCGGAGACGTCCATGCGGGGAGTTTAGCAAAGTCCATCCCGGGACTGGCGTGATCTGGCTGATGAACACGGACGAAAGAAGCGATTTCAGTGCCTGTCCGTGGCTTCCGTGGCTCATTCCTCTACAGGGGTTAAACCAAGACGGAACGCTATGCCGCGCCTGCGTGGGGGCAGGGCCTGTTTCCAGCCTATGCCGCGCTGCGATCCTCCAGCTCTTGCACCACTGGCAGCTTGCGGAACAGATCCGCCAGTTCCAGCACGGCGGCTTCGCGCGCCGAGCCTTTACGGTAGTAAAAAGCCATGCGACGCGCCGGCGAAGGCTCCTCGAAGGGGCGTAGCTCGATTGCCGCATGGTTGGGTAGCGCCGGCGTTGTCTCTGCGGCCAGTTCGGGCAGCAACGTGAGCCCGGCGCCGGAGGCGACCATTTGCCGCAAAGTCTCGAGGCTGGTGGCGCGGAATTCGTTCTCCTGCCGCACCCCGACGCGACTGCAAATATCCAGCGCCTGGTCGCGCAGGCAATGGCCTTCTTCGAGTAGCAGCACACGCTGGTCGCGCAGGTCACCGACCGTGACTTTGTGCTTGGCCGTCAGAGGATGGCCGGCCGGCAGCGCCAGGACGAATGGTTCGGAGAAAATCTCCACGCATTTGAAGTCGGCGCCTTCCACCGGCACGGCCATGAGCGCGGCATCGAGTTCGCCGTGACGCAGCCGCTCGACCAGGCGCGCGGTTTGATCCTCATAAAGTAGAGGGCGCAACTGCGGATAAGCGTCGCGCATGCGCGGCACGGCATGGGGCAGCAGGTAAGGAGCGCTGGTCGGGATGAAGCCGAGCCGGATCTCGCCGGTGAGCGGATCGCTCTGAGCGCGGCACAGCTCGACGATGTCGTCGACCTGATTGATGATGCTGCGGGCGCGCTCGACCACCTTCTCTCCGATCGGCGTGAGCATGACCTGCTTGTTGCTGCGCTCCACCAGTTGAACATCGAGGAACTCCTCGAGCTTCTTCAGCTGGGTGCTCAGCGTGGGCTGGCTGACGAAACACGCTTCAGCGGCTTTACCGAAATGCCGCAGGTCAGCGACGGCGATCAGGTAACGGAGGTCGCGGATATTCATTCGACAGACGGCCTCGGCCGGAATTCGGGTTGAAGTTGACGCAGCGCAAAAAACTTTCGATCGCGAAGGCTTTCCCGTGCCCCGCTAGTTATATTACGCTCTTTCCGACAAGGTTTGGATGCGGGGTGCGCCCGCGGCACCGTCCAGACCACTGGCTCCGCGTTACTAGAACGATAATTACGCGGATGACAGCAAGAATTCCAAACGCCGGGTCGACGAGCATTCAACTGCCGTCTCTCGGATACGCCCAGCCACCTCGGACCGGATAGCATGGTCAGCTTGAGCACGCCCGTTAATGCCGACGAGATCTCCGTTATCGTCGTCGACGACGCCCGCTTCACCTGCGAGATGATTCGTCGCGCACTGAAAAGCGCGGGCTACTACGATATCCGGATCGCCAACAGCGCCCAGCAGGCGCTGGAGATGATGCGCAGCCGGCACGCCAACATCCTGCTGGCCGATTGGTTGATGCCGGAGATGGACGGGCTACGCCTGACCAAGCGCGTGCGGCAACTCGATGAAGAAACCAACCGT
Organism: Ectothiorhodospiraceae bacterium; assembly: GCA_029268285.1. Taxonomy (GTDB): domain Bacteria; phylum Pseudomonadota; class Gammaproteobacteria; order Nitrococcales; family AK92; genus JAJUGG01. Next base: position 14,130 of record JAJUGG010000048.1, on the reverse strand, counting down.
TACACCTACATCGTGCTCCTGACCGCGCGCGAGGGCGTGGACTCGCTCACGGAGGCCTTCCAACACGGCGTCGACGACTTCATCAACAAGTCGCCGGACAACAAGGAGCTGTTAGCGCGCATCAACGCCGCCAGCCGCATCTCGCAGCTGCAGAACCAGTTGCTCAAGGCCAACAAGCGCCTCCTCGAGCTCAACCGACAACTCGAGGAGCGCAACAGTTTCGATGTGGTTACCGGCCTTGGAAACCGCGCCTATCTCGAGCGGCAGTTCGACAACCTCATGCGCCACTGTGACGGCCGCGGCGGTGTCGCCTGCTGCGCGTTGGTGCGGCTCAACGACATGGATGCGGTTAGACAGCGGCACGGGCAGCACGTCATCGATCAAATCGTCGAGGCGACGGCCAATCGCCTACAGCAAAGCGTGCGCCCGCTGGATGTGGTCGCTCGGATCGGGCCACAGCTATTCGGCATTCTCATGCACCAGGAAGACATGGCGCATTGCCACCCGAACGCTTTCCGCCGCATTCACCAGAGCCTCAACCTGCGCGCCTATAAGACGAGCAACGGTTTTGTGACGGTATCGGCGGCGATTGCCGTGTGCGGGCTTGGCCGCGACAGCGTTCATCCCGAGCCACGCGAGGTCCTGAGCTTCATCGAAGACCACCTCGATGAGGCGTCGCAGGCAGGCAGGCCGATCACCTTGCCGTGGAAACGTACGGCCCCCGCGGCTGATTGAGCGCTTAGCCAAGCGCCGCGTCGACATGAGGCCACGCGACGCTTAGCCTGTCGCTCGTGGGTGTTCAGCCGTTTTCGCTTTCCCAGCCTAAAGGCGGTTCAAAACCCTCCGGCTCGTCGTCGTCGATATTCTCGCCCATCTTGCTCACGACCTGCACCGAGGTCGCCTGCGGCCCCTTCTCGCCTAGCTCCGGCGTAAAGCTCACCTCGGTGCCGTCGGCAAGACGATCGAAATCATCGTGCAGCACGCTGTTACGATGCATGTAGAACTCGCGCCCGTCCTCGGTCTTGATGAAACCGTAGCCGTCATCCTTGAACAGCCGCACCACCATACCGTGTAGCGGCTCGCCTTCCACCACCTCCGGCGCCATCCGATTGTTCTGATGATGCTTGCCCGGAATCTGCGCGCGTAAACGCCGCTCCATCACGTCGAAGGCGTGGCCTATGACGGTGCGCAAGGTCATCTGAGGTTCCATCTGCTCTTCGCGCTCGACCACGAGTTCGCTGCGGCCCGGCAGAGTAAGGTCGACGCGTACGCGGTAGACATTGCCGGTCTGACGCGGTCGATGCGGACGTTCCACCACGATGCGACAACTTATGATTTCATCGCTCATGCGGTTTAGGCGGGCTATACGCTCCCGGATATACTGCTCGTTGTACTCGGATCGGTCGACACCGTTGAAGGTGATCTCCGGGGAGACCTGCATCGGGAACCTCCTTAGTCCTCGTCGAGCGGGCGAACCCGCGCTAAGCCATTGTTCTGGGGACATGGGGGCCTGCGGCAAGTCAACTCAAGTGGAACGGCTACGCAGTTCGAGACGAACGTATCCGTACTGGGGTCTTTCCACCTACAGACCGGGATTGGCGTCGTGTCATCGGCTATTTAGAGTGGGCTAGAGAAGCAAGGCTGAAATAACGAGGGAGAAATAAATGCCAACAAAGGCGGAGATCCAAACGTTCCTGCTTCGGGAGTTCCCTCAGACCACGGTCTTGGTCGATGAAGCGGGTGACGGCTGGGCTCGGGTGCGTCAGCCGGTGGGGGAAGAGCACCTGCGGCCGGGCGGCACCGTCTCGGGGCCGACCTTGATGGCGGTTGCGGATGTCGCGGCTTATGTGGCGGTACTGGCCGCCATAGGCATTGTGCCGCTGGCAGTCACCACCAACCTCAACATCAACTTTCTGAACAAGCCGGCTGCGGGGCGTGCCATCATCGGCGAAGCCGCTTTGCTCAAGCTCGGAAAGCGGCTTGCCGTCATTGACGTTCGACTCTATTCGGAAGGAGAGCCTGCACCGGTAGCGCAGGCGAGCGTAACCTACTCGATTCCGCCCGCCCGCTGATTACTCGACCGTCACCGACTTCGCAAGGTTTCGCGGCTGGTCGACGTCCGTACCCTTGAGTACGGCGACGTGGTAGGCCAGTAGTTGCAACGGTACCGTATAGAGGATGGGTGCCACCAACTCAGGCGCCGCCGGCATGCTGAGCACGCGGAAGCCGTCATCGGAACGCATGTCCACGCCTTCTTCCGCGAACACGTAAAGCACGCCGCCGCGTGCTCGCACTTCCTGCAGGTTGGATTTGAGTTTGTCGACGAGGTCATCGCGCGGAGCCACGGCAATGACCGGCATTTCGTTGTCTACCAGCGCCAGAGGGCCATGCTTGAGCTCGCCGGCTGGATAGGCTTCGGCGTGGATGTAGGAGATCTCCTTGAGCTTGAGCGCGCCTTCCATTGCCACCGGATATTGCGGCCCGCGGCCCAAGAACAGAGCGTGTTGCTTATCGACGAAGTCCTCGGCAAGTTGCTCGATGATGGCCTCCATCTCCAGGGCCTGTTCGATCCGCTTGGGGAGTCCACGCAATGCCTGTACCAGCTCCGCTTCGCGCTCGCGTGCCATACCCTGCTCACGGCCCAGGGCCGCAACCAACAGCAGCAAGGCGACTAATTGCGTGGTAAACGCTTTGGTAGACGCGACACCGATTTCGGGGCCGGCGCGGGTCATCAGCGTCACGTCCGACTCCCGCACCAGAGAGCTCTCCGGCACGTTGCAGATCGCCAGGCTGCCGACATAGCCGCGAGTCTTCGCTTCCCGCAAGGCCGCCAAGGTATCGGCGGTCTCGCCGCTCTGTGAGATCGTCACGAACAGGGTTCCCGGCGCGACGACATGCGGGCGATAGCGGAACTCACTCGCAACCTCGACATCGCAGGGCACGCCAGCCCAGCTCTCGAACCAGTACTTGGCCACCGTGCCGGCATGAAAGCTGGTACCGCAGGCTACGATCTGCACGCGTTGTACCCGCGCGAACAGCTCAGCGGCATTGGGCCCGAAGGCGGCCGACAGCACCCGGTCCTCCGCCAGGCGCCCCTCCAGCGTTTCGGTGATCGCGCGCGGCTGCTCGTGGATCTCCTTGAGCATAAAGTGGCGGTATTGACCGCGCTCGGCGGCATCCGCACTGAGCTCGGACGTCTGTACCGGACGTTCTATGCGGTTGCCATCGAGATCGTAGATGGTCAGCTCCTCGCGGCTGATGTCGGCGATGTCGCCTTCGTCGAGGAACACGAAGCGCTGGGTTACCGGTAGCAGGGCGAACACGTCGGAAGCAATAAAGTGCTCGCCGATACCGACCCCGACCACCAGCGGGCTGCCTCGGCGCGCGCCGATCAAACGGCCTGGCTCCCTGCGGCTCACCACACCCAAAGCATAGGCGCCGTCGAGTTCGGATACGGTGCGCCGCACCGCCTCGAGCAGATCACCGCTCTGCGCATAGTGGTAATGGATTTGGTGACAGATGACTTCGGTATCGGTTTCAGAGCTGAATTCGTAGCCGAGTTCTCGCTGGCGGTCGCGCAGCACCTCGAAGTTTTCGATGATGCCGTTATGGACGATGGCAATCTCGTCCCGCGAAACGTGCGGATGGGCGTTGTTGTCGGACGGGACGCCGTGGGTAGCCCAGCGAGTGTGGGCAATACCGGTGCGACCGGTGACCGGCGTGGCCTTCAGCGCATCGGCAAGACGCTCGACCTTGCCCGCGGTCCGAACCCGCTGCAGGCGGCCGTCGGCATCGAGCAGCGCCAAGCCCGCCGAATCATAGCCACGATACTCGAGCCGGCGCAGGCCCTCGAGGAGGATGGCCGTAACGTCGCGCTCAGCGACCGCACCTACTATCCCGCACATTCCGCCTTACCTCTTGATGTTGTCGCACCTAAGCAAGGTGCGGGCTCATTGCTTTTCCGGGCGCTTCCAACCGGGCACGGTACTCTGACGGGCACGGCTCAGCGTCAGCTTCTCCGCCGGCGCATCCCGCGTGATGGTGGAGCCGGCGCCGATAGTGGCGCCCGCACCTACGACCACGGGTGCCACCAGATTTGTGCCCGAGCCGATGAAGGCGCCGTCGCCGATCACCGTGCGGTGCTTGTTCACGCCATCGTAGTTGCAGGTGATGGTTCCCGCGCCGACATTGACCTTGCGCCCGACCTCAGCGTCGCCGATATAGCTCAGATGATTGACCTTCGCGCCCTCGCGCAGCACCGCTTTCTTCACTTCCACGAAGTTGCCGACTTTAGCGGTGCGCTCGAGTTCGGCACCGGGGCGTAAGCGCGCGAACGGCCCCACCTGCGCTCCCGCATCGACCCGCGCGCCGTCAACGATGGAGTTTGCCTCGATGACCACGCCGTCACCGAGCGTCGAGTCACGGATAATGCAGTTAGGGCCGATGACGACGCCGTTGCCGAAGCTTACATCGCCTTCGATGACGGCGTTGATATCGACGTAGCAATCCTGGCCGAGGGTGAGCCGGCCGCGCAGGTCGAAGCGAGCCGGATCGGCCAAGCTCAGCCCTGCGGCCATCAACGCCTCGGCTGCACGACCTTGGTAGAGGCGCTCGAGCGCGGCGAGCTGCGCACGCGTGTTCACGCCGAGCGTTTCGTTGGCGTCTGCAACCGCGACGGCTTCCACCGGAACGCCATCGGCGACGGCCATGGCAATGAGATCGGTCAGGTAATACTCGCCCTGCGCGTTGTCGTTATTCAGGCGGGTTAGCCAAGTCCGCAAGCGGCCGCCCGGAATGGCCATGAGACCGGTATTAACCTCCCGAATCCGCAGTTGCTCAGGGGTTGCGTCTTTGTGCTCGACGATGGCTTGCACCGCACCCTCGGCGTTGCGAACGATTCGGCCGTAGCCCGTCGGATCCGCCAGTTCCGCAGTCAGCAGCCCGATGCGCCCGGCGCTTGCGGCCGCCACCAACGGTGTCAGGCTGTCGGGCCGGATGAGCGGTACATCGCCGTACAGCACCAGTACCGCCTCGTCATCGTCGAAGTGATCGATCGCCTGGGCGACGGCATGGCCGGTTCCCAGCTGTTCGGCCTGCTCGACCCAGTCAAGGTCCTGCGTTGCTGCGAAAGCGGCTTTTACCGCCTCGCCACCGTGGCCATAGACGACAATACGGCGTCGCGGAGACAACGCGGCGGCGGTATCGAGCACATGGGCGAGTAGCGGACGTCCAGCAAGCGTGTGCAGCACCTTGGGGCGCTGAGAACGCATGCGCGAACCTTGTCCGGCGGCGAGGATGAGGGTGACTAGCTTCATAGGGAATTATTATCTAAAAAATTGGGCCGCGCGTCGTGTACGACGGCGGCCCAATTCATGTATCGCTGGTATGCGGCTTTTTCAACATCCGGCGGCTAAGGACATCCCCCAGCGCCGGTGGTCGAAGCCCAGCTTAGCGGATCTGCTCGCGCAGCCTGCGGATGGTGCGCAGCTGGGCGATAGCCTCCAACAACTCCGCCTGCGTCTTGGCAAAGTCGATGTCGGTCTTCTGATCCTTCAACGCTTCCTCTGCGCGACGCTTGGCCTCGGCGGCAGCGGCCTCGTCCAGATCGGCAGCCCGCACCGCGGTGTCGGACAGGATCGTGACGATGTGCGGCTGCACCTCGAGCACGCCGCCGGAGACATAGTACATCTCCTGCTCGCCTGCCTCGTTGGTCACCCGCACTTCGCCAGGCTGCAACTGCAGCAGCATCGGCGCGTGCCGCGGCAGGATGCCGACCTCGCCGTTGGCCGCCCGCGCGGACAGGTACTGGGCCGTACCCGAGAACACGTTCTCTTCCGCGCTGACGATATCCACCTGCATAGTCATGGCCATGATGTACCTGCCTTAGAGGGTCTTCGCCTTCTCGACCGCATCCTCGATGGTGCCGACCATGTAGAACGCCTGCTCGGGCAGATGGTCGTATTCGCCTTCGACAATGCCCTTGAACGCGCGGATGGTTTCCTTTAGGGGCACGTACTTGCCTGGGGAGCCGGTGAAGACTTCCGCGACGTGGAACGGCTGCGACAGGAAGCGCTGAATCTTACGCGCGCGAGCCACCGTGAGCTTGTCGTCTTCGGAAAGCTCGTCCATGCCGAGAATCGCGATGATGTCCTTGAGCTCCTTGTAACGCTGCAACGTGCCCTGCACCTGGCGGGCAACGCTGTAGTGTTCTTCGCCGACGATCTGCGGATCGAGCTGGCGGGAGGTGGAATCGAGCGGATCCACGGCCGGGTAGATACCCAGCGAGGCGATGTCACGCGACAATACCACGGTCGCGTCCAAGTGCGCGAAGGTGGTGGCCGGCGACGGGTCGGTCAGGTCGTCCGCTGGCACGTACACGGCCTGGATCGAGGTAATCGAACCAGTCTTGGTGGAGGTAATACGCTCCTGCAGAACGCCCATTTCCTCAGCCAGCGTCGGCTGGTACCCCACCGCGGAAGGCATGCGGCCCAGCAGCGCCGACACCTCAGTACCGGCCAACGTGTAGCGGTAGATGTTGTCGATGAAGAGCAGCACGTCACGGCCTTCCTCGCGGAAGAACTCGGCCATGGTCAGGCCGGTCAGCGCCACGCGCAGCCGGTTGCCCGGCGGCTCGTTCATCTGGCCGTACACCATGGCCACCTTGTCGAGCACGTTGGAGTCCTTCATCTCGTGGTAGAAGTCGTTACCCTCACGGGTACGCTCGCCCACGCCCGCAAACACCGACAGGCCCGAGTGCGCCTTTGCGATGTTGTTGATGAGCTCCATCATGTTAACGGTCTTGCCGACGCCGGCGCCGCCGAACAGGCCTACCTTACCGCCCTTGGCGAACGGGCAGATCAGGTCGATGACCTTGATGCCGGTCTCGAGCAGTTCGGTGCTGGCGGACTGTTCCTCGAAGCTCGGCGCTTCGCGGTGGATCGACCACTTTTCCTCGGCACCGACATCACCCATTTCGTCGATGGGGTTGCCGAGCACGTCCATGATGCGACCCAGGGTCTTCTGACCGACCGGCACCTGAATCGGCTTGCCGGTGGCGGTCACGGACAGGCCGCGCTTAACGCCGTCGGTGGTGCCCATGGCAATGGTGCGTACCACACCGTCGCCGACCTGAGCCTGTACCTCAAGAGTGAGGTTAACGTCGTCGACAATCAGAGCGTCATAGACCTTCGGCACGCTGCCGCGCGGGAACTCTACGTCCACCACGGCGCCGATGATCTGGACAATGTTTCCTGAACTCATGGTCCAATTCCTCTTCGCGTATTTTGCTGATCCGGCTGCGGCCCTTAGACTGCCTCGGCGCCCGCGGCGATTTCAGAAAGCTCGGTCGTGATCGCGGCCTGGCGAGCCTTGTTGTACGCCAACTGCAGCTCGTCGATGAGATTGCCGGCGTTGTCCGACGCGCTCTTCATGGCGACCATACGAGCGGCCTGTTCGCTGGCAATGTTCTCCACCACGCCCTGGTACACCAAGGACTCCACGTAACGCTTCAGCAGCAGATCCAACACCTCTGCCGGACTCGGCTCATAGAGGTAGTCCCAGGCATGCTCTCGCAGTTGCTCTTCTGCCGCAGGCAGCGGGAGAACCGTATCGAGGCGCGGCTGCTGAGTCATGGTGTTCACGAACTCGTTGTAGCACAGCACGATGCGATCGAGCTCGCCAGCCTCGTATTTGTCGAGCATCACCTTGATGGTGCCGATCAAGTCGGTCAGGCGCGGCGTGTCGCCGAGCTGAGCGGCTTCGGCCACGACCTTTCCGCCGTGACGACGGAAGAACTGCACGGCCTTGTTGCCGATGAGGGCCAGTTCATAGTCCTGACCCTCCTGTTCCGCTCGAGCGAGCTCGGGTATGAGCTTGCGGAACAGATTGGTATTCAAGCCGCCGCAGAGGCCGCGGTCGGACGAAATCACGACATAGCCGATCCGTTTGACCTCCCGCTCTTCGAGGAAGGGATGGCTGTAGTCAGGATTCGCCAACGACAGGTGGCTGATCACCCGGCGAATCTTATCGGCATATGGCCGCGACGACTCCATGCGCTGCTGTGCGCTGCGCATTTTTGAAGCCGCGACCATTTCCATCGCACGCGTGATCTTCTGCGTGTTCTGAATACTCTTGATCTGTGTCCGGATCTCTTTTGCGCCGGCCATGGGATACCCCGCTTGCGATTACCAGGCGCCGGTGGACTTGTACTCTTCCACCGCCTTCTTCAGGCCTTGCTCGATCTCATCATCGAATGCGCCGGTGTCGTTGATCCTAGCCACCAGTTCCGGGTAGCTCCCCTTGAAGTGCTGATGCAGCCCCTTCTCGAACGCGCCGATCTTGTTGAGCGGTACGTCGTCGAGGTATCCCTCGTTCGCAGCGTACAGGGAGATCGCCATCGTCGCGATGTCGAGCGGCGAGTACTGCGGCTGCTTCATCAGCTCGGTCATGCGCTGACCGCGCTCGAGCTGCTTGCGGGTCGCTTCGTCGAGGTCGGACGCGAACTGCGCGAAAGCTGCCAGCTCGCGGTACTGCGCCAGCGCGGTACGGATGCCGCCGGACAGCTTCTTGATGATCTTGGTCTGCGCCGCACCACCCACGCGCGATACCGAAATACCCGAGTTGATCGCGGGACGGATGCCGGCGTTGAAGAGGTCGGTCTCGAGGAAGATCTGACCGTCGGTGATGGAAATCACGTTGGTCGGGACAAACGCGGACACGTCGCCGGCCTGCGTCTCGATGATCGGCAGCGCGGTGAGCGAACCGGTCTTGCCCTTGACGGCGCCGTTGGTCATCTTCTCGACATAGTCGGCGTTGACGCGCGCCGCACGCTCCAGCAGTCGGGAGTGCAGATAGAACACGTCACCCGGATAGGCTTCGCGCCCCGGCGGACGACGTAGCAGCAGGGAGACCTGGCGATAGGCCCAGGCCTGCTTGGTGAGGTCGTCGTAGATGATCAGCGCGTCTTCGCCCTTGTCGCGGAAGTACTCGCCCATGGCGCAGCCCGCGTAGGGAGCGATGTATTGCATCGCAGCCGACTCGGAGGCGGAGGCGGCGACGATGGTGGTGTACTCCATCGCACCGAATTCCTCAAGCTTGCGCACAACCGCAGCGATCGAGGAGTTCTTCTGACCCACGGCAACGTAGATACACTTAATGCCGGAGCCCTTCTGCGCGATGATCGCGTCGATGGCGACGGCGGTCTTACCGGTCTGGCGGTCGCCGATGATCAGCTCACGCTGGCCGCGGCCGATTGGCACCATGGCGTCGATGGCCTTGATACCGGTTTGAACGGGCTGGTCCACCGACTGGCGGGCGATAACGCCGGGCGCGACCTTCTCCACGGGAGACGTCGCAGCGGCTTCGATCGGGCCCTTGCCATCGATCGGGTTGCCGAGCGAATCGACCACGCGGCCTAGCAGGCCCTCGCCCACCGGCACCTCGAGGATGCGGCCGGTGCACTTGACGGTATCGCCTTCGACGATGTGCCCGTAGTCGCCCAGAATAACGGCACCCACGGAGTCACGCTCGAGGTTGAGCGCGAGGCCATAGGTTTCGTTCGGGAATTCGAGCATTTCGCCCTGCATGACATCGGTCAGGCCGTGCACGCGCACGATGCCGTCGGTCAAGGAGACCACGGTGCCTTCGGAGCGTGCTTCGGCGACCGCTTCGAAGTTTTCGATGCGCTTCCTGATGATGTCGCTGATTTCGGAAGGATTGAGTTGCATTGCGTCGTCCCCTTAGCGGCTCAGGCTCGCGGCCAAGCGCGTCAAGCGCCCGCGGACCGAACCGTCTATGACCATATCTCCCGCGCGGATCACGGCGCCGCCGATAAGGCTGGCGTCGGTCTCGGTGGAGAGCGTTACCTTGCGGTTGAGCTTGCGCCCGATCGCGTCGACGAGTTTGCTGCGAACCTCGTCCGAGACCGCGTGCGCCGCTACCAGCTTGACGTGCAAAGTCGCCTCTTCCTTGGCGCGCAGATCGTTGTACTGCTCGGCAATCTGAGGCAACAGCATGAGTCGCCGGTTTTCAGCGAGCAGCCGGATGAGGTTACGCCCTTGCTCGTCGAGATTGTCACCGCAGATCTCGATGAAGAGATCTGCGACTTGCTCCCGGGGTACGCGCGGGCTACCGAGCAGTGCGTTCATGGACGGATCGCGAGCCACCGCCGCGGCGTATTCCAGCATCTCGGACCAGCGGGGCATGTTGCCCGCGTCCTTGGCTAGCTCGAATACGCCTTCGGCATAAGGCCGCGCGATGGTGCTGTATTCCGCCATCGGAACCTGCCTTTAAAGTTGGCTGGCCAGCTCTTCGAGCATGGCATTGTGGGCCGAGGCGTCCACCTCGCGCTCGAGGATCTTAGCAGCGCCGGTGACGGCCAGTGCCGCGACCTGCTGCTGCAGCTCGGCGCGCACCTGGGTGCGCTCCTGCTCGATCTGCGAATGAGCCTGGGCAATAAGCCGCTCGCCTTCGACGCGAGCGGCCTGCTTGGCCTCTTCGACGATCTCGCCGCCGCGCTTGTTGGCCTGCTCGATGATCTCGCTCGCTTGGGTGCGAGCTTCACGAACGATTTCGGCCGCCTTTTCCTGCGCCTGCGCCAGCTCTTGCTGGCCGCGCTCGGCGCGGTTCAGACCCTCGGCGATCTTAGCCTGCCGCTCCTCCATGGCCGCGGACAGCGGCGGCCACACGAACTTCATCGTGAAGAGGATGAACAGGAAGAAGGTGATCCCCTGCCCGACCAGAGTAAGGTTGATATCCACGGTAGAGACTCCCCTCGTGCTGAGAACGCCGGACTAGTGGTGGTTAGCCAGTCGTCCTTACTGCAGGGCGCCCAGCAGCGGGTTCGCGAACATCAGCAGCGCAGCGAAAGCAACACCGATAATGGAAAGCGCGTCGAGCAGACCGGCGATAATGAACATGCGAACCTGCAGCTGGTTAGCCATTTCCGGCTGACGCGCAGCGGATTCGAGGAAACGGCCGCCGAGCAGGGCGAAGCCGATACCGGTACCGAGCGCAGCTGCGGCAAAAATCAGACCGATCGCGATGGCGGTGTAGCCTTGGACCTGAGCGATGAACTCCATGATGCCTCCTGAGACAGGGTAGTAGTGAGAACGAAAAAGAAACCTTTAATGCGATTCGTAGGACAGGCTCACGTACACGACGGTCAACACCATGAACAGGAAGGCCTGCAGCGGAATCACGAGAATATGGAAAATGGCCCAGGCGGTACCGGGCAGCCACTGCGCCCACCACGGGAGCAGGGCGATCAGAATGAAGATGATCTCGGCCGCGTAGAGGTTGCCGAACAGACGCATGCCCAGCGATACCGGCTTAGAGATCAGTTCGACCAAGTTAATGAGGATGTTCGGGATCCACAGCGCCCAGTGCGCGCCGAAGGGATGAGTCAGCCACTCGCGACCGTAGCCACCGGCGCCCTTACCCTTGAAGCCGTAGTAAATAATGATCAACAGCACCGACAACGAAAGGCCGAAGGTGGCGTTGAGGTCGGCGGAAGGCACGATGCGCAGGTACGGAATCCCCATGGCCGCCGCGGCGGTCGGGAACCAGTCCACGGGCAGCAGATCGAGCAGGTTCCAGAACAGCACCCAGACGAAGATCGTCAGCGCCAACGGCGCGACGAAGTTCTTGGGGCCGTGGAAGGTATCCTTGACTTGCTGATCAACGAAACCCACCACCATCTCGATGAAGTTCTGCAGGCCGCCAGGCGTGCCAGCCGTCGCCTTGCGCGCGACGGAATAGAACAGACCGAGGAAAAGCAGACCGGTTACCCACGAGAAGAACAGGGTATCGATATTGAGGGTCCAGAAGCCACCATCGCCCACCGAAACCTGTAGGTGCTGCAAGTGGTGTTGGACGATTTCGCTTGGACTATGCGCTTCGCTTGCCATTCCTCAACCCCAGGCGCGTTTTAACTGTTTGGCCAGAGCAGCGCGAACCAGTAAGCGGTCAGCGTTGCCGCGAATGTTGTGACGAGAGCGATGGCCGCCGCGCCGAAGAAGTACGTTGCGGCACTTAGAAGAACCGCAGCCATCAGGAACTTCATGGCTTCGGCGCGGTACAAGGCTCCGGTGACTGCCCCGAGCGGAGCGTTTCGCGCTCGGAGAAAAAAGCGCAGCGCAGCGTAGAGCGTCAGAAACGCGCTTATCAGACCACCCGCCAAGGCCGCTACGGCCCAATCAGCCCCCCGCAGCAGGTACCAAAGGCCCCCGCCGCCAGCACCCATCGCGAGCTGCAGGAGCAGGATTCGCCTGATCAATTTGACCGGCACGCCCTGCCTCCGTCAGACCCGCCCTTGAAAGAGTCGGGCGGAGTATAAAGAGAACGCTGGTGAAGCGCAACGGCAAGCGCCAGAAATGCGCGTTGGCTCGCGGTCTTGCGCGCGCAAAGGAGTGACATGGGCGGCTTAACCTATTGCAGGTGCTCGAGGATGCCGTCGAGCTCGTCGAGGCTGGTGTATTGAATGACGAGCTTGCCGCGGCCTTTCTCGTTGTGTTGGATCTTGACGACGGCGCCCAGCCGCTCGGAGAGATCGTCCTGCAGGCGGCGGATGTCCGGGTCAAGACGCGGCTCAGGCGCCTTCGGCTTGTCTTCCAGCAGGCGTTTTACCAGGGCTTCCGTTTCACGCACTGACAGCCCGCGACGCGCAACCAAGGCGGCCGCTTCGGGCTGGCGCGCGGTCGGCAACGCCAACAGTGCACGGGCATGCCCCATTTCCAGATGACCTTCCGCGACGTGTTGTTTCACGTCCGGATGCAAGTCGAGGAGTCGGATCAGGTTGGTGACGCTGGCGCGCGAGCGGCCGACGGCATCGGCCACCTGCTGGTGCGTCATTTCGAATTCGTCCACCAGCCGCTTGAAGGCGGCGGCCTCTTCGAGCGGGTTCAAATCTTCGCGCTGGATGTTTTCGATCAGCGCAACCGCAACGGCCGCCTCATCGGGGATGTCGCGCACCAGCGCCGGGATTTCCGCCAAGCCCGCGAGCTGCGCGGCGCGCCAGCGGCGCTCGCCGGCGACGATTTCATAGCGGTCGACGCCAGTGGGGCGGACCACGATGGGTTGAACCACGCCTTGGGCCCGGATGGAGTCGGCCAGTTCCTGCAGGGCAGCCGGGTCGAAGTCGTTGCGCGGCTGGTAGCGACCGCGACTCAGGAATTCGACTGGCAGATTGCGGAGTTCGTCGTCCGCAGCGGAAGCTGAGGTTTCGGCGGAGCCTACACCCAGCAGTGCGTCCAAGCCTTTGCCCAAACCCCTCTTTTTAGCTGCCATTTAACTCATTCCTCACTCTGACGCCGCGGCCATTGCGGCCCGGCGGTCGCGGCGCAAGATTTCGCTAGCCAGGGCCATGTAGGCGACGGCGCCGCGTGACGTCCGATCGTATTGCAACGCGGGAATACCGTGGCTGGGCGCCTCGGCAAGCCGGACGTTACGTGGAATAACGGTGCGATACACCTGATCGCCGAAGTGTTGCACCAGTTGCGCGCCCACCTGCGTCGCGAGGTTGTTGCGTGGATCGTACATCGTGCGCAGCAAGCCCTCGATGGCTAGCTCCTTGTTCACCGTTTGCTGCACGCGGCGCACGGTGTTGAGCAGCGCGGTGAGCCCCTCGAGTGCGTAGTACTCGCACTGAATCGGGATCAGAACCCCGTGAGCAGCCACCAAGGCATTCACCGTCAGAATGTTCAGGGACGGCGGACAATCGATCAGGATGTAATCGAAGTCGTTCCTGATACGGGCGAGCTCCAGGCGCAGGCGCTGCTCGCGACCGCGTGCTTCCAGCAGCTCGACCTCGGCAGCAGTCAGGTCGCCGTTGGCGGGTAAAACGGAGTAGCCCGCGCTCTCTACGGGAACGAGGGCATCGCGGCTGGTGGCGCGCTCCATCAGCACGTGGTAGCCGCTGAAATCGACGGCATCCTTGTCTATTCCCGAACCAACGGTGGCGTTGCCCTGCGGATCCATGTCGACCAGGAGCACACGCTTGCGCGATGCGGCAAGCGCAGCGGCCAGGTTCACGCAGGTCGTGGTCTTGCCCACGCCGCCTTTTTGGTTGGTGACTGCAATGATCTTGCCCATGGGCAGTCGTCCTCGGCGCTATGGCGCCGTTGGTGTGAGTCT
>JAJUGG010000047.1 GCA_029268285.1 Ectothiorhodospiraceae bacterium | reverse complement strand
GGCGGCAAGCTCGCCGGTAAGATCCTGCAGGCCATGGAAGCGGCCGCTGCCCGTAACATGAAGACCTACAACCGCTACGGCTCGGATACCTTCAAGCAGGTCTACATTTACGGCGGCCTGGATCCCAGCCCAACTATTATCAACCGAAGCTTTGGCTTTGCCTGGAGCATCAGCGGCTGGCTGCTAACGCCCTTCCTGCAAAAGGCCGGCATGGAAACCGTGATGCGCATGCGCAAACGCATCGCCGACGAACTCAAAACCACCTTCGCCAGCCACTACACCCAGACCATTAGCCTCCGCGAAGCCCTGGACCCGCAGATCCTGGCCGCCTACGAGCGCAAAGCCACCGGCGAGAAATACTTGATCGATCCGTCGTTGTGATGGGCTAACCGAAGCTGGCTACACGCGTGTACGGCGCAACGGTAAAACGTTGCGCCGTACACGACCACGCATAGTAGAGTAAGACCGTGACGGAGCCTATTGTCGGCAAACTGTTCGCCACGGCGTCTCAGGTAGGGTGCGTATCACGCACCGCGCTTCCGGAGCTGCGTTTCGGCGGTGCGTGATACGCACCCTACATCAAGGCAGCATAAAGCTGCCGATCACGTTACAACTCTCTGTTGGCAGCCCCGAGTCTTCTGGTTAGGGCGGCTCTCAGTTTGCGGGCGGTTGAGGCATCGCTGCATTGACCATGGTGCGCTGAACCGTCCATTCGCCATCCTCTTTCGAGAGGATCGCTAAATGATGACCTTGCAAGCGCGTACCCTCAGGGCCTGAAACAGTGTAACGGGCAATATCATAGGCCGTATCTTCAAGCACCTCGATCTCGATCGGCTCCACCGTCATGTCACGAAACCCGGCGTCGAAGTTGCCCTGGTAGAGCTTCTGAACGGCCTCCCGCCCTTCATGCACTTGGCCGAGAGCGTCGTAATACACCACATCCTCACTGAAGAGAGCAGCGACAGCTTCGGCGTCGCCTTGATTGAACCGAGTCTCGTACTGATTCAACCTATCTTCGATCGCCCTGACCTCCTGCTGGTTCGCGATAGCCAGTCCAGGCAACAGCATCGAAACAAGTATCAGGAAAGAGACGGATGCGGAAGATTTCAAGGCGCCTCTCCTCTAGTCAGAACCTTTGCGTTCTCTAGTCGGTGAAGAGCGCAATGTGCTTTTGGCCGCTAATATTTCTGCGCGCCCCGGATGATATCGTTCTTGCAAGCTGGGGCAGCGTCAGTCGTTTTCAAGATGAACCAGCCCGTAGGGTGCGATTGCTAAGTATTGTCTGCACCACCCCGCTATCCAGAGGAGATCTACCGTTTTGAACCCTGCGTCGCTCGTTTTGGAAAAAGTGCGCAAGGTGCATTGCCGCGGCAAGCTGTTCCGGAGACAAGCCTTTGAACTGGCAGCCGACTTCGCGCTGGAAGGGCCCGGCATCGTGGGCGTGCTAGGCAGCAACGGGGCCGGCAAGAGCACGCTCTTTGAGCTCATAGCCGGCGCCCAGAGGCCGACCGAAGGGCGCGTATTCTGTGGTGGGTACGACGTTCACAGGGTTCGCTTCCATCACCGAAGCCGTCTCGTCCATCACCGCCAGCAAAAATTCTCGCCGCGCCGATCCAGCTTTTACGACTGGAGCCCGCTGGCCTTGAGATTTTACGAGGCGCTGCGTCGTTACCGCCCGGTAAAATCGTTCGCCCCAGCCATCCACCTGTTCGACGAGCCCGACATGCGAGACGAGTACATGGGGTTGCGCTTGCTCCACTTTCACGAACTGCGTGAGCGCGGGCAACTCGTCCTCCTATGCGTCCATCCTCACAACGCCCGCGACCTGCAGATCGTGCGCCAATTGTGCGACCGCTATCTGTTCGTCGACAACGGCAGAATCGATCAGATGCAGCGTTTCGATGATCTATTGGAGCATCAGGCTGGAAAAGCCTATCTAGGTCACCTGCTTCCCGCTGCGGAAGCCGTCTGATCGGGGCCGCTCATGCGCTCATCGGTCGAAACCCCGCTAATCCCACGCACTGCCAGGACGAGCAGCGCTATCATGCTCTTGGATTTACTGACCTGGATTATCTTGGCGCGAGACGTGCCCGCGTGGCGAGGGCCGCCATGACTAAGCAGCGCAAGGCGCAGTCTGCGCGGCTCCCTCCGTTGAGCGTTGGTTTTTGCCCCTAAAGTGTACGGCTAAGCAGAAAAACAGGTCTTCTCCGGATTAGTTTCTCTTGCTATCCCGATAGATGTGTAGCCCCGAAACAGGGTTAGGCGGCAACCTCCGCGCCCACTATACCGTCTACACATCGAGTTCGAACAAATGTAAGCCATCCCAAATCTTTTAACCGTGACTCAACCAGCAAGGCCTACCCAACTCAAATAGCTATAAGCCTCCTGAGGCACCTCTGCAGCCAGCCTATTCATAAGCATTTAACTCACTAGCTGTTGATTTATAGGAAACAACATGCAAACCTACCCGCGCTAACCGAATGATAAACACGCTAATTTAAATGAGCAATAAACAAAAACTCTTAAATCATAATTTATTTTATTCTACCTTCACCAAGCTTAGAAAAAAGGATATCCAAACCAAAAGGGAGAATTAAAATTAGCCAAGATCCATAGCGTCAACGGCGTCATGACCTACGAGTTATCAATGAAAGAGTTCAAGATGGAAATCTTTCATTTGAGTGGCGGCAATTTAGCGCAGTCCGAGCGAAACATAACACTTTTCCGAGAAGGGCTTTTAGATCCTTCCAAGGAGCGCCGACAGCAAGCCAGAAGTCAGTTAGCAGCCAACTGCAAAGGACAGTGCCATGACATCCCCGGTATGGGTGATACATTTTGGATGCCAGAGAAAGAACAGAGGAAGCTCGGTTACCTCGCTCTCTCGGGTGCCGCACTAACTATTATTAATCCCGGCGCATCGTTAAGTGCTTTAGCGACCTCTAATCATGCTATCCGCTTAGCTCTAACAACTCAAAGTTTGGCTCGCACAACGATCGGTACTGCTAGAGCTACGGGTCAAATGACCTGGATAGTTACTAGCGACATGGCCTCTAAGGCTGTCATAGCCGCATCCCCTATAACACTAAACCCATCCGATCAGCAGCAAATTATTGACTTCTCGGTGAGCCTTTTCCCTGGTGCACCAGCACCTAGCCCCGCTGGCTTCGCCGGTGGCTTTATTGGCTCCGCAGTGAATCCTCACGAGCATTTGCGATGACAAAATCATCAAAACCGAACTGGAACACCTTTTTCATTGGTTTTGCGAGTTTTCTTTCCGGGCTAAGCATCATTTTCCGTGGCACTATTTGGAATCTCGGCTTGGGCAACGAAAGGTATCTCGTCGGAGGCATAGCAATTTTTTTTGGAATATATTGCTTAGCACTCGGCGCCAAGCAATACCTATCTAAAAACCGAACAAACAAAAATAATCGCTACTAAGAAAATGCGAAGCCCAAAGCCATCTCCTACCACCTTAACCGCTATTTTATCATTGGCGTTATCTCAAGCAGTAATCGCAATGCCCTCCGATCTAGAAGCCGCTAAGAGGCTCTATATTCAAGGTGCTAGGGCTTTTCAGGAACAAAATTATGAGGATGCCGCAGAGCTTTATGAAGAGTCACTACAGAAAGCGTGGTCTGAGGCCGTCGCTGCCAACCTCTGCAACCTTCACCTATACGGCCTGGGCGTGAAAAAAGACTATCAGGCCGCTCTGCGACACTGTGAGGCCGCCGCATCGGCAGGGAATGCTAACGCTGCGGTGATGCTCGGCGAAATGCATCTGCATGGACGCGGAGTAGCTCCTGACCTAGCAAAAGCAGGCGAATACTATCTATCAGCTGCAAAGCAAGATCATCCCCATGCGCAGCTAATGATCGGGCTTATTTTGTGGGATTCTGGTACTCCGCTGTCTATGGCAAAAGCAAAGAAGTGGCTGAGGATGGCCAAGGCAAATGGCTCCCCTGAAGCAGACCCCTATCTGAAGCTCCTAGAAGACCAACTCTCCACAACATACTCCGACACGAAATAAGCACTAAGAACATACGCGGCAAATCGAGCATTGAAGCGAACAGGCGCGCTAGCCCCCTCGAAGCCAGTAAACCGCAGGAGATGCATAAAGTGGCTGGCGAAGACGTAGCTTAGTGCTTTGCCACTACATCCTACGAGCGTTGTTTCAGCGCTTGTAACCGTTACTGTCTTTGCATTGGTCACAGTGTGCAGGGCGCAATCGCGTAGCACTGCGGCGAACGCGGCATCTGGCAGCGACGGTTTTGGGAGCATCTGATTCGGAACGAAGCCGACCTCGCCGCATACATCGATTAAATACACTACAACCCAGTAAAGCATGGCTATACGCAGGGTCGGCGACTGGTCTTACTCCACCTTCCATCGCTATGTAGAGGAAGAGATCTATCCGGCAGACTGGGGCGGTGGTCCTCTGGCTGAAACACTCGGTGATCTAGAATGACATGCGGCGCAATGCGGCTCTGCCGCGATTGCGCCCTACAGACTGCTTTCGCTTCTGCCGGGCGACTTACCCGACTTCGGCCGTGAGACAGTCACCGCGCCACCACGATGGTGACAACTGCCAGCACGATGCCGATGACCCGCTACCAGTGCGAACGGCGCCATGCAGCTGACGGCGCGATTGCACCCTACGGGAGCATGAAAGCCTCACGCAGGCGCGGGCTTAATACACTCCACGCTTCCCCACAAAAAAGGGCGCCTCTCGGCGCCCTTCCCTAGCTCCTGATCCCTGGAGCCAGTCATCTACATCCTGCAGCGCGGCTTAGGTCAGCCGCACTTGGAATCCCCGCAGTTGAGGCAGGTCATGCAGCCGTCCATTTGCACCATGGCCTTGGTGTTGCACTTGCCGCAGAGCTGGGCGCCGGCGGGATAGCCTTGGGCGTTGCCGTCTTCGTTGGCGGACGGCGCTTCGGGCTTGCCGCCTTCGAGTTCGGCGCGCTTGGCGGCGATGAAGGCCTTCTGGTGCTCATCGAGGTCGTCGGCTTCGAGCATGCCGATGGACTTCAGGTGCTGCTCGATGCAATCGCCGATTTCAGCCACCAGCGAGGGCATGAAGCGGCCGCCCTTCTTGAAGTAGCCGCCCTTGGGGTCGAACACGCTATGCAGCTCTTCCACCAGGAAGGTGCAGTCGCCGCCCTTACGGAACACGGCGGAGATAATCCGCGTGAGGGCGACGATCCACTGGAAGTGGTCCATGTTCTTCGAGTTGATGAAGATCTCGAAGGGTCGGCGCTGCTCGTGGTCGGTGCCCTGGTTGAGGATCACGTCGTTAATGGTGACATACAACGCGTGCTCGGAGAGCGGGGTTTTGATCTTGTACGTCTGCCCGACCAGCACCTCGGGCCGCTGCAGGCGCTCGTGCATGTGCTCGAGCTTGGGTTCGTCCGGCCGCTGAGTCTGCTCCGGCTGTGCGCCGGGCTTGACCACTTCGTAGCCGACGATGTTTTTGTCGATCTTGATAGCCATGTTAGTCATCCCTCGCACAGTCCTTAGAAACGTCCGTAGTAGCCTTCCTTGAGGGCGTCGAAGAGGTTGGCGGCGGTGTGGATTTCGCCGTCGTACTCGATCTCTTCGTTACCCTTGGCCTCGACCACCGTGCCGTCCGCCAAGGTGAACTTGTAGGTGGTGTTGGCGAGGTCCTTTTCTTTGACCAGCACGCCCTGGAAGGCTTCGGGATTGAACCGGAAAGTGGTGCAGCCCTTCAAGCCCTGTTTGTAGGCGTAGCGGTAAATATCCTTGAAGTCCGCGTACGGATAGTCCGTGGGGACGTTGGCCGTCTTGGAGATCGAGGAGTCGATCCACTTCTGCGCTGCCGCCTGGATGTCGACGTGCTGCTTGGGCGTAACATCGTCGGCAGTGATGAAGTACTCCGGTAGCCCGTGGTTGGGGTCGGCGTTCTCATCGATAAAGGCGCGGTATGCCAGCAGCTCCATGGAGTAGACGTCGATCTTCTCCTTGGACTTCTTGCCTTCGCGGATCACGTTGCGGAAGTAGTGGTGCGCGAAGCTCGGCTCGATGCCGTTGCTGGCGTTGTTGGCAAGGCTGAGCGAGATCGTGCCGGTGGGCGCGATGGAGCTGTGGTGCGTAAAGCGCGCGCCGCTTTCGGCCAGCTTCTCGATGAGCTCGGGCTTCTCATGGCCGACCTGCTGCATGTAGCGCGAGTACTTGGCCCACAGCACGCGGCCCTTGATCTTCTGGCCGACCTTGTAGCCGTCCTTTTTCATCTCGGGGCGCTTGGCGAGCATCTCGGCGGTGACCTTGAAGTCTTCCTCCATGATGGGCGCCGGGCCCTTCTCTTCGGCCAGTTCGAGGGCGGTTTCCCAGCCCACCAGGGCCATTTCCTTCGCCACCTGCTCGGTGAACGCCACGGACTTTTCGTCGCCGTAGGCCATGCGCAGCATGGTGACAGTAGAGCCAAGGCCCAGGAAGCCCATGCCGTGGCGGCGCTTGCGCAGGATCTCCTTACGCTGCTCTTCCAGCGGCAGGCCGTTGATGTCGACCACGTTGTCGAGCATGCGGGTGAAGATGCGCACCACCTCGCGGTATTGATCCCAGTCGAAGCGCGCCTTTTCGGTGAAGGGGTCGCGCACGAACTTGGTGAGGTTCACCGAACCCAGCAGGCAGGCGCCGTAGGGCGGCAGCGGCTGCTCGCCGCAGGGGTTGGTGGCGCGGATGTCCTCGCAGAACCAGTTATTGTTCATCTCGTTGACGCGGTCGATGAGAATGAACCCTGGCTCGGCGAAGTCGTAGGTGGAGTTCATGATCATGTCCCAGAGGCGCTGGGCTTTGATCACGCGATAGATACGGCAGGCCACCAGGCCCTTGTCGTTGCTGATGTAGGGCTCTTTGTTCGGCCACTCGCGCCAGATTACCTGGCTCGGGTCCTTGAGGTCGACGCCGTCTTCGTCCACTTCCGCCTGGGTCAGCGGGAAGGCCAGCGGCCAGTCCTCGTCTTTGTCGACCGCCTGCATGAATTCGTCGGTGATCAGCAGGCTCAGGTTGAACTGACGCAGCCGCGCGTCTTCGCGCTTGGCGCGAATGAAGTCCATGACGTCCGGATGCCCCACGTCGAAGGTGGCCATCTGCGCACCGCGGCGGCCGCCAGCCGAGCTCACGGTGAAGCACATGCGATCGTAGATATCCATGAAGGACAAGGGGCCGGAGGTGTAGGCGCCGGCGCCGGAAACATACGCACCCTTGGGGCGAAGGGTGGAGAACTCATAGCCGATGCCGCATCCGGCTTTGAGCGTCAGTCCGGCCTCGTGCACTTTGCCGAGGATGTCGTCCATGGAGTCGCCGATGGTGCCGGAGACCGTGCAGTTGATGGTGCTCGTGGCCGGCTTGTGTTCCAGCGCGCCGGCGTTGGAAGTAATGCGGCCGGCGGGGATGGCACCGTGGCGCAGCGCCCAGAGGAAGCGCTCTTCCCAGTGGGTGCGCAGCTCTTCGGTGGGTTCGACCTCAGCCAGCGCCTTAGCGACGCGCTTGAAGGTATCATCCATGGTTTGGTCGATGACGAGTCCGTCCTTCGCCTTCAGGCGATACTTCTTGTCCCAGATGTCCAGCGATGCCGCTTGCATCGGGATATCGGCGACGGCGTTGGTTAGCGGACGAACTTTCGCGGCTGACGTCATTTCCTTCCCCTTCTGAATTGCCCCAGCTGATTACCATTTGGTCGATCAACTACTTATTGACTTTATCCACAACCTCTTAACAGTTTACCCTCAGGCAACACCATATGTTGTGGTTAGGTAGCGATCATACCCCATATATGGGCAGGGTCAACTCTGCTCACAACCCTCTGAGCAGACAACTATTTAAGAGTTTAGACAACAAAAACTCGCTAAAGATGCGCAGCCATTACAACTAATCACAGGTTCAACGGGTGCAGCTTGATCTTCCGGAACGGCGCCTTCACCTCTAACTACGATCACGTCCCACCAAGCAGCATCGACGCGGCCTTCGTACATTCACGACAGCTACGCGAGCCTGCCCATGCAAACCACACGGATCCTCTATTGCGAATCCAACAAGGACGGCACGATCGGCGGTTCCTACCATAGCCTCCTCCAACTCGTGCAACGGCTCGATAAGAACCGTTACAAGCCCATCGTGGTGTTCTACACGCCCAACCGCCTGATTCCTGCCTTTGAGGCGGCAGGCGCCGATGTGCACATCGCTCCGCCGACCGCCCCCCTCCGCTTTAGCCAGGCGCAGAACGGCTGGCTGAGAAAATGCCTGGTCCCCCTGCAACGCGCTGCAAGGTTTAGCCAACTGGCATTCGAAGGCATCCGGCGCGCGCGCTTCTTACGGCGGGAACGCATCGACCTGGTGCACCTCAACAACTCGGTGCACCTCGGCCACGACTGGATGCTGGCAGCGCGCCTGTTGCGCATTCCCTGCATGACCCACCAGCGCGGCATACTCGACGAAACCCGCCTACGAGGCGGCTTGGCCGAGCGGCTAACGCGCTACCACGCGCGCCACCTCGACGCGGTGATATCGATTTCGGACGCGGTCAGCGAGAGTCTGCGGGGGCGCGGGATTCAGTGCCGACACATCGTCACCATCCATAACGGCATCGATCCGGACGGCTTCTCTGCGCGGGCTTCGACGGATTCGCTGCGCCGCGCACACGACATTCCGGCCGAAGCTCCCATCATCGGCGTGATCGGCAACGTCAAAGGCTGGAAGGGTCAAGAAACCGCCGTGCGCGCGACCGCGCTGCTGAAGCGGCACCACCCCGAGATTCGCTGCCTGCTGGTCGGCGACATTCCTGATAAAGCTTACGGCGAACGCCTGCAGCATTTACGCCGGGAACTGGACATCACGTGCAACGTCGTCTTCACCGGCTTCAAGGACGAGGTGGCGGACTACGTCAGCTTGCTGGACGTCATGCTGCATACCTCCGTTACGCCGGAGCCTTTCGGGCGGGTACTGTTGGAAGGGATGCTGTTGCAGCGCCCGGTCATCGCCACGGCGATCGGCGGGCCGCTGGAAATCATCGAGCACGGGAAGCACGGTTTTCTGGTGCCGCCCAACGACCCGGAGGCGCTGGCTCGCACCGCACAAGAGCTGCTCGCAAGCCCCGAGCTCCGCCGCCGCATCGGGCAGACGGCACGGGCGCATGTGCTGGAGAGGTTCACGATCGACCACAACCTGCGCAAGACCGAAGCCATCTACCAGCGCCTGCTCAGCCGCCTGCCGCAGCCGGTCCAGCCCGCCGGAGCCGCATAGATTCAGCTCACTGGCCGCCTCGCGGCCATGCCCATGCCGTTTTCGGCTGAATCTCGCACGGGGCTGGGCGAGGCGTGTTATGTACCCAGCGATTTCGTCGGGAGTATCTACGCACAGGCTTACCGCAGGTCCGACTTCAGTCGGACCTGCGCGGGGTAACCGCTATTCCCGGTCAGGGAGCTCTCACTCGACTAGAACGGTGCCTATCACGCACCATCGTCGCGCTGCTCGGCTGGAGAAGGTGCGTGACGCACCCTACCGAACCTCACTGAGTACAACACGCTTAGCAAACGCGGCGCCTCGCTGCGACGGTTACGGCCCCGAAAGTCGCGGCGAGACGCCAGCTCCAGCCTTACATCGCGCCACTTAGTACGCTGGCGGGTCGCTGGCCGGGAAGGAATCCTTCGAGCCCTCGTCAACGACGCCCTCGGAAGGTTCGGCGTCGTGGGCGCCGGAGGTTGCCGCTATCCCACCAGCACGCGGCTCGGGCGCGGAGACGCCGCTCAAGAGTTGGCGGATGACGTAGTGCAGAATGCCCCCGTGCAGGTAGTAGAGTACTTCCTGCGGCGTGTCCAAGCGCACCAGCGTCTCGAACTCCTTGCTGCCGCCATCCTCGCTCTGCGCGCGAACCTTGAGCGTGCGCCCCTCTTTGAAACGGCTCTTAATCGCGTCCGAGAGCCCTTCTACCGTGAAATGCTCGGTGCCGCTAAGGCCTAAGGATTCGGCATTGTCGCCGCCCGTGAACTCTAGCGGCAGGATGCCCATGCCGATGAGGTTGGAGCGGTGGATGCGCTCGTAGCTCTCGGCAATGACGAACTTGATGCCTTGCAGATAAGGCCCTTTGGCAGCCCAGTCGCGGCTGGAGCCGGAGCCGTATTCCTTGCCGGCTAGCACGCACAGCGGCGTATCCTCCTCGGCGTACTTCATCGCGGCGTCGTAGATGGACATCGTCTCGCCGCTGGGGAAGTGCTTGGTATAACCACCCTCCACCTCCGGCACCAGTTGGTTGCGTATGCGCACGTTGGCGAAGGTGCCGCGCATCATCACCTCGTGGTTTCCGCGCCGCGCACCGTAGGAGTTGAAGTCCTTGGGCTGAACCTCGTGCTCCTGCAAGTAGCGCCCGGCGGGCGAATCCGGCTTGATGGCGCCGGCGGGCGAAATGTGGTCGGTGGTCACGCTGTCGCCGAGCTTGGCGATGCAGCGAGCGTCGGTGATGTCGCGGACGGTCTCCGGCGACTCCTTCGACATTCCTTCGAAGAAGGTCGGGCGGCGTATGTAAGTAGACTTCTCATCCCAGCGGAAGCGCTCGCCCGCGGGGGCCTCAAGATTCAGCCAGCGCTTGTCGCCCTTAAAGATCTCGTCGTAGGTCTTCTTGTACATGTCCGAGCCGATCGAGGCCTGCACGGTGCGCTCGATCTCGTCCTGGGACGGCCAGATGTCCTTGAGGTAAACGTCCTTGCCATCCTTGTCCTGCGCCAGCGGCTCATTGTAGACGTCAATGTCGATGCGGCCGGCCAGCGCGAAGGCCACGACCAAGGGCGGCGACATGAGGTAGTTGGCGCGCACCTGCGGGTTGATGCGACCTTCAAAGTTGCGGTTGCCGGACAGCACCGAGGCCGCCACGAGGTGCCCTTTCTCGATGGCCTCGGAAATCTCGGGCGGCAGCGGGCCCGAGTTGCCGATACAGGTGGTGCAGCCGTAGCCCACGGTATGAAAGCCCAGCGCCTCCAGATGCTTGGTCAGGCCGGCCTTCTCGAAGTAATCCGTCACCACCCGCGAACCCGGCGCGAGCGAGGTCTTGACCCAGGGCTTGCGCTTGAGCCCGCGCTCGGCGGCCTTTTGCGCCAGAAGCCCCGCAGCAATCATCACCGAGGGGTTTGAGGTGTTGGTACAGCTAGTAATGGCGGCGATCACCACCGAGCCGTGAGTGAGCTTGTGCTTCTCGCCGTCGATATCGCACTCGATTTCGGCCGCCGCCTTGTCGTCGGAAGCTGCCGGCGGCTTGAGGTCGGGCAGTGCCTCCTTGAAGGCCTTGCCTGCGTCGCTCAAGCGGATGCGATCCTGCGGCCGCTTGGGGCCGGCAATGCTCGGCACCACTTCACCCAGGTCGAGCTCCAGCGTGTCGGTGTACTCGGGCTCGGGCGAGTCAGCCGTATGGAACAGCCCCTGCTCCTTCATATACGCTTCGACCAGCTTCACCCGCTCCTCCGAGCGGCCGGTCAGGCGCAGATAATCCAGCGTGAGCTGATCGACCGGGAAGATGGAACAGGTCGAGCCGTACTCCGGCGACATATTGCCGATGGTGGCGCGGTTGGCCACCGGCACGCTGCTCACGCCCGGGCCGTAGAACTCGACGAAGCGCCCCACCACGCCCTTCTTGCGCAGCATTTCAGTGATGGTCAACACCAGGTCGGTCGCGGTCGCGCCCTCTGGCAGCTTGCCGGTCAGCTTGAAGCCGATCACCTGCGGCATGAGCATGGCCACCGGCTGGCCGAGCATGGCCGCCTCGGCTTCGATCCCGCCCACGCCCCAGCCCAATACGCCGAGGCCGTTCACCATCGGCGTATGCGAGTCAGTGCCGACCAAGGTGTCCGGATAGGCCTGTATCAAGCCGCTCTCGCCGCGCACCTCGTGGCTGTCGCCGAACACGACTCGAGCAAGATACTCCAGGTTCACTTGGTGGCAGATGCCGGCGTTAGGCGGTGTGGCCATGAAGTTATCGAAAGCCTGCCCGCCCCACTTGATAAAGGCGTAGCGCTCACCGTTGCGCTGGTAGTCGAGCATTTCGTTAATGTCGAAAGCGCCTGTCGAGGCGAAGGCATCCACTTGGATGGAGTGATCAATGACGAGTTCGACCGGCTGCTGCGGGTTGATCTTCTTCGGGTCGCCGCCCAGATCGGCCATGGCATCGCGCATGGCGGCCAAGTCCACAATGGCCGGCACACCGGTAAAGTCCTGCAGCAACACGCGCGCGGGCTGAAAGGATATTTCGCGACTCGGCTTGGCCTTCGGGTCCCACTGCGCCAGCGCGCGGATATCGTCGGCCGTCACTACCGAGCCGTCTTCGCGGCGCAGCAGGTTCTCGAGCAGGATGCGCAGCGAATAAGGCAAGCGCTTGACGTCCAACCCCTCCTTCTCGAGTGCCTGGAGCCGAAAGATCTCGTATTCACGCTCGCCGACCGTAAGCGTGGAGCGCGCACCGAAGCTGTCCATATCCCTCTCCTTGGTTATGCGCTTGGTCTGGTCAGGTGGATCTACCTTGCGGTGTGGTCGGCGGGGTCGTTTTTAAACGTGTCGCTAAGGAAGTGAGCCCTGATTGTCGGCCGCAGCCACTGGCATCGTCTTCTAGGACCGCGGCAGTGGCTATTGAGTGCGCGTTTCCTCGTAAGTTGCCATCGCGGCGTCAGCCGCATGGCACCGTTCGCGTAGGGCCGGAGCCTCGGACGCGTTTGGCGCATGCTGTAAATAGAGGCGGTCGCGGTAGTCAGGGTGCCCCCCGCGCATTCGTTGCAGTTCAGTAAGTGGAGTAAGTTCGAAAGGCTTCTTTGATTGCGTCTGGCCGCGCGCTCTGTCGCAGCAATGCCATTAAAAGGAGGCGCGCCTTTAGCCCGGACAGGTCGCCCCCGCTGATCGCTCCCCGGCGCAGCAAGTCGATTTCCGATCCATCGTAGCCGTAGGTGGCGCGCAGGGACGGACCGGTATGCGCCCGCGAGCACAACACCACCGGCATCTTCGCGATCAGCTCGCCGATGATGGGCGCAAGCTCTGCCGGTACGTGCCCTGCTCCCATGCCTTCCAGCACCAGCCCCTGATAACCGAGCTCGGGTAGCGCTCTCAGCAGTCGCCCGTCTTCACCGAGGGCCATCTTTACCAAGGCTACCGGTGTGGGCCTATCCGTCCAGGCGCCGTGACGCAGCGCGGGGCTACGCTGAACGCGCACCCGGAATATAGCGCGCCGCTCGATCACCAGCCCCAATGGGCCTAGCGAAGGCGACGTGAAAGCCGATGGCAGCGTGGTATGGCTCTTTTGCACAAAGCGCGCAGCATGGATTTCGTCGTTGAGCACGACCAGCACGCCCAGGCCGTGCGCATCCACGGAAGCGGCAACGGTGACCGCCGCGAGCAGATTGGCAGGCCCGTCGGCGCCGGGTGTCTGCGGGCCTCGCATCGCACCGGTAACCACCACCGGCTTGCCGCTCTCGACCAAGAGTTCGAGCAGAAATGCCGTTTCTTCGATGGTGTCCGTTCCCTGGATGACGACCACGCCGTCCACATCGTCGCGCAGCCGTGCGTCGATGGTGCGGGCCAAATCCGCCACTTCATCGACCGTGAGCGACGCGCTCGGCAGCGCGAGGGGCGAGGCGGCGTCTAATACTGCTACCTGCTCCATCTCCGGAACGGCTGCTAGCAAATCCTCGGCTGTCAGCGTGGGTGCGATACCCCCGGCCTTGCTAGGCGTCATGGTGATGGTTCCGCCCAGCGAGACCATCAAAATCCGCGGAAGCGACACATTGCTCTCCTTATAAAGTCGACAAATGCGGAAGCTGTTCTGGAGCGACGCATGCTAGCGCTCCGTCAAGGTAGACGCACGAATTCGGAAACCACAAGCCACCTTTATGAGATGAAGCGATAACCGGCAGTCGCCCTACCCAAATGCTTCAACACCCCGGATCAGCACGACCATAATCACGCGGACAAGCTATTGATCCGGTTACAGAGATCGTCCTCGAGTGCCTTGAGAATCGACGGGCAAGAGAGCACGCAAACGCAGACCTGATGCCGCACGATGTTCGCGGCGCAGGCTCTCTGCTGCTGTTCGGACCGTTGACGACAACCACCAGCCACACAGGATGCCGCGTGATACAACTCGTTTTCGGGGATCGCCAAGGTGTAGCCATCCGTACTCATGATCGTCACCTCCTCTACTGAGCGCTGATGCTTTTTTACGGCCTGCCGACACTGGGACATGCACTTCCCATACTCTGCTTTAAATAGGAATGATTCTCAATAGCGCCAGTTCGCAAGTCCCAGATCTGCTCGCGACGGATCGCGAGGTTCTTCGCAGGGCTACGTCCGCTATGCGGCGCTGTCGTTTGCCGCCTAGTCGAACCATGTAGTGCCCTCCGCTATTAGCCCGAGCGTATTTGTTGCAGAATGGCGTGCTTTAATCAGCACCTGCCAGGAACTAAGCATGACCGAGCCGAGTCAGCACCAAACCAAGTACGCGCGACGCACGACGGGAGTGCCGGGCTTGGACGACGTTCTGCATGGCGGAGTCATTCCGGCAGCGGTCTATATCGTTCAAGGTTCGCCCGGGGCGGGCAAGACGATTCTGGCAAACCAGATCTGCTTCCATCGGGCAACTCAGGGCGAACAGTGCCTTTATGTCACTCTGCTGGCGGAATCCCACGACCGGATGATGGAACACCTGGCGCCGCTCGGCTTTTTCGATAAAAACCAAGTACCGGACTCGATCTACTACGAGAGCGCCTTCGGGACGCTGGAGACGAGCGGCCTGGACGGCATCCTGCGGCTCCTCAGCCGCGAACGCAAAGCACGCAACGCTTCGCTGATCGTGCTCGACGGGCTGTTCGTGCTGGAGGAAACCGCTCACTCCGAAGCCGAGTTCCGCAAGTTCATCAACAACCTGTCGACCGTCGCGCACCTCACGGGCAGCACGATTCTGTTGCTGACCAACAGCGCGCGCAGCCCACGCAGCCCCGAGTACACCATGGTCGACGGCTGGCTGGAGCTGGGCACGCAGCAGGCCGAGTACCAGAGCTTTCGCTATCTCCAGGTGCACAAGTTCCGGGGCAGCGGCTTTATCTCGGGTCGCCATATGACCCGCATCTCGGATGCAGGCATAGAAGTTTTCCCGCGGCTGGAAAGCAGCGTCGGCCGCACGCACGAAACGCCTGCCAAGCGTACATTGCTCGAGACGGGCATCCCCATGCTGGACCAGATGCTCGGGGGCGGGGTGCGCTATGGA
This sequence comes from Ectothiorhodospiraceae bacterium, assembly GCA_029268285.1. Taxonomy (GTDB): domain Bacteria; phylum Pseudomonadota; class Gammaproteobacteria; order Nitrococcales; family AK92; genus JAJUGG01. The sequence continues at coordinate 2,880 of JAJUGG010000047.1, read as the reverse complement.
TCGGCCACACTACTCGTCGGCCCGACCGGCATCGGCAAGACGAGCTTTGGGCTGGAATTCATCGGCCAATGCAGCCATGCAGAGCCGGGGCTCATCTTCGGCTTTTACGAGCACGAGGAAGACTTGCTCGAGAAAGCCGAGCTACTGGGCATTGACCTCGAGCCGCTCGTCCACGCCGGTGTTGTCGAGGTGCTGTGGCAACCGGCGACAGAGAACGCACTCGATCAGCTCGGCTACAAACTGCTGGACGCGGTAAAAAGGCGCGGAGTTAAGAGGCTGCTCGTCGACGGTATCAACGCACTCCGGCAGTCCACTGCCTACCCCGAGCGCATCGGGCCTTATCTCGCCGCGCTGACCAATGCGCTACGAGCCGAGGGCGCCACTGTGATGCATACGCTGGAACCCGAAGAACTGATCGGCGGCGAAATCAAGGTGCGGCTCGGCTCGATGTCGGCGGTAGCACAGAACATTGTGCTGTTGCGCTACGTCGAACTGGAGAATGAAACCCGACGTACGCTTTCCATCATAAAGGTGCGCACCAACCGCTTCGATCCCGGCATTCGCGAGTTTTCCATCACTGGTGACGGGATTCAGATCGGCGAGCGCTTCGGACACGTCGATGACGAGCTCAAGGGGCATGCCCACCCGAGGGGTTCGGAAGGCGATAGCTGAAATGGCTCGATCAGAACATGATAAGGACAAGCCTCTTGTCCTGGTTATCGACGACGAACCCAACATCCTCACAGCGCTCTCGTTGCTGCTGGAGGACGAGGGCTATCAAGTGATAACCGCCCGACATGGACTCGAGGGCCTGGAGCGACTGCGCACGGCTCGACCCGATCTGATCATCACCGACTACATGATGCCGCACATGACTGGCGTGGAACTGATCGAAGAAGTTCGCGCCGGACCGGAGTGGAGCCACATCCCCATCCTTCTCATGAGCGCTGCCTTGCCGCGCGACATCAAGCCAGCAGAAGTCGCCGACGCATTTCTGCCCAAGGCGCTCAACTCGACCAACCCGAAACGTAACGCGACACCGCATTGACCACAGCCTTGTCTTGAAGCACGTGTCTGGCGCGCAGACATCGGAGGTGATGCTGCGAGCCGGCAAGGAACATACTTCATGGCTTTATCGCTACTTGTGCTCGTTCGCGCGCGCAGAGCCACGCCTGAACCGTCCTCGACCAAATTTGTACCGCAACCGATTCCTGTCGTGTTAGATCGGCACGAAGGCAGCGACAGGCTCGACATGGCGTAATGCTGAACCCGAACTCCCGTCTAGGAAAGCTATTGTCCGCACCCATGCGCCCGGGGCGGGTCGCCTGGATCGGCGTACGCCCAGCGCGGCGCATGCCCTTAGAGGCGGCGGAGTCGGTAATAGCCGAAGCAGGCACGGGGCTCGTCGGCGATCACTACAGCAGCCGCCGCAATGGCGCGCGCCAAGTCACCCTCATTCAAGCCGAGCACATTGCCGCGATTGCAAGCTATCTCGGCTGCGCGACCGTGGACCCCGCACTACTCAGGCGCAACATCGTTACCGAAGGCATCAATCTGCAAGCGCTGAAGAACAAACGCTTTCGCGTCGGCGCGGCGGTGTTGGAGTTCAGCGGCGAGTGCCACCCCTGCTCGCGCATGGAAGAAAACTTAGGCGTGGGCGGCTACAACGCCGTGCGCGGGCACGGCGGCATTACAGCACGCGTGCTGGTCGGTGGCACGATCCGCCTCAATGACGAGCTTGCCGTGATCCCTGCGTCGGAACATGCCGAGCCTGGAGACGATGATGAGAGTGCGGGCACCTGATTTTCGTCCGGAGTTAGACTGGATCAACACCGGCGGGCGCCGTTACTCGCTCGCCGACTTCCGTGGGCGCGTGCTGGTGCTGGATTTCTGGACCTACGGCTGTATCAACTGCATCCACATGATCCCGGAGTTGCGCGAGATCGAACGCCGGTTTCCGAATGAAGTCGCCGTGGTCGGCGTGCACTCGGCCAAGTTCCCGAACGAGCGCAGCACGCACAACATCGCCCGTGCCTGCGAGCGCTTAGGCGTCACACACCCAGTCATCAACGACCGCCAGCTGCGAATCTGGCGCGAGTACGCCATCAACGCCTGGCCCACACTCATCGTCATCTCGCCGCAAAGCTATGTCGTCGCCATGCATCGCGGAGAAATCACAGCCGAGGAAATGGCGCCTACGCTGGAGCAAATCATTGACGAGGCGCGTGCCGCAGGGCAGTTGCAGCCGCAGGCTGCACCCACGCAAAGCTCCGCCACGTTGCCGCCTGAACCAAGCATGCTGCGCTTTCCCGCCAAACTGCAGGCCGCCGATCAGGATCGCCTGTTTGTCGCGGACACCGGCCACCACCGCGTGCTGGAAATCGCACTCAATGCCACGCGTAGCGCAGGGCGCGTAGTCCGTGTGTTCGGCTGCGGCAACCCCGGCTGGCAGGACGGCTCAGCCGAAGATGCCCGGTTTCGCGCCCCCCATGGGCTCACCGTCGCCAACGACACGGTCTATGTGGCCGACACCGAAAACCACCTCCTGCGCGCCATCGACCTGGAGGCGGGCCGAGTAAGCACCCTCGCCGGCACCGGCGCACAAGCCCAGCCATTCTCCAGCGACGGCTCGGCCCGGGACACCGCGCTCAACTCTCCCTGGGACGTGTTGTGGATGGACGAGGCGCTTTACGTCGCCATGGCAGGCTGCCACCAGCTCTGGCGCCTCGACCTAGACCGCAGCTGGGCGCAGGCCTACGTCGGCTCGGGTGCCGAGCGGTTACACGACGCGCCCCTGCCGGAGGCGGCCCTGGCGCAGCCTAGCGGCCTCGCAAGCGACGGCACGCGCCTGTACTTTACCGACCCGGAAGCCTCGGCAAT
>JAJUGG010000046.1 GCA_029268285.1 Ectothiorhodospiraceae bacterium | reverse complement strand
GCGCTGCAGGCGGGCTTCAAGGTTCTGGAAGTTCACGCTGCGCACGGTTACCTGTTGCATGAGTTCCTGTCGCCACTGAGTAATCAGCGCACGGACGACTATGGCGGTTCGCTGGAGAACCGCATGCGGCTGGTGCTACGGGTGGTGAAATCCTTGCGGGCGCTCATGCCCGAGGAGCTGCCGCTAATGGTGCGCATTTCGGCCACGGACTGGGTGGAGGGCGGCTGGGACCTGGAGCAGTCGGTCGCGCTCGCGCGGCGGCTAAAAGCGCTGGGCGTCGACATGATCGATGTTTCCACGGGCGGCGTGGTGCCGCGCGCGCACATTCCACTCAGTCGCGGCTATCAGGTGCCGTTCGCCAAGCGGATCCGTGAGGAAGCGGAGATCCCGACCGCGGCGGTGGGGCTTATTACGGAACCGGCCCATGCGGACGAGATCGTCACTGGCGGCGACGCCGACTTGGTGCTGCTAGGGCGCGAGCTGCTGCGTGAGCCGTATTGGCCGTTGAAAGCGCAACATGCGCTGGATGCGGAACCGACTTGGCCGGTGCAGTACGGCTATGCAGTACGCCGCCGCGGGCGCTGAGTGTGCTTACGCAACGACGTCACGTCCTTCGCGGGCAGAGGGACTGCCATCCGGGGGCACGCCTGGGTCCCCATTAGGAGTGGCGCCTCGCCGCGACTTGCGGTGCCGCAACGGTTGCGGCGAGGCCCCGCGCTCCTACTGGGAAAAGTAAGTCTGCCTGGGCGCGGCCCTCGGGGCACGAAAGGCCGATGCACCCTTAGATCCGACGTCTGTCGGCCGTACAGCGTGGGGCATACCGAGAGCTGTCGCTAATGACTTGATGTTGCGGTGGATGTCTTACCGGAATCCTGCTTATCTTTGCCCTGGGCCGCTTCCTGCCGGATGTTGCGGATAAAGAAGGCGACAAAGAACACGCCCATGCCGAGCATGAAAATGATGACGACCATGCTGAGCCAGAAGTCGGGGCGGTTACCGAGCAGTTCGGGCAGTGTAGTCATTTCGACGGCCTCTTGTTAGTAGAATAATTGCCATCAAGATGCGCCCGCCGGACGAGCGCAACATTGACTAGGATCAATGCTTTGAGCTCGGCGGGCGTACAAACTGCCGGGGCTTGATCTGGGTCAATCAGGCCGTAAGTCGGCCGTCCCGATAATCGCGCAACGCCTGCTCAATTTCTTCCACGCTATTCATCACGAAGGGACCGTATTGCACGATCGGTTCGCCGATGGGCTTGGCAGCCAGTACCAGCATGCGGCCGCCGGTAGTGCCGGTGCCTTTCAGCGTGATGCTGTTGCCTGCTCCGAGCACGGCCATCTGCCCGCGTCGTAGCTGCCTGTCGGCGACCTGCGCTTCGCCTTCGAACAGGTAGACAAGAGCAGTATGGTCGGTGGAAACGGGTACTGCCACCTTGCTGCCGGAATCCAGTGCGACGTCCAGGTATAGCGGGCGGGTAGTAACGCCGGAGACGGGGCCGGCAACGTCTCCGGCGGGCCCAGGATAGGATCCGGCAATCACTTTTATGCGGGCGCCGTCAGTAGTGACCTCCGGTATCGCGTCCGGCGCAATGTCCTGGTAGGCGGCGGGCTTCATTTTTTCGGCCGCGGGCAGGTTGATCCAGAGCTGGAAGCCGCGCATGCGGCCTTCCTCCTGCTGCGGCATTTCGGAGTGAATGATGCCGCGCCCGGCCGTCATCCACTGCACGGCGCCGCTAGTCAGTAAGCCGCGGTTGCCGAGGTGGTCCTCGTGCAGCATGTTGCCGTCGATCATATAGGTGACCGTTTCGAAGCCACGATGCGGATGCGATGGAAAGCCGGCAATGTAGTCGTCCGCCTGATTGGAGTTAAATTCATCCAGCATCAGGAAGGGATCCAGCGGCCGCTGAGGGTTGAGGACACGGTTGAGGCGAACGCCGGCGCCGTCCGAGGCCGGCTGCCCGGTAATGACCTGTACTACTGGACGTTCAGTCATGGCGTGCTCCTAACGGAAAAGTCTTTCTATAATGAGATCACAGGCGCGATAAGGGAAAAAGGCGCCGAGCGTGGATGTACTCTTTCCCGCTTGGCGACAAAGACCCGGAAATTAAGCTATTTTGGTTGGTCGTGCTTTGCGTCGAGCTCGCGACGCAGAGCCGCTATCTCGGCGCGGAGTTCGCGCAGGTTCTGAGCCGAGGCCTGGCGCCGCTCCGCCTCGGCCGCGTCCTGACCGATGAAGAAAGAAGCAAGGCTGCCTGCCAAGTAGCCGAATACGCCGACGGCGTAGATCGATAGAAGGAGCGTCAGGAGGCGTCCTTCCCCAGTCAGCGGCCAGTCCGCAGACCCCATAGTCGTCACTAGCATCGCGGTCCACCAGAGCGCTTCCAGATAACCGCTAAACCCCTGACCGCCGGGACCGGATTCGAACGCATACATGCCCGCGCCGCCTGCGAACACGACCAGGAGCGTGAGCAGAGCGACATAGCCGAGGCCGCGGCGGTTCATAGTCTTGCCGAGCGCCTTCATGCTGCGGTTAAAGGAGGTGATCAATCGAATCAGGCGAAGGCCGCGCGTGACGCGGAGCAGGCGCAGGACGCGGAATAGCGCAGCACGCGCAGCGCGGGCAGGGCGAGCGCGATCAGCGTCAGCCAGCTCTTGCGCAGGTATACCCCCTTGGCCGGCGCTACGGCAAAGCGGCCCAGGAAGTCGCCGATGAACACGATCCAGATGAGGTTGCTGAGTTGCTGCATCCAGGGCAGCCAGTAGCGGGTGAACTCCAGGATGAGCAAGGCGAGCCAGACGAAGCCGAGGAACACCATCAAGGGCTCCAGCACGCGCTCGATGTGCAGGAGGGTGCGCCAGCGGCGGCGCCGGTTAAGCTGCGGCGTGGGCGGTGTTTCCGTCATGCGGCTGCTGATGAAGGCGTGCCATATCCAATGACTTCAATAGCCGTGGTGGGGGTCGGTGCGTGCAGGCGCAATTGACGGCGTATAGCGCGGGCCTGCGCCGCCGTCGGCGGAGCGTGCTTCATGCCATCAGGCGAACTCGGCGGCGATGCGCTGGCGTAGTGCCGGGTCGGGCAATGTGCCGTAGCCGGCCTGCATGTTGTCGCGCAGATGAGCAATCTTCGATGTGGCCGGAATGACGCAGCTTACCGCAGGATGGGAAATAGTGAATTTGAGCATGATCTGCGCCCAGCTCCGGCAGTCGATGGCGGCGGCGTAATCCGGCAAGGGCTTATCCCGCAGGCTCTGGAACAAGGCCCCACTGGCGAAGGGGCGGTTGGCGATTACGGCAATGCCGCGCTCTTTTGCGAAGGGAAGTAAGCGCTGTTCGGCCTCGCGTTCCGCAACGGAGTAGTTGATCTGGATGAAGTCCACCCGGCGTCGGCTCGCCACCCGCACAACCTCGTCGTGGGCGCGGGCAGTGTAATGCGTGATGCCGATGTATCGCGTACGACCCTGCTCGCGCCATTCCGCGAGCGTGTCCAGGTGCTTGTCGACGTCGACCAGATTATGCACCTGTATGAGATCGATAGGCTCGGTGCGCAGCGCGGCCATGGACGCGCGCATCTGATCGATACCGTCTTGCTTGCCGCGGGTCCAGACCTTGGTGGCAACGAATAAGTGTTCGTGAAGATCCAGCTCGGCGGCAAGATCGCCCAGAACCTGCTCAGAACGGCGATACATGGGAGAGGAGTCGACCAGTGCTCCGCCCATGGCGGCGAAAGCAGCAAGCACCTCCTTGAGCGGCGCGCGCGCTTTGGTGGAATCATCGACATCGAAGGTCTGCCAAGTACCCAGGCCGATGACCGGCAGCTTCTCTCCGCTGGAAGGGATCTCACGCATGTGCATGCCGGGCTCTGCGTGAGCAAGCGCCCCAAAGCCGCCTAGGCGTGAGGCCGCTAATGCAACGCCGCCTATTCCGAGCAACCCGAGGGTGCGACGGCGAATCGGGTCTATCATGAGCAACTTCCTTTCGTCGTGGCCGTACGAGGTCATAGATAGGGTCTTGGGGTAGCTGCTCGCCTCTGCCATGGGGCCGTTCTCGGGAGGAGGCACATGAAAGAATACTGCAACGACCACGCTTCCCGCGGGCTTGGAAGGTTGGCGCTAGCACCGCTTCGCCGGCGTTGCCCGCGCTAGGACAGCTGCAATGGCGGCGGGAGGCCTTGTGTCATTGCTGCGCCGGGTGGTCGATGTGCGGGAGGAAGAAGCGGCAGCGCTGCTTTGGTCCTGCGCTTACTTTTTTCTCGTGCTGTGCGCCTATTACATCCTGCGTCCGATACGTGACGAGATGGGCCTGGCGGGTGGGGTGGAGAACCTCGCTTGGCTGTTCACCGGCACGCTGGTCGGCACATTGCTGTTGCACCCGGTTTACAGCAGTGCCGTGTCCCGTCTGCCGCGGCGTCGCTTCGTACCGCTGACCTATCGCTTCTTCATCGCCAATCTGCTGATCTTCTACGGCTTGTTTCAACTCGCTGATGCGGGGCAAAGCCTCTGGGTCGGCCGCGTGTTCTTCGTCTGACTTAGTGTGTTCAACCTGTTTGTGGTCTCGGTGTTCTGGTCCTTTATGACGGATCTCTATCGGCCGGAGCAGAGCAAGCGATTGTTCGGCTTGGTGGCGGTCGGCGGGACGCTGGGCGCACTGCTTGGCGCCGTGATCACGAGTACCTTGGTCGAGCTGCTGGGGCCGATCAACCTGATGTTAGTATCGGCGCTTTGTCTGGAGTGGGCTGTGCAAGCATGCCGCGCCTTGGACCGCCGCGAAGCTGCACTTGCCCGGCCGGCGGGTGATAAGGGTGCGGAGGCCGGAAACCGAGTACTTATCGGCGGGAGTATGTTCGAAGGGGTATCGCAGCTTGCGCGCTCGCCCTATCTTCTCGGCATCGCGGGCTTGATGCTGCTTTATACGATTGCCGCCACGTTCTTGTACTTTCAACGCATCGACATCGCTGCACGGGTGTTCGCGGATGATGCGCCGGCGCGCATACAGTTGTTCGCCGCTATGGATGTGGCGACCAACGTCCTGACCTTGCTGACGCAAACCCTCCTCACCGGGCGGCTGCTTCGCAGGCTGGGCGTCGGGTTCGGGCTTGCGTTTCTGCCGCTGCTCAGTCTGATCGGGTTCGGAGTGCTCGGGTTTGCGCCCGTGTTGAGTGTCGTGGTGGTGTTCGAAGTGTTTCGCCGTGCCGGCAACTATGCGCTGGCGCGGCCGGCCCGAGAAGTGCTCTACACCGTGCTCGAACGCGGCGACAAGTACAAGGCCAAGAACCTCAACGATACGTTTGTCTATCGGCTCGGCGATCAGGTCGGCTCCTGGTCGTATACCCTGATGGCGTGGCTGGGCCTGAGTCTATCCGGGCTCGCATTCAGCATGGTGCCGGCGGCGTCGCTGTGGTTACTGCTGGCGCTATGGCTGGCGCGACGATACCGAGTGCTGCAAGGGACGCGGGAATGAGGGCGGTGATCTAGCCCGAGTCAGGCTTGCGGACTACGCCATCGGCGTCAGCCGCACCGGCGTCGAGGCGCAAAGGGAACTAAGCGGGACGGACGTGGACTAACGAAAACCGGCCTTGCACCGCGAAAGGTGTTATAGTTGCCGCTCCTCGGCTTAGGCCGGGCATTTACAACGTCTCTCTCCTTTGCTGTCCAGCTCGACCCTGGCCCCACCGGTTAGCGGCGTCCCGCGCGGGTTTCCCGCGACGTGCTCATGGTTTCTGCACGTATTCATTACTTTTACGTCGCCACCTCGGCGGCCAAGGATTTTCTTTGTCTTTTGAACGACTCGGTTTAGATCCCATTCTGCTGCGCGCTATCGACAAGTGCGGCTTCAAGAACCCCAGCGACATTCAACGTGAAGCCATTCCGCTGGCGCTGTCCGGCAAGGATTTGATGGCATCGGCGCAGACCGGTACCGGCAAGACGGCCGCGTTCGTGTTGCCGGCGCTGCAGCGCTTGTTGACGCCTTCCGCCAAGCGCGGAGCGGGCCCGCGCGTGCTGGTGTTGGCACCCACCCGCGAGTTGGCGACCCAGGTGTCGGAAGCGGTGCGCGACCTCGGACATTTTGCCCGCCTGACCACCGGCGCCGTCGTCGGCGGTATGCCCTACGGGCCGCAGGAGCGCCTCCTGCGTCGCCCCCTCGACCTGCTCGTGGCCACACCGGGCCGCCTGATGGACCACATGGATCGCGGTCGGGTGGATTTCTCGCGCCTCGAGCTCCTGGTGCTAGATGAAGCCGACCGAATGTTGGACATGGGCTTCGTTGACGCGGTAGAGCAGATCGCCGCCGCCACGCCGGACGACCGGCAGACGCTGCTGTTCTCGGCGACTTTCGAGGGCTCGATTCAGCGCGTGGTCAAGCGCCTGCTGCGCGAGCCGGTCCGCATCGAGATCGACGCGGTGACGCAGCGTCACGAGGCTATTACGCAGCGTCTGCATATCGCCGACAACTTCGACCACAAGCAGGCCCTGCTGGATCGCGTGATCAGGGACGAGAACGGCGAGCAGGCGTTGGTATTCACCTCCACCAAAAAGGGCGCCGACGAACTTGCCGAGCAACTGAATCAGCGCGGCATTCGTAGCAACGCCTTGCACGGCGATATGAGTCAGTATCACCGTCGCCGCGCAGTGGAGCAGCTGCGCAACGGCCGGATACAGGTCATGGTGGCCACCGATGTCGCCGCGCGTGGACTCGATATTCGCGGGCTTGCGCTGGTGGTGAACTTCGATCTGCCGAATAATCCGGAAGACTACGTGCACCGCATCGGCCGCACCGGCCGCGGCGGCGATACCGGCACCGCGGTTTCTCTGATAGGGCGCCAGGACTGGCCGAAACTGGCTCGCATTGAGCGTATGACGGGTCAGAAGATCGAGCGCACTGTGCTGGAAGGGCTGGAGCCGCGCTATGGCGAGCCGCGCAGCAACCATGCACGGCGCGCGCCCGGAAAAGGGCGCCGCGGTCCCAGCCGTAGCCACGGGAACTCCGGCGCGCCGCGTCGCGGACGTGCGCTCAGCGCGTAGGGCTTAAAGGCTCAACACCGCTACCGGAGTCCTTGCCCTTGAACGCGGTGCTCGGGTAGCCGATAGCTGAAACCCTCCCATACCGGTAAGCGCGGGTATAGGAGGGTTTTTTTTGTCTGAGAGGAAAGCTGGTGTCTGCGGTGACGGCTGGGCTACGCCCGTCGTGGGAATGAGCATGCTTGTGAGATATGCCGACTCCTTAAATCGGCTCCGTCCACAAGCGAACGCCTTGGCGGCGTAGCGAGCGATCTAGCGCTTGAAGGCAGGTAGACGCGCCGCGCGCGATCCAGTACGACGAGATCGACCACCGTGCCGATGATGAGGTCGGGGTAGGGCGATCCGGCCCAAGCGACGAGCGCCCGCGCGGATGGGGGCCGCCTAGCCTGCCAAGTAACGGGTGTACAGAAAGAACAGGCTGAAGCCGCTCAGGAACAGCAAGCCCGCCCAACTCAGTGCACGCATGGCCACCCCTGGTTGCGCGCCGGCATCGACCTGCGCGGATGTGATCAGTCGGTAGTTCATGAGTGCGAATACTGGCGCAGACAGAAAGGCGATAGTCGTTACCAGGTCTACCATGCGGGTGAGATTGTCCAGAAATGCGCTAATGATGAGCAGCGCGGTGCAACTGGTAACGATCATCCAGGCTGCATGATGGCGATCAGGCGTCAGCCGGAGCCGGGGCGCCAGCAGGGTTAAGGCGACCGCGAGCGAACGTGGGTAGGCATCCACCACAGTTACGACGCTGGACAACATGGCGGCCAAGGCGGCCGCGGCTATCACCGGCATCCAGAGTTCGCCCAGCGTTCGTCCATAGATTTGGACCAATTGCTGTGAGAATACGCTGCCGTTGTTCGACAGCGTTTCGCCGGAACCGTACATGACCAGCGCGCCCAGAGACATGAATACGAGCGCAAGCAAGATCATGAGGCCGTAGCCGATGTTGAAGTCCCAGCGCGCCTCGGAAAGGGAGATATCCCTGCCGAGCTGGCGCTCCTTGGCCTGCAGCCATAGTGAGTTCCAGACGGACGCCTCGATGGGGGCGGGCATCCAGCCGAGAAGGGCGACCAGAAAGGCGATGCTCAGTTCAGGTGGAAGACCGATCGGTGGCGGTACGGCGCCAAGAGGCCCCTTTATTGCCGCGACGACGGCCGCGGAAAGTGTCGCGAGGACCAGCACGGTCAGCATGATTTTGATCACGCCTTCCACGTAACGATAGTGGCCGAATACGAAGAGAGCGATGCTGAGAGCCAATATCACCGCGCTCCACAAGGTATACGAAAAGCCGAATCCGAATAGGTTTTCTGCCAACACGGCGCTAAAGAACGTGACGCCTGCAATGCTGGTGATCGACGTAATCACGTTTAACACAAAGAACAGCCCGAGCACCCATCGGCCGCGCCGAAGATAGCCCTGCAAAAGGTTCTGACGAGTCGCTATTGTGAATCGGTAGCTGTACTCGAAGAACGGGTACTTCAGGACGTTGGCGAGCACAATGATCCACAGGAGTGAAAAACCGTAATCCGCGCCGGCACGGGTCGATTGCACCAGGTGCGAGACACCGATGGCCGCGCCGGCCAACATCAGGCCAGGGCCTAGAACAGCAATCAAGCGGTGCACGAGACTCTGGGCAGGATCGGCAAGGGTGCCGCTATCGGAGGTTTTCGGCATGAATGGTTGCAGCTCGCCCTGAAGGAATGTAACCAACAAAGTGCGGTATGGTAGTGAAAATCCAACAGCGCTCGCGTGCTGGACGGATGTGATGGCTTTTATCTGGAGTACTTCATGAAGCGGCTTCTTCTCGCGGCCGGAATTGTCTTTTGTGCCGGCTGTGCGCCGATTCTCGTCGACCGCGCAATGAGCGGGACGCCCCGCGCAGCCGGGGGCCACAGTGCGCCGGGCGTACAAGGCGAATGGCGGGTCACTGCGATCGGTTCGGCGCTGATTCCTGCCGCAAATGCTCCTACCGTGCAAATCGCCGATAACAGGGTGGCCGGACGTACCGGCTGCAATAGCTATTCGGCGCCGCTGCAAGCCGGCGGCGAGCGTTTCAGCGTCGGCAATGCCGTCTCAACGCGCATGGCGTGCGGCGACCGGATCATGCAGCAGGAGCATCGGTTTCTAAGGGCGCTGGAATCGGTCGAGCAGGTTCGCCCCGCGGGACGGCAGCTGCTCCTGCTCGATGGTAACGGACAGGTGCAGCTACGGTTGTCGCCCCAGTAGCGTCACGTACGCTGAGCCGTACCTGAAGGCCTAGGCGATCTCGGTCGCCGCCTGTATCGCAGCAAGCACCTGCTCGACCCCGGCGTCGTTCAATTCCGGATAAATGGGTAGGGACAGGCAGCGTTCCGCTACGGCTTCGGCCACCGGAAGCTGTTGCCGCCCGTAGCGCTCGACCAGTGCCGGCTGTTTGTGCAACGGCAAGGGATAATGCACCGCGGTGGCTACACGGTGGTCGTGAAGCGCGCGCTGCAGTGTTGCGCGGTCAGGTGTCAGCAGCGTGTATTGGTTGTAGACGTGATAGGCGGCGGGATGCTCCTGAGGCGGTGTTATCCCTGATAGCCCCTCGAGGGCCTGGGTGTACCGCCGCGCGATGCGGCGCCTCGCGTCGTTATAGGCATCGACCCGTTTGAGCTTGGCGCGAACCACCACCGCCTGCAGTTCGTCAAGCCGGCTGTTATAACCCACGCGGCGGTGAACGTAGCGCTGCGTACTGCCATGGTTGCAGAGCTCGCGTAGCCGCGCCGCGACTGCATCCGAAGCGCATGCGATCAAGCCGCCATCGCCGAAGGCGCCCAGATTCTTGCTTGGAAAAAAGCTAAAGCAGGCGGCGTCACTCCCAGAGCCGGCGATAAGCCCGTTGCGCCGGGCACCGAAGGCCTGAGCACAGTCCTCGATGACTTTGAGATGGTGATGCTGGGCCAGTTCGTGCAGGGCATCCATGTCCGCCATCTGCCCGTACAGGTGGACTGGAAGCACGGCGCGGGTTGCCGAGCTAATTGCTGCCTCGACCGCGGCTGGGTCGAGCGTGAAGGTATGCGGGTCGATGTCGGCGAAAACGGGTGTGGCGCCGACGTAAAGAATGGCCTCCACCGTGGCGAAGAAGGTAAAGGGTGAGGTGATGACCTCGTCGCCAGGACCGATATCGAGCGCCCGCAGCGTAAGGTGGAGCGCATCGGTGCCGGAGGCGCAGCTCACGGCGTGCTTGACGCCGAGGTAGGCGGCGACCTCATCTTCGAGCGCAGCCACATTCGGGCCGGATATAAAACGCCCGCTGTCGAACACGGCGCGCATGCCAGACTCGATCTCGGCCCGGAGCTCATGGTCGGTCAGGGAGAGGTCTGCGAGTGGAATCATGACCGCGCCCTCCTAAAGGCCACAGCGAGGGGCTGGGGCGCCGAGCGCGCGTGCCCTCCGTGGTTGATTTGCCGCACGACCTCGAGCGCGGTCTGTAGCGCGCGGGCGCCATCGACGCCGCTCACACGCGGTTGGACGCCATTGAGTACGCTATTCAGGAACGCCGTAATCTCTTCGCGTAGCGGATCGCCTTTGGGTAACAGCTCGCGGTGGCCTTCGATCTCGTGGGGCCGATCAGCGGCGTCGGCCGGAATGCGGCGGTAACTGTCCAGGGCTTGATTGCACATGTCCGCCGCGAGGTAGGCGTTTTTCTGGAATACGCGTAGGCGGCGCTCCGGCCGGCGGCTGACGCGGCTGGCGGTGAGGTTCGCGACGCAGCCGTTGGCGAAGGCGACCCGCGCATTGGCAATATCGATTTGCTCGGACAGCACGCGCATGCCGCTGGCGTCGATACGCGCAACGGGCGAGTCGACTAATAGATGCATGAGGTCGAGATCGTGGATCATGAGATCCAGCACGACGTCGACATCGATCCCGCGCGCCGAGTAGGGCGCCAGGCGGTGCGCCTCGATGAACATGGGCGTGTCGACGCGCTCCATGAGCGCTTGGATTACGGGGTTGAAGCGCTCGAGGTGGCCGACCTGCAGGATCAGGCCGCGCGAGGCAGCGAGCGCGACCAAGGCTGCGGCGTCGTCGGGGGCGGCAGTGATTGGTTTCTCCATGAGTACGTGCACGCCGGCGTCGAGTAGTTCGCGGCCGACAGGGTAGTGCTGCGAGGTTGGGACCACCACGCTGACGGCATCGACTTGGCCCAGCAGCTGGCGGAAATCGGTATAGGGGCGGGCGCCTGTTTCCGCGGCGACGGCAGCCGCGCGGTTCGGGTCGAGATCGACGACGGCGACCAGGTCTGCCAGCGGTGATTGGGCGTATTTATGGGCGTGAAAACGGCCCAGATAACCTGCGCCGATGACGGCGGTACGTAAGCGTTTCATCGCGCGATCCCTCGCTGCGAGTGTTGCATGAAGTCCAACAAGTGAGCGACTTCCGGGAACTCTGCGGCAAGCTCGCGCAGTTGCGCGCAGGCGTCGCTCAGGCGGAGGCCGGAACGGTACAGAATTCGGTGGGCGCGTTTGATGGCGTTGCGTGTCTGCAGCGGCAGGCCGGCGCGCAGCAGGCCGCGCCGGTTGAGACCGTGCAGGCGGGCGTGGTTGCCTGCGGCCATCATGAAGGGCGGAACATCCTGAACCAGTATGCTGCCGCCGCCTATCATGGCATGACGGCCGATGCGCACGAACTGATGCACGGCGGCCATGCCGCCGAGGTTGGCGTAATCCCCGACCGACACATGACCGCCGAGGTTCACCGCGTTGGCTATGATGATGTGGTTGCCGAGTTGGCAGTCGTGGCCGACATGGCTGTAGGCCATCAGCAAGTTAGCGTTGCCGATGCGGGTCACGCCGCCGCCTTTGGTCGTGCCGCGGTGGACGGTAACGAATTCGCGAAAGGTGTTGTCGTCCCCGATCTCTAACCGCGTTGGCTCGCCGGCATGGCTGGTGTCCTGCGGCGCATCGCCCAAGCAGGCGTGTGCGTGGATACGGTTGCCGCGGCCAAGGCGTAACGGCCCCATCAAGGCAGCATAAGGGCCAATCGTGGTGCCGACGCCTATTTCGACGTCGGCTTCAATGTAAGCGTAGGGCCCGATGCGGACGCCGGGCGCTAGGCGTGCGCCAGCCTCGACAAGTGCGCTGGGGTGTATTTCGAGGCCTTCCCGACGATCCATGTCGGTCTCCTGCTGCGATTGGCTGCGCGTCAAGCGGTAATATCCTAGCACTGAAGAGTAAGGGGGACTGAAAGTGTTGTCAAAAAGTAAATCTTAAAGAGATTTGTTGCTTACAAGCAACGTTTTCCCCTTGCTTGGGTCGGCCCAGGTTCGCCCCGAAACCCTTGGAAGCTTTACGCGTACAGCATTGGAGGCAAGCCCATGACACGGATATACGACGACAACGCACAAGCGATCGGCAACACCCCCTTGGTGCGTCTTCACCGACTGAGCAAGGGCAACGTGATCGCCAAGATCGAAGGGCGGAACCCCGCCAATTCGGTCAAGGACCGAATCGGAACGGCTATGATTGAAGCGGCCGAGCGCGAGGGCGTGCTTGGCCCCGGCAAAGAGATCATCGAGCCGACGAGCGGCAATACCGGTATTGCCTTGGCCTTCGTCGGGGCGGCCCGAGGCTATCCCGTGACTTTGACCATGCCATCCAGTATGAGCCTGGAGCGGCGCAAGCTGCTGAAGGCGCTGGGCGCCAAGCTCGTGCTCACGGAGCCGGCGAAAGGCATGCAGGGCGCGGTGGATAAGGCCAAGGAGATGCGTGACGCCGAGCCGGACCGTTATGTGCTGTTACAGCAATTCGATAACCCGGCCAACCCCGCGGTTCACGAGCAGACGACCGGGCCCGAGATCTGGAACGATACCGACGGTGGCATCGATGTGTTGGTCTCGGGCATAGGTACCGGCGGTACTATCACTGGAGTATCGCGCTACATCAAGCGCACCAAGGGCAAGAACATCCTCAGTGTCGCCGTGGAACCGGCCGAGTCGCCGATAATCAGTCAGCGCATGGCAGGGCAGGCGCTCAAGCCGGCTCCGCACAAGATTCAGGGAATCGGCGCCAACTTCATCCCCAAGAACCTAGATCTCGATCTGGTCGATCGGGTGGAGACGGTGACCGGGGAGGAGGCTATGGCAACGGCGCACAGGCTCATGCGGGAGGAGGGTATACTCGCCGGTATCTCGGGCGGTGCCGCGGTTGCAGCGGCATTGCGCTTGGCGGCCCAGGCCGAATTTGCGGACAAGACCATAGTCGTCGTGCTACCGGACTCTGGCGAGCGCTACTTGTCCACGGCCTTGTTTGCCGATCTGTTCAGCGAACTCGAGAACGTGCAGTAAGCCATGTTCCGCAGCCGGGTGAGTCGTGTTCGAACCGCACCCGGCTGCTGTGATGTTAGGAGGCGATATGGCGAATGGTTGGGCCGGCGATGGCGCCGTGCAGGATCAGATCGACAGCACGGTTGAAGATGCGTTGCAGCGGGTGCGTAGCCGCTTGCCTAGCGGCCAGAGCCGGACGCATTGCGAAGAATGCGGTGACCCGATTCCCGAGGCACGCCGGCAGGCGCTGCCGGGGGTGCGGTTCTGCGTTCCCTGCCAAACCGAGCGTGACGAGCAGCGCGAGGAATTTAGCGCCTATAACCGGCGCGGGAGCAAGGACAGCCAGCTACGTTGAGCCGAAATGGCTCGCTTGCAGCCGCCCGCCGTCGCTGTTCCGTAGTACCGCAACCACCTCTCTGCGCCATTTGCCGGAGGGCGCAATCGCGTCGCATTGCGCCGATCGCGTCTGGGGTTCCTGCTCTACGCGAACGGTGCCATGCAGCTGGCGCCTCGATGGCACTCTACAAGGAGACACGCCCCCCACTAGTCGCGGCCACGGTACTAGTGTTGCGGGAACGCGTGACTCTGGTGCAGCCGCCGGAGATAGCGTTCGTACTGCGACAAAACGTCGGCAATCACCTGCTCTTTGCTGAGGCCATAGAGATCGTAATGCTGGTTTTCTTCGTTTAGGAAAACCTCGGCGCGGTAATACGTCTCATCAGGGTCGCGTTCTTCACTGTCGTCGGTGGAAGGCTCCGGTGTGAATTCGGGGAAGGCGAAGGCCGGCGCGTTGTAGCAGCGCAGACGAACCTCATAGAGAAAGCCAAGGTCCTCACCATGCGGCAAGGCCAAGTGCGCGCGCTCGGCTGCATCTTCCACCGTCGCGCCTTCGATGCCGCGTCGCTGTAACTCCTCGGCAACGTCGTTTAGAGCGGGCAGGGCGGTCTGCTGAAGGAAGCGGTTAGCCTGGCCGCGATCCGGAAAGCTCAACATCTGCTTCAAACGCTTCTGCCATGGCGTGTTGGGCACATGGCCGCTGGCACCGGTCATGTACGCCTGAAGGCCTACGTGCCGCACCGCGTCGATGCGCAATGCCTTCAAGAGCCCCCAACAGGTGAACAGCAGGACGAAGGTGAGCGGCAAGGCGCCCGCAATGGCCGCGGCTTGTAAGGCTTCCAGGCCACCCGCTAGCAGGAGCACGGCAGCAACGGCGCCCAAGGCAACGGACCAGAAAATGCGCTGCCACGCCGGAGAACGTTGTTTGCCGCCGGAGGTGAGAATATCGATGACCAAGGCCCCCGAGTCGGAAGATGTTACGAAAAAGGTCACGACGAGGACCGTAGCGAGTAGGTTGGTAATGGCTGTCCAGGGTAGTTGTTCGAGAAACACGAAGATGGCGAGCGGCGTATCCTCCTGCACGATGCGGCCGAGCTCCGCAACCCCCCCGTGAGCGACCATGGCAATGCCGGTATTGCCGAATACGGTAAACCAGATGAGCGCGAAGCCGGAGGGCACAAGCAGCACGCCGGCGACGAATTCGCGAATGGTGCGACCACGCGAGATGCGCGCGATGAACATGCCCACGAAAGGCGACCAGGCAATCCACCAAGCCCAGTAGAATAGGGTCCAGCCGCCGATCCAGCCTTCGAGTTCCTGCCCCGACTGATAGGCATAGAGGTTAAAGGTTCGATAGACCAGATCGCTCAGGTAAGCGCCAGTATTCTGCACCATTTGCTGGAGAAGGTGCAGCGTCGAGCCGGCCACCAGCACGAATATCAAGAGGATGATCGCCGCGCCGATGTTGAACTGGCTTAGGCGCCGGATACCGGCATCGAGGCCCAACCCGACCGATACGGTAGCGATCGCGGTAACGACAATCACCAGGAGAATCTGGGCAACCGCATTAATCGGTACACCGAACAGGTGATTCAGGCCCGAGTTGATCTGCAGCACGCCCAGCCCGAGCGAAGTGGCAATACCGAACAAGGTGCCGATGACGGCAAGAATGTCGATGGCATGGCCAATAGGGCCGTAGATGCGCTCACCCAGCAACGGATAGAACGCCGAGCGTAAGGTCAGCGGCAACCCGTGGCGGAATGCGAAAAACGCGAGAGCCATGGCCACTACCGCATAGATAGCCCAAGCGTGCAGGCCCCAGTGGAAGAAGGTGATTTTCATCGCCTCGCGCGCGGCGGAGGCCGTGCCCGGCTCGCCTAGCGGCGGGTCGAGAAAATGCATGAGCGGCTCGGCCACACCGAAGAACATCAAGCCGATGCCCATGCCGGCGCTGAACAGCATTGCGAACCAAGCCGAGTAGCTGAAGTCTGGGGTGGAATTGTCCGGCCCCAACCGCAGGCGTCCGTAACCGCTGAGCCCAACGATAATCGTGAAAATCAAGAACACGGCGACCGCCAGTAAATAGAACCAACCGAAGGTGCGGGCGATCCACGTCTGAGTGCCCAGGAACACGCTTTCCGCATGCTCGGGAAAGCCGGCGCCGTAGGCAATGAACAGGGCGGTGAAAACCAAAGAGGCGTAGAAAACCGGTGGGTTGATGTTCAGCGATTTGCCGGCGAGCTTCTTCATGCTCCTGATCCCGATATAAAGCGACTACGGGCAGAAGTATAGGGGCGCCTGCGCCTGAACTCTACGCCTCGCCTAGCTGAAATACTGATGCACTCTCGGCGTAAGCGGCATTCGCGGGGAATGTTGACCTGTATCAATCGCCGCTGTTTTCGGCTGATTTACCGTTACCGCATAACAAGCCTAAGTTGGCCTTGACGAGGTGAACCCCATGAGAGAAATCGCCCTAGTAGGTGCCGCACTATTGCTCGCGGCCGAGGCCGGTATCGCCGCGCCCGTGCGCAACGAACCGATTCAACCCATCGAGCCTGCCGTGGTTACGGATCCGGCCAAGGTGGAGTTGGGCAAGCAGCTTTTCTTCGATCCGCGCCTGTCCAAGTCGGGGTTCATCTCCTGTAACTCTTGTCACAACCTGAGCATGGGCGGCAGCGACAACCTGCCAACCTCGGTCGGGCATAACTGGCAGGCCGGGCCGATCAACTCGCCCACCGTGCTCAACTCGAGCATGAACATCGCGCAGTTCTGGGACGGTCGCGCGGCTGACCTCAAGGAGCAGGCTGGCGGCCCGATCGAGAATCCGATGGAGATGGCGTCTTCCCATACGCTGGCCGTGGACGTGCTGCAATCGATCCCGCAGTATCGGGCTTCTTTCGCCGCCATTTACGGTGATGAGACGATCACGATCGACGAAGTCACCGATGCGATCGCCGCGTTCGAGGAAACGCTGGTCACGCCCAACTCGCGCTTTGACCAATGGCTGCGCGGCGACGACAGCGCCCTGACCAAGGTGGAACTCGAAGGCTACGAGCTATTCAAGTCCACCGGCTGCACAGCCTGCCATAACGGTCCCGCGGCGGGTGGTAACTCCTTCCAGAAGATGGGGCTGGTCGAGCCCTATGTGACGGACAATCCCGCCGAAGGTGTGGCAGGCTTGACCGGCAACGACATAGACCGCTTCAAGTTCAAGGTCCCGACGCTGCGCAACGTGGCGCTGACTTACCCCTACTTCCATGACGGCGCGTACTGGGAGTTGGAAAAAGCCGTGGACGTGATGGCGCGCTTGCAGCTAGGCCGTAAGCTGGCGCAGGAGGAGATCGACAAGATCGTGGCCTTCCTGCATACCCTGACAGGCGAGCAGCCGACCTTCCAGATGCCGATCCTGCCGCCGTCCACTAACGATACGCCGCGGCCCAAGCCCTTTGAATAAAGCTTGAAGCCGCAAGGCGCCGACCTCACCCAAAGCCCCGCGACCGCGGGGCTTTGTTGTTTGTGCGCACTGATGTCGTATTGCAGCGACAAAGCTTGATGCAAATCAAGCCTGCTAGAGGCCCGGAAGCCTAAGCTTTTTTGCAGCGCGGCAAACGCGCCGTCATCACAAGCTGATTGGAGACATAGGTATGAATAAGCTGAGTTCGCGCGCCTTGACCCTCGCTATCGCCACCGGTGCTGCCCTGGCCGGTTCCACCGCTTTTGCAGCGGCGGGCGATTGGATTGTGCGTGGCGGCGTGACAGCGGTTTCGCCGAATGAGGATAGTGATGCCATCTTCGCGTCCGAACTTGCGCCTGAGCCGGTTGCGGGTTCCGAAGTAAGCGTCGACAGCAATGTGCGCCCGAGCTTTACTATTGCCTACATGCTGACCGATGCCATTGCCGTGGAGCTTATCGGCGCTTTTCCATTCGAGCATGAAATCTCGGGCGCTGGGACTGCAGGAGTGTTAGGTGAACTCGCCGAGGTCAAGCACCTGCCGCCCACCGTCAGCTTGCAGTATCACTTCAACATGGGTGCCTTCAAGCCGTACGTGGGGGCGGGCCTGAATTACACCGTATTTTTTGATGAAAAAATTACGAACGCCGACCTGAAAAGCTTGGGGTACGACGACATCGAGCTGGATGACTCGTTTGGCTACGCACTACAGGTCGGCGCGGACTACGACATCGGCAATGGTTGGCTGCTGAATGCCGACGTGCGCTACATCGACATCGAGACCGAAGCAGAACTCAAGGGTGACGGTGTGACCGGTTACGTCGACGACGTCAAGATTGACCCGGTCGTCTACACCTTGGCCATCGGCAAGCGTTTCTAATAAGACGTGAGAATGAAGCCGGCGGTACACGGCCGGCATTCCAAATAAAAAGCGGCGCTCTAGAGCGCCGCTTTTTTCTTCGAAGCTTGGGTTACTCGGTAACCGTAACCGTGCCCTTCATCACCGAGGAATGCCCCGGGAAGGAGCAGAAGAACATATAGTTGCCGCCTGCTTCCAGGTTTTCGGTAGAGAAGGTGACAGAGTCTTCTTCGCCGCCGCCGATCAGGGCAGTAGCGGCAATGACTCGCTCATCATTGGGCTTGAGGTAATCGTTATCCAGACCGGCCGCGATGCCGTCGGCGTTCACCGCCTGCATATCTTCCTGCGTGGTCATCACCCAGTTATG
>JAJUGG010000045.1 GCA_029268285.1 Ectothiorhodospiraceae bacterium | reverse complement strand
GTCATTTCGTGTTGCAAGACCGGCCGGAAGTCATCCCCCCAGTTATCAAGCTTGAGACCGAAGGCGCTGGTGCGTCGCAGGAAGAAAGCGGGGCAGACACGGTCTGAACCTGAGTGATTTAGTCGTCGATGCCGTGTTGAGGACCACGGCTTTGTCGACAGCCGAATAGTGTTCTGGAGGCATTGATATGCAGTATCTACATACCATGGTTCGGGTGAGCGACCTCGAAGCATCGCTCGATTTTTACTGCGACAAGCTGGGCTTGGTTGAGATTCGTCGTGTGGATAACGAGCAGGGTCGCTTCACTCTGGTCTTTTTGGCCGCGCCGGAAGATGTCGAGCGCGCGCGAGCCGACAAAGCGCCGATGATCGAGCTCACCTACAACTGGGATCCCGAGGAATACACGGGCGGGCGCAATTTCGGGCACTTGGCTTACCGCGTGAAGGATATTTACACGCTATGCGAGCGCCTTCAGGCTGCTGGAATCACTATTAACCGCCCGCCCCGGGACGGGCACATGGCGTTCGTGCGGTCTCCTGACGGTATCTCGATCGAGTTGCTGCAGGCGGGTGAGTCGCTGCCGCCCAAGGAACCCTGGGCGTCGATGCCCAATACGGGTAGTTGGTAAGGGAAGCAAAGGGCGGGCGTCGCAATGAAGCCCGCCCTTTCTCGTCAGGCTCTCCCTAACTCGCGCAAGGCCTCAGCGCGCAGATCCTTGCGCAGAACCTTGCCGACCGGGGTGAGCGGGATCTCGTCGCGGAAAACGATCTGTTTGGGCACTTTGTAGTTGGTCAGGTACTGCTTGCAGTGCTCACGGATCTGTTCTTCGGTAAGTGACGGATCGCTCTTGACGATGTAGGCACGAACGGCCTCGCCGGTTTCGTCATCCGGCACACCGATCACACCAACTTCCCGGACTCCGGGGTGGCGGGCAATGGCGTCCTCGACTTCGTTGGGATATACGTTGAAGCCGGACACGATGACCATGTCCTTCTTGCGGTCGACGATGTAGAAGAAGCCGTCTTCGTCCATTTTGGCGATATCGCCGGTGTGGAACCAGCCGTCCTCGATCGCCTCTGCGGTAGCATCAGGTCGATTCCAGTAGCCCTTCATCACCTGCGGGCCTTTCACGACCAGTTCGCCAGGCTCGCCAACCGGTACCGGGTTGCCTTCGTCATCGACGATGCGGGCATGGGTGCTTGCGTAGGGAATGCCGATGCTGCCCAGCTTATAGGGCCCGTCGATCGGCATGGTGGTCACGCCGGGGCTGGTCTCGGTCAAGCCGTAAGCTTGGTAGATCGGATGGCCCACTACCTCGCGCCAGCGTTCGGCAACGGCGTCCTGTACCGCCATGCCGCCGCCGATGGAAATGGTCAAGCCGCGCGGCGGGTCCTGCTTGAACCATTCCTCGTTGAGCAGCCCGTTGAACAAGGTATTCACCGCTGGGAAGAAGTTGATATCGAACTTCTCGAATGCAGGCTTGAGGTTGGCCACCGGTCGCGGCGAGGGGATGAGGATGTTATGCCCGCCGACGCTGTAGAAAATGCCGCTCACGCCCATGGCGAAGATATGGTACATGGGCAGTGCGGTTAACGCGGTGCGCTTATCGGGCAGGTAATGTTCGAGATTGTTCGCCGACTGCGCGATGTTGGAAACCAAGTTGCGGTGCGTCAGCATGGCGCCCTTCGAGGGGCCGGTGGTGCCGCCCGTGTACTGCAGGGCGATCACGTCGTCGAGGCCGACCGCATCGCGCTCCAACTGCCGGCCGTTAGCCAGTTGTTTGGCGCCGATTTCCAGCGCTTCGACGAATTGCCCTGCCTTAACCGGACACTTAGGCACCATCTTCTTTAGGCGCTGCACCGTTTTTACCAGCAGCTTGCGCGCGGTCGGGAAGAAGTCCGCGACGCTGGTGAGCAGCACGGTCTCGACCTTACTCTTGGGGAGCACGGCCGCCAGTTTGTCGGCGAACATGTCGATCATCACCAGCACCCGCGCGCCCGAGTCGTTCAAGGCGTGCTCGATCTCCGGCACCGTGTACAACGGGTTAATGTTGACGATGACGCACCCGGCCTTGGCCGCGCCGTAGAGGAAGATGGGATAGGCCAAGCAGTTGGGGCTTTGGATGGCGACCCGATCGCCTTGCTTGAGCCCGAGGAAGAAGCGCAAGTAAGCCGCCCATTGATCGGACAGGCGGTCCACTTCGGTATAGGTCAGCGTGCCTGTTGTGCCGGTGGGCAGGCAGGTTGTAAATGCCGGCTGCTTGGTATACTTCAGGCTTGCTTTCGAAATGATCTCACCGAAATTGCGGTAGCCGAGATCTTCGAGATCGGGCTTCGCATCGGGTGGGTAATACTTCAACCAGGGGCGGGCATCATAAGCTTCGAAACCCGTCGAAGACACGTTGGCCGTGCCGCCGACGGCCTGTTCTGGGGCGGTATCTGCCATGGCCTGTTACTCCTCCTACTGTCGGGTGAATCCCGATCTGTGTCGTTGTCTTGTTCGACGCGATGCCGTACCCGGCATAGGCGGATAGCAAGCATGCATCCACGGCCGGGCAACAATCTCGACGCAACAATAACTTGGCATAGTTATGCGGGTTTTGCCACGGGTTTCGAAATAAGTTGTTCGAACCTGGCGAGGAGGCGAAATCCGCAGCGGGCAACGCCACGAATGCCGTGCCCGCTGCAGCAGGCTCAATGCAAGCGTGGAATAGGGCGAAAGCTGCGCTCGCCGGCACCGTTATCTGCGTTCCGGAGCTGGGACATCTGAACGCTTATAACGATGTCGCCCGCGCTGCCCGGCAGACGCGAGGCGCCGTGCGACTGGGATCCGCACAATTCGCCCCATTCACAAATGAAGCCGTCGTTGTCGTTATCGCTGCCGGCATAGATGTAATAGCTTCCGCTAGGGACATCCGGAAAGGCGAAGGTCCCCTTGTCATCGGCGGTTAGACGGCCTTGTGCTACCACCTGCTGGCTCAGGGCGTCGACGAGCAGGACGTAGTAATCGCTAGCTGGCCTGGGCGGCGCGGTGGGCTTGCGCGCGGAGATCCGAAGTTGTGTCCGTTGCTCGCCTGCGTGAATGGTGAGATCTGCGGACAGGGCGCCGGCTTCGGCTCGGCCTCGATCGATGGTGAGCCGATACCGTCCCAAGCCGTTTTGGTCGACTTGAACGGCGCGAATATCCATCCATTTCGGTTGGCCGTCAATTTGGATAGGGGTGTGAATCCGGCCGCTCAAATCGTCGATGCTGATGGTCGATAGAATCCCGTGTGTACCGAAATCGAGCACGGAGGGCTGCACAAGCAGGAGCGGTTTGCCGGCGAGCACGTCTTCGCCCTGAGCGAGACGGTGCGCGACGCTGACGGCGCGTGCTGCGTCGATGAGGCCATAACCGCAAAGATCGTCGCGCTGTAGCGGCATTGCGTATTGTCCGCTGCAAGGCGATGTTAACAGCCCCGCAGCCAGGAGGCGGTCGAAGTCTTCGGGCGTTAGCTTGGGGTAGACCGCCTTCATCAGCGCGGCGACACCGCTGACATGGGGTGCAGCCATGGAGGTACCGTTAAGGTAGTCGTAACCATAGGTCAGCACGTCGTTGTCGACGAGTCCGGAGGTGCTGAGTATGCCGTCCTCACGTCCGTCGCCGTCTGCGTCGCGCTCAAGAACTCCGCCGGGTGCGGCGACGTCGATGTAATAACCGTAATTGGAGTACCACGCACGCGACTTGCCGGCATCGACAGCGCTGACCCCGACCACGCCAGGATAGGCCGCCGGATAACTGGCCAAGTTAGTTGCGTCATTCCCAGCCGCCGCTACGACGATTACACCTTTAGCCCGGAGAGCGGCGATGGCATCGCGTTCGAATCGGTTGGGACTGGGGCCGGCAAAACTCAGATTCACAATGTCCGCAGGCCGAATCGGGCGGCGTTTTGAGTCCGGTAGCAGAGCGCCGGCATAGAGCAGTGCTTGCTGGATATCGTAGCTGGTGCCGGTTTTCGCACCCAATGCGCGTATGGGCAGCAGCTTGGCGTCCCACGCAACACCTGCAACGCCGACTCCATTGTCAGTGTGCGCCGCCACCGTCCCGGCGACATGGGTGCCATGAAAAATCGAATCGCTGCGGCCCGGTTCGGTAGGATCGGGGTCGGGGCCGTCACCATCCAGCGGATCGTTCGAAACGAAGTCGTAGCCGTCATCGAGGGTGACGTTTTTCAAATCGGGGTGCGCTTTGAGAATGCCGGTATCGATGACGCCGACAACGACTTCCGTCGCGCGCGCGGCGTTCTGATAAGCCGCCCAGGCATCGGGCAGGCCGATCAGGGAATAGTGCCATTGATGGGGGTATTGCGGATCGTTGGGTGCGCGGGCGATGTGGCGATAGTGATTGAGTTCGGCGGCTGCGATTCCGGGAGTGCGCCTCAAGGCTTTAACGGCCTCCAGGGTCTCGAGCTTGGCCTGGACCAGTACTTCACCCGCCGGCTTGGTGGTCGGAGTCCCGCTGTTAGCGAGCTTTCTTTCCCCGGCCGTGGTGCTAACGAGTATAGTGCGCGCGCCGTTATCCTTTAGCAGGGCGATGCCTTTGGGTAGCTCGGCGCCATGCCTCAGTGTGGAGCGCGATCTAGCCTCCGGCTGAAGCGCCACAATGGCCTGACCAGGCACGAATGCATCGCTCAAACGCAGCGCACTATCGGGTGTCGCCGGAACCTTCCCGTCGTCGCCCAAGGCAAGGATATAGGTGGCCGCGCCTTGGCTAATCTCAACCAGCACATAATAGCGGCCGCGTTCCGGCACTGTCAGGGTTCCAGAAGTACTGACATCGATCAGCGCGTCGCTGAGTACCGTTGGATCTTGTTCGGAACGCAGCTCAAGCGAGAGGCTTGCCTTTGGGTTGTCCAAGTCGCTATGCAGGCTGATAACAGCGCCGGCATCGAACTCGACCACATAAATATCGCGCTCATCCCCGGATGCATAGGACGCACCAGGCGGGCCGAAGCCAGCCGTGTTGACGTAGCCGGAAATCGTGATCGGGACTGATACCGATTGCGCGTTGGCGTAGGTGTCGTTGGGGGATCTCGGTGCCGCCGGATCGTTGATGTCTCCATCCATCACCAGCATCGGCGAGATCAGGACACGCCCTTCGGCGCTCGTGATGCGTGCAATGGGCGGGGTATCCTGGTCGCCTTCGCTGCTACTCCCGCCGCCGCTACTGCAGCCGACAAGAACGAGCAGAGCCAAGCCAAGAAACCATGACGGCTTCGAGCACTTTTGCAGCATTTATTGTTCTTCCAGAATCAAACCATCGAGCCTGGGGCGTCGCTTCGTCGTCGACGACGCCTCGCAGCCGTATAGTAAAGGCTGCGCCTTCACGGACGCGGCATTGGATCACAGATGCTGCAGGAAAGGTGCTCGCAGAGGCTGGGGTAAGCCCCTGATGCCCGCTGGCGACAGGCCCGGGCAGAGAGCGCGTCGGCAGGCACCAGGGAAAGGCCTGAAAGGTGGTAGGAGCGCCGATTATCGACCGTTAGTGCATGCGACCTCCCGGGTGCATGACGACTTTGATGCAGCCGTCCTTCTTGTCGCGGAACGTGCGATAAGCGTCGGGGGCGGCATCGAGGTCGAGCTCGTGCGTGATCAGGAAGCTTGGGTCGATGTCGCCCTTCTCGACGCGTTCGAGCAGGGGCTTGAGATAGCGATGCACATGGGTCTGCCCGGTTTTGAGCGTCAGCCCCTTGTTCATGAGTGCGCCCAGCGGAACCTTATCGACGAAGCCGCCATAAACGCCCGGCACCGAGACTGTGCCGCCCTTACGGCAGGCAAGAATCGCTTGCCGGATGGCGGTGCCGCGGCCGGTTTCGGCGCGGGTCGTTTGCTTGACCCTGTCATACCAGCCCTCCAGGCCGACGCCATGGGCTTCGAGCCCCACGGCGTCGATGCAGATATCCGGGCCGCGACCCGCGGTCATGTCGCGCAAGGCTTCGACCACGTGCATGGTATTGCCGGCTTCACCCGGGCGGAACGGCTCCGCGCCGCAATGCGTGACGGCCAGCTCCAGGCGTTCGGGCACATCATCGATGGCGATAACCCGCCCGGCGCCGAGCATCTTCGCGCTCGCTATCGTGAAGAGTCCTACCGGACCGGCGCCCCATACTGCCACCGTATCGCCCGGACGGATGCCGCACTGCTCAACGGCTTGGTAGCCGGTCGGGAAAATGTCGGTGAGAAACAGAACCTGGCGATCGTCCAGATGGTCCGGAACCTTCATGGGCCCGACGTCGGCGTAAGGTACCCGCACGTACTCCGCCTGACCGCCCGCGTAGCCACCGACCAGGTGAGAATACCCGAACAATCCGGCCGGAGAATAGCCCCACATCTTCTCGGCCATGGCGGCATTCGGGTTCGAGTTATCACATAAGGACCACAGGTCGCTCTTGCAGAAGTAGCAACTGCCGCAGGCGATAGGGAAGGGCACCACGACGCGGTCGCCAGGCTTCAGGTTCTTAACCTCCGAGCCGACCTCGACGACTTCCCCCATGAATTCGTGGCCGAGAATATCGCCCTCTTTCATGGTGGGGATATAACCGTCGTAGAGGTGCAAATCGGAACCGCAGATTGCAGTCGAAGTAATCTGTATGATCGCGTCCCGCGGGTTGACCAGCTCGGGGTCGGGAACCCGGTCGACGCGAACATCTCCTTTGCCGTGCCAGCAAACAGCCTTCATTGGGCGCTCCGCGTGATATTGTTGGTCGGGACTTCACCGGTTTCCATGATGCGCTTGAAACGGCGTAAATCTTCTTGAACCTTCATCCTGCTCATGCCGCGCATGAAATGCCCCAGCGCGCTGCCGATCGCGCCGCCGGGCGGCTGGTAGGACATGTCGAGTTCCACCTCGGTGCCGCGCCCGTCGGGCGCAGGGCGAAAGCGAATCTCGCCTTTACTGGACAAGTCGGACGGTTCGATGGAACGCCACGCGATGCGGCGGTTGTCTTCTTTGGCGGTGATTTCCGAATCCCACTCCACGGTTCGGCCGCCGGGCAGGCGCGCGACCCAGTGCGAGCGGTCGCCGCCGCGCGACTCCACCCGCTCCAGAAAGCTCATGACGCGGGGCATGTTCTCGACGTTCAGCCAGTACTGGTAGAGCTCGGCGGCGGGTTTATCGATGGTCATGCCGGCATGAAGATGCACCGGCTCGTTGTGACGCCGGCTTCGCCCCAACTCTGTGGTATTGCGTCCGATGCGGGCGTTGATGGGGCAGTACCCGCTTGCGCCGCGGTATAGCAGGGCGGCGCCAAGGCCGCTCAACAGCAGCCCTGCCGCGCCGCCGCGGCGCAGGCCCGACAGCATGGCGAGGCCGCCTCCGGCCATGGAAAGCATGCGCTCCGTGTTGCCGACGTTTTGCTCCTGCCCGGAGCTTATATCGTGCCCGGCGCTCATCTCGTGTCTATCGGTATGTGCGGCATCCATTTCGCACCTCCTGGATTGTTCGCTGAGGAATGCTGAAGATAACTTGGGGTGTGCCGCGCGCATTACAAAACATCCTAATAAAGCGTCATTAGGGTAAGATGCCTGGCTTTTCGCAATCGACGCGGCAGGCGTCAGCAGGACACGACGAGATGACGACAGTTGTGCAGAGTCATCACTCGGCTTTCAGGGCTACGATCCCGGTTATGTTCGGCTATGTACCGCTCGGCATCGCGTTCGGCGTGCTGTTTGCGGAGCTCGGCTATTCCTGGTTCTATGCCACTTTGATGTCCGTGGTGGTGTATACGGGGGCGGCACAGTTCATGTCCTTGGGGCTGCTCGCAGCAGGTGCCGGCGCCATCGAAATCGGCTTGGCCAGCCTGCTGCTGAATGTGCGCCACCTCTTCTATGGCTTCTCGCTCACCGAGCGTTATGCACGCGCCCGCGCGGGGCGATGGTATCTGATATTCGGCTTGACCGATGAAACCTATTCCTTGCTCACGAGCACGCCGACCCGTGACCCGAGTTTTGATCTGCGTGTTACCGCATACAACCAAGGCTACTGGGTCATAGGTTCAACGCTTGGAGCCATTGCCGGCGGACAATTGAGCGTGAATACGCTGGGATTGGATTTTGTATTGGTCGCCTTGTTCGTGGTGCTGACGATCGAGCAGGCACTGACTTTGCGAGAGGCACATCCTTTTGCGATTGCCTTATTCAGCGCCGGCGTGGCGGCTTGGCTGCTGGACTCCGAGCAACTGCTACTCGGAGCGCTATGCATCGCAACTGTAATACTGTTGGTCGACGGGAGGAGGCGGCATTGGCCTCAGAGGTCTACCTGATTCTGGTCATAGTCGTCATGGCGGCGGCCACCTTCTCGACGCGGATACTACCGTTTTTGCTTTTAGGCGGGGTGGGACGGCATCCGGCCGTGAGCTATCTAGGCCGCTACCTGCCGCCGATCGTCATGACCCTGTTGGTGATACACAGCCTTAAGGACGTACCGCTGACCGAGGCGCCTCATGGGCTGCCGCATGCCGCGGCGGTAGGCCTGACAGCATTGCTGCATCTGTGGCGCCGCAACGCCCTATTGAGTATAGGAGCGGGTACTTTCCTGTTTATGTGGCTGCAGCAGACGGGTTTGGCGGCCGCGGCCTGAGGCCGCAGACCCCAACATTGCGTCTAGAGCTCTTCTGCCGCCGAGGCGTGGCGGCAGGCCGGAGCAAGTTCGTAGCGATCACTAACGCTGAAGCGAGCTTGCACTTGCGCGTCGCGTGCCCGGTGCTGCGCATCGTAGGCGGTTAGCGGGGCGGTGACATGGAAGTCGGCGATCGCTTCCTGGATCCTGCCGTCGGCCTCCATTCGCGTCAGCAGCCGTGCGGGAACCACCTCAAGACGCGGCGCAAGGCCAGCACCGGCAAGGTCGGCGCCCTCTGCGGCGCTCACCGGCATGCTTAGCACGGCGGCACGTATTTCCGTGGGTGGGATTTCAATGTAACGATCTTCGCGCGGCAACTGCTCATCATCGTCCTCGAACACAAATCGGCCGCGCAGTGTGCGCGAGCTCAGACCCTGATTACCGATCTCGAGTTCCAATTGTACTGGATATACCGATTCGCCGTCCCGGCGGACCGGCTGGGCGTCAACCGTGAGTCCGACAACGCGAGCGTTCAGGCCATGGCCAAAGTCTGCGGCCAGCGAGTTTATGATGGCCGAACGGGTGTAGTGGGCGCGAATAAGCGGCTCGCCTTGCAGTTCGATATGGGCACCGTCGAGCGCAATCCCCTGCTCAAGGCGATGCGTCCACAGATGCTCCGCCAGCCGGTCGCCCAAGCTGGACAGCAGCAGTTCCTCGCCGTCGGCGCCAAGCAGATCCGCTTGTCGGCCATCGGGATAGATCAGAACGGCATTGCTCAAGCGCCAGTCATGCACGTCCCCTGGGCAGGGCGTCAACCACGGTCGCAGCGCAGGGTTAAGCGGCTGCGCGTACCAGCCGCTCGGAGGATCACTGATGGCGACCAAGCCATTGCGAGCATTCGAGTAGTAGATGTTGATGCTACCGCTAGCAGCCGAAACGGCTGGGGAGCTCAACTCCAGGGGCAGGCGCGCATCGACGTTGGTGAAATCCGGGCTGGTCGCACAGCCGGTAGCGAGAAGCGCGGTAAGCAGCGCCGGAGCTAGACGTTTCTTCATGATCTTGTAGGTATTTTGCCGTGTGGTGCGGATAGCCTCGCCCGCGTATGCGTCGCACGCTGATGCGGGGAGGGCGCAAGAAACAAGGATATTAGCGAATTCTGAGGTGCTTCCGCGAGCGATGCACCGGACTTCATCAGCCAAGAACGATAAAACGCCCTCAGGGCCGGAGTTGGTTAGCCTCGGTGTCGGCGCAAGGCTTTAGCCGCGAGCGCGACGCCCACTGCGGGGCCCGGGGCCTGTCGGCGGAGTCCAGACATTACGGATCGGCTGTCGTGCTCTTTCAGGAAAGTTCTTGGAGAAGCGCAGGCGGGCGTGCCGCCCCTGACCCAGGCACTCCACTGTGCCTGTTTCGACGCGATGCAGGCGTCCTACATCAGTGCACGCCGCAACGAAGCCGGCAGGTGCCATGCCGCGAGCCAAACGGGCGCCATCAGGTCCGAATTCGATTAAAAATACGGAACGGAATCGATCCAACATCTTTGCCCCTCCTGTCGTCTCCGACGCTGGCCATGATAGCCGAGCGGCGCAGACACTGCGCGGAACACTGTGCCTCGTTACCGCGACTGCCCGTCTCTGAGAACGGGATTCCACATTATCGCTTACACACCTGCAGTGAGGCTGTTAGGGCGAGCCGTATGCGTTTGCGTGCTTTATCCCCAAAAGCTGTGGATAAGTATGTTAGCAACTTATGAGAATGTGGTCGGAATCCACGCATAGCAAGGGTTTACCAGAACTGTTCAAAAAATGTACAGCAATCCATTATTCAGCAAAAACAGCAACCTACGGTGGTGCTCCAGTGGAAGTCAGGTGCCGCGGTTGCCTCAGGCGCAGGCATCACCACAGTGTGGATAACCACACAAAGGAGATTTGTTTTGTCAAGGGTCGGGAGGCGATATCAGAGAATACAAGCAGGATCACCGCTCTACATTCGAGGAAGACCGGAAGGCTGACTTTAGCGTATTAATTTAATAAGTAAGTAACGATTATGACATAAGGCATTGATTACTCGTTAGGGATTACCCTTATCCCCAAAACCTGTGGATAAGTCTGTTGGTAACTCCTGCATAGTTCGCGTAAACCCGCATGCTCATGCACTTCCTGACACTTTGATGGAAAAATCACCAGCCGCTGCAAACTTCCATATTACAAAGACTTACGGCGCGAATGACGGGGGGTTAGGGGTTGGGTCGACGAAGCCGGTCGCTGTTTGCGGGCTACTGTGGACAAGACAAGCCTTGCAGCCCTCGCGCGGAAGCGTGACATCTTCCGCGCGAGGGCTCCTCCTCCGGGCTGATGGGGCTTACACCAAGTCGCGGGGGATGGTCTCGTCCCAGTTCTCCGAGTACACGCGACGCCGCCCTTCGTAGCCGTCCAGCCGTGCATGGATATAGAAATTCCTGGGATCGGAGCTGAGTTCGGTGCGGGTGACGATACTCACATGCCAGTCGTTCCGACGCAGTTCGCGTTCGGTATAGGTCGTGCCGAATACCGATTCGAACTCGTTGGCTCGAAAGCCGTAGCGCTCCTCAGTGTTGCGACGCCAGGTCAGGTCGATCTCCGGGATTCGGTAGCTTCCTTGATTGTTACCTACATCCAGAATGCCTTCGTTGGTTTCCAGGTCTCGGACCACATGCCAGCGATGCTCCTCGGGCGTGAGGCGCTCCACGGCTAGCGGCGTTGCTCCTTCCGGCGGGCCCAGAGGCCTGAGCAGACGGTCGTCTTCTCGTGGCGGACGCTCGGGCAAGTACAGCCGGCATGGCCCGGTGCGCAGCGTAAGGCATACGGGCTCCGGCGCCGGCCAAATCAAGGGGAAGTAGGTGCTGGAGATGGAAAGACGCAAGCGGTGGCCCTTGGGGATGCGCTGTGCCAGCCCGTTTAGGCCGACCTCGACCCTATAGCTTTGCCCGGGCTGCAGGGCCTCAGGGTGCTCATGACTGTCCCGGTGAGTGAGGTTCAGAACACCGTAGGTCACACGGGTCGCGCGGCCGTCCGGCAGAACATCGGACAGACGGACCGCAACCTGGGCGACCGGGCGATCCGAGGCGAGTTCGAGCTCAACCCTCGGCCTGCCCAGCAGATAAAGATCCTGATCGAGCGGATCGCTATCGAACACCAGCGCGCCGCCGTCTTCCTCGCGCTGATCATGGGGCAGGTCCGGCAGGGCGGAATACGAGCACCATTTGCCGGCGAACATGCCTACGGAAAGCGGCGATTGGAGCGTCTCTTCCAGGTCGATCTGCGCGCGATCGCCCTCAATCAGATGGCGATAACCAAAGGAGTAGCAACGCTCCCGGATGTGGGGCGAGGGCCAGTCGTACTCCGCGACCCAACGGCCCGGACGTTCTTGATAAGTGGTCGAGGGCGGCACGCTGTCCTGCTCCCAGACTCGTAGCACCGGGTCTTTGTCGACGCCGGTATCCTCGCCCTTGAGCCAATGACCAAACCAGCGCACGACCTCTTGCAGAAACCCTGTGGCCGGACCAGGCAGGCCGACGTTGGCGTAGCGGTGGCCCCATGGGCCGATCATGGCGCGGCGCGGCACCTGCAGATGTTCCAACAGGCGGAAGATCGCGTTGGTATAACCGTCGGCCCATCCGCCGACGGCCATTACAGGGCATTGAATGGCGCTGTAGTCCTCGCAGACGGAGCCCTTTTTCCAGAACGCATCGCGGCGCTGGTGACTGAGCCATTTCTCCAGCCACAAGCCGCTGCCTTCCAAGCGATCGAACCACATTTGGCGCCATTCGTCGCCAACCAGTTGTGGGTCCGGCGGGAGGCTGTTGAAGGCAAACATCACGGTCGCTTCGGATAGGTGGTCGCCGAGCAGGCAGCCGCCCATGTAGTGCATATTGTCTTCGTACTGGTCGTCGGAAGCGCAGCACGACACGATGGCCTTGAGAGCCGGCGGCCGCCGGGCCGCGATTTGGAGCGCGTTGAAGCCTCCCCAGGAGATGCCCATCATGCCGACGTTGCCGTCACACCAAGGCTGGCGCGCGATCCAGGCAATGGCGTCGACGCCGTCCTGCTGTTCCTGTTCGGTGTACTCGTCCACCAGCACGCCGTCGGACTCGCCACTGCCGCGCATGTCTATCCGCACGCAGGCGTAGCCGTGGCCAGCGAGATACCGGTGATTGACGGTATCTCGGGCCCGGGTCAGGTCGCGCTTGCGGTAGGGGATGTACTCGAGAATGGCCGGAACGGGCGCGCGCTCGGCCTCTTCGGGTATCCACATTCGCGCCGCCAGACGGCCGCCGTCGGGCATGGTGATGAACGTGTGCTCGATCTCGCGTATGCGGTGCGGGAACTCGGTTAGCTCACGCAAAACGCGCCTCCTTGAGTCGGGATTTGCTGCAGACTGTGTGGCGGCGGCAATGCCGCAGGGCAAGAGCGCCGCCGATGACCGATCCCGTCAGGGCTGCAGCGGCCGCTGATCGCTGAACTCAAAGGGGATCCGCTCGATCAGATTTCGATACTTGCTCATCAATTCGTCGCTGTCCTGTGCACCCAACCAAGCTTCTCCTACGACATACTGATATTCGGCCTGATTTGGCAGATCCGATAAGCGCATGCCCGGCTCGACATCGATATCGATGAAGGCATCCCCTAGGTCACGACTGATCCGGCTGACTTCGTCACGATCCGGAACACGCACGACTTCGGCATCGCCGACCTTGTTGAGGAGGAACTTGCCGGCCGTCGAGTAGGGACCGCGCTGCTCGGGCAGTCGGGGTCGTTCTCCGAGTGCGACGCGGACCGCGACTTCATGATTCGACATGCCATCGACTTGGCGGAACAGCTCGCTATGGGACTGCGAGATGCGGGTATTTACCTCGATCAGCCAGAGTTTGTCGGCTTGCTCGTCCCAGAGGAACTCGAGGTTATAGCAGCCGTTGTCGAACCCTACTTGATTGAGAACCTTGCGGCATACCTCTGCGCTGCGTTGCTCCACCTCGGGGTCGAGCTCCGCCGGATAACGCAGGGCGGAGATGCTTTTGCCGCCCTGGGCGCGCAGCATATCGAAGCAGCCATGGATGTGGACATCGCCGTCGAGCACGTAGCCCTCAGGGGCGTGCTGTTCGCCGCTCATGATGGATTCGGCCAGTGCGTGGCGGCCGCCGATACCTTGCACTTCGGGCGGCAGCTCCACATGCGCGAGGCACTCGTCGAACGGCTTACCCAGCTCGCCGATGCCTTCACGCATCTGCTCCAGCGCTTCCTTGAGCTGGGTGCGGTTCTCGATATAGAAGCCCAGCATGGACGAGAAGCCTTTTACCGGCTTGAGCCAGATCGGGTACTCAAGTTCGAGGCGATCCGCAGCGTGCGGGTCGTACGGATCCAGGGCCTGGAATTGTGGAACGCACTCCGGCACGACCTTGCGCTGCTCCAGTCGACTCCAATATTTGTGCTCGCAACGAAGCACCGATTCCAGAGACGGTGCGCGTAGGCCAAAGTCGCGCGCCAATACCGGCGCCAGGCAGCTGGATGGAAAGTCCCAATGGCAGACGATTGCGTCCGGGGGGGTCGCGCTGCTCCTCAGCGCCTTGCGCGCACGCTCCAGCAGGTCGTCGAAACCGGCATGTGACTCGACGAGTTCCTCGTAGGTCAGCAGGGAATGAAAGCGGTAGCGCTCTGCGTTGCTGATTGTCTCGAGTTCCCGTCGTTGCCAGTCCAATAGGCCTAAAACGTAAATGTTCTTCACGAGCAGTCTCTCCGTCATGTTCTTGTCCGCGCGGCGCATGGAGCGTCTCGAGCCGTGACAGCGAGCAGCACGCCTCTCGGCGGCGCGAGCATTAGCCGAGCGTCCAAGGCGGCGCACCTTGACAGTGCAACATGGGGCGGTATTCGAAGCCTCGGAAGCCTGTGCTGCCGCGAATCCCAGGGAATGCCACAGGAAGGTTTAGTGAAATCCACTTTTGGTGTAGGCTTGCAGCCGGGCGACCGCGGCAAGCATTGGTGATGCCGCCGCAACTAGCACGTCCCGCCGCCTTTCGTCGATACGCACGGCGCCCGACGAGAGGTTTTTTTTGACGCTAACATACACTGGTGTCCGGTGGCTTGATGCCCGGGACGCAGCTTGCAAGCAAGCGAGGCGGAAGCCCGCGAAGCGAAGATGCGCCCACCGAAGCCGGCCGCGCCGGGTAATGGCGCATTCAATGCCGAACCATAAATAGCAGAGGTTTGCACAATGCCCGAATACAAGGCTCCCCTCAGGGATATCCAATTTGCGCGCGATGAACTGCTCGGGTACGAAGAGCACTACCAGAGCATTCCGGGCTTCGAAGAAGCCACGCCGGACATGGTCAAGGCGATTCTCGAGGAAGGCGCCAAGTTCTGCGAGCAGGTGCTGGCACCGCTGCGTCAGAGCGGCGATCAGGAAGGCTGCACTTGGTCCGAAGACGGCGTGAAGACCCCCAAGGGCTTCAAGGAAGCCTATGAGCAGTACGTCGAGGGCGGTTGGCCGACGCTGGCGCAAAGCCCGGAGTACGGAGGTCAGGGCCTGCCCGAATCGCTGGCCCTCGCGCTGAGCGAAATGGTCGGCCAGGCGAACTGGGCCTGGGGCATGTATCCCGGGCTTGCGCACGGCGCCAAGGCGACCATCGACGCGCACGGCACCGAAGAGCAGAAGCAGGTCTACCTGACCAAGCTGGTTTCGGGCCAGTGGACCGGCACCATGTGTCTGACAGAATCCCACTGCGGTTCCGATCTCGGCATGCTGCGCACCAAGGCCGAGCCCCAGGAAGACGGCAGCTACAAAATTACCGGCACCAAGATCTTCATCTCCTCCGGCGAGCATGACATGGCCGAGAACATCGTCCACATCGTGCTTGCGCGTCTCCCCGATGCGCCGGCCGGCACCAAGGGTATTTCGCTCTTTATCGTGCCCAAGTTCCTGCCGAATGCAGAAGGCGAAGTCGGCGAGCGCAACAAGGTGAGCTGCGGCTCGCTGGAGCACAAGATGGGCATCCATGCGAATGCCACTTGCGTGATGAATTTCGACGGCGCCACTGGCTTCCTGATCGGTCCGCCGAACCGCGGCCTGAACTGCATGTTCACCTTCATGAACCAAGCTCGTATCGGCACCGCGTTGCAAGGCCTCGCGCATGCTGAAGTCGCTTTCCAGGGCGGCTTGGCCTACGCGCGGGAGCGTCTGCAGGGCCGTGCGCTGAGCGGCAAGAAGAACGCCGACGGTCCGGCCGACCCCATCATCGTCCATCCGGACGTGCGCCGCATGCTGCTGACCATGAAGGCCTTCGCCGAGGGCGGCCGCGCGCTGATGTACTACTGCGCCAAGCTGGTCGACATCGCCCACAAGAGCCCGGACGAGGCTGCCCGAACCGACGCCGCCTCTCAGCTCGCGCTGCTGACCCCGATCGCCAAAGGTTTCCTGACCGAGGTCGGCTTCGAGGCTGCGTATCACGGCATGCAGATCTACGGCGGCCATGGTTACATCGCCGAGTGGGGCATGGAGCAGAACCTGCGCGACGCGCGTATTTCCACGTTGTACGAAGGCACCACCGGCATTCAGGCGCTCGACTTGCTGGGGCGCAAGGTGCTCGGTACCCAGGGTGAGGCTCTGAAGAGCTTCGGCAAGGTCATCCAGAAGTTCTGCACCGAAAATGCCGGAAACGACGCAGTTGCGGAGTTCGTCGCGCCGCTCGCGAAGATCGGCACGCAGTGGGGCGAGATGACCATGGGCATCGGCGGCAAGGCAATGCAGAACCCGGAAGAGGTCGGCGGCGCGGCTGTCGACTACCTGATGTATTCCGGCTATGTCACGTTGGCCTACTTCTGGGCTGCCGCCGCGAAGGTCGCTGCCGAGAAGCTTGCCGCAGGCACCAGCGAAGAGGGCTTCTACAAGGCCAAGCTGCAGACCGCTCGTTTCTACTTCCAGCGCATTCTGCCGCGCACCAAGGCTCACGCCGCTGCCATTCAGTCCGGCGTCGCTAACCTGATGGAAATCGACGAAGACGATTTCATCACCGCCTAAGCGAGCTTTCGAGCCGAATAATGCGCGCCTTCGGGCGCGCATTATTATTTGCTTCGCACTGTAATCCGAAACTCTTCCACGTCCTCGCGCCGCCGCAGGTCCTTTGCCAGCTTGGCGAAGTTCTTTTTATCGAAGGTCCTGATCACGGTGCGATACTCGAACACTTCGTCTTTCGCGAGTTCGTAGTTCATACTCGCGATGGTGCAGCCATGCTGCTTTAGCAGGTCGCGCACATGGCTTTCGGGCCAGGCTTGGTCGCGCGGGAAGCGGATCAGGTAATTGGCGTAGTACTCGCCGGGCATGCGTGCTTCGATCCAGCGGAATATAGAAAGCGTGCCTATCGTGATGATCGTGCCGAGCACCGCAGGATAGTAAAAGCCCACGCCATAGATGATTCCCAGCGCGGCAGTGACCCAGATTGATGCGGCTGTGGTCAGGCCTCGCACGGACACGCCTTCCTTGAAGATCACCCCGGCGCCGAGAAAACCGATGCCGGTCATGATGCCTTGCGCCATTCGGGTCGGATCGGCGCGAACGGCCTGCAGCACGTCGCTGAACCATTCAAACTGATAGACCGCGAGTACCATCAGCAGGGCCGACGCGGTGCAGACCAAGGCATGCGTTCGAAAGCCCGCCGGCCGGCCGCGAAACGAGCGCTCGAGTCCGATCAGGCTGCCGGCGAGCCATGCACTACCGAGGTTCAACGCAATGTCGAAATAGTCTTCTGGCACGCTGGGGGGAACTCCTTTACTGCGTTATTGGGTACCGTAAGCGAACGTTGCCTGCCGACGACAGGCCGGCCATATTGAAGACGGAGGGGTTCATGCTATGGTTACGCCAGCACCGGAAACCATAATCCGGTATCGATAATGTCGACCAACGGGCCGTACCGCTTAGGGAAGGCGGTAGGGCTCCGGCAGGCGGGGCACGACCAAACCGATTGAGCTTCAGCGCCCGCGGTATTGGAAGATTTCGTCGCGCCGCGTTCTGACTTCGCATCTGTTGCGCTTGATACTTAAAACGTAACGCCGGAACCGTGCTCGCTTCTAACTCGGAAGTGGGGCCATGACGCTGCCGGCTCCAGGGAGGGAACCGTCGATGGTAATGTCTCGTATCGCCCATCGCGCCTGCGTGACGCTCGCGCGAGGCGGATATCACCGCTTCAAAAAAGCGCTCGAAGACGTCGAAACCACTCAGCAGGCCGTGTTTGCAAGGCAAATGAAGCTCAGTGCCACGACCGAGGTCGGTACGCGCCACGGCATCACCCCCGATATATCGCTCAAGCAGTTTCAGGAACGAGTGCCCGTTACGGAATACGAGGACTGGCGCGAGTATGTGGAGCGTCAGCGCGAGGCCGGGGGTAGGGTCATCAGCGGCATGGACTGCCAACGCTATCAGCCTACCAGCGGCTCGACCTCGCGAATGAAATGGATTCCGTACACCCAGGCCTTTCTCGACGAACTGGATGACGCCCTCGAGCCCTGGATGATGGATCTCTACCGGCTCGAACCGCGTCTGCGAAGCGGTCGGCACTATTGGTCGATTTCTTGGGTGCCGTCGAGTTTACGCAACCAGATCGACCGCAACGTCAACGACGACATGGCCTTGCTCCCGTGGTCCAAGCGCGTGTTCATAAGCCTGACCTCTGCCGTGCCGCCGTGGGTCGCCTATGCGCCCACCTCGGAAGCGTCGATGTTCGCCAGCCTGTGT
The DNA here is from genome assembly GCA_029268285.1 of Ectothiorhodospiraceae bacterium. Taxonomy (GTDB): domain Bacteria; phylum Pseudomonadota; class Gammaproteobacteria; order Nitrococcales; family AK92; genus JAJUGG01. The sequence goes on along the minus strand of JAJUGG010000045.1, from coordinate 264 downwards.
CAGTTAGCGGCCTGCGACGACTTGTCCTTTATATCCGTTTGGAGCCCCACCTTCGCACTCAACTTGCTCAACGAGTTATCGGCCCAGCGTGATGCAGTCGCGGAGGCCTTGGAAAGCGGACGATGGGACGACCATGCGCGCGGCTTCGAGGATCGCCCCTGCCCACGCAACCGCACAGCAGCAGCGCGCCTGAAAGCATGGGACGGCAAGCTTGACAGCGCCTTTTTTTCAGAGCTCTGGCCGCGGCTGGGCCTTATCAGTGCC
>JAJUGG010000044.1 GCA_029268285.1 Ectothiorhodospiraceae bacterium | reverse complement strand
TTACTCACCCGTCCGCCGCTCGCCAGCACCCCGAAGGGCCTGCTGCCGCTCGACTTGCATGTGTTAGGCATGCCGCCAGCGTTCAATCTGAGCCAGGATCAAACTCTTCAGTTCAATCTCTACAGTCGGTTAAGCCGACCAGTCTCTGGCTCGACGCAAGCTACTCAATTGACTCGAGGTTGCTCTCGTCGAGTAATGCACCTTCCGATGCCTCCGACGTGAGCACCCACACAAATTGTCTGGCTTGTTTTTTAAAGAGCTCACGAGCCCTGTTGCTCGCTGTGGTTGAGGCCGTTCGCCCCAACCAAGGACGCGCATCTTACCCCTTCTAAAAATTCCGTCAACACTTTTTTCGCGGACTTTTTCACGGTTCTGAGACGCCGCCGGAAGAAGGCGATACGCGTCATGCGCTTAGGCATTCGGAGGCAGATATCTGTTCTGCTCCGGGTCCAGTTCGACATCGTGCACGGCGAGCACCGGCTGCCGCGCGTGACGCACTAACCATTCGGTGGCCGAGCCCTGGAGGAAGTGAGACAGACCGGTACGGCCGCGGGTTCCCATAGCGATGAGATCAGCGCCCCAGTCGTCTGCATGCTCGCTGATCTTCTCCGCGGCACTGCCGACTTCAATGGCCGTCTCTTCCCCCTCACGCATCCAGGTACGCAGCTTCTCCAGCGCTTGATGCTCTGCTTCGGTTCGTATCTCGCGCGCGTGCATCGGGTTAATGACCGGGTTCGCGCTGTCCTCGGCCAATTGGCTCGGATTCAGCACATGCAGGAGACGAATGATGGCGCCCTCGGGGGCATAGTCGCGCGCAACCGCCAGCGCACGCGCCGAGGCCGTCGAGAAATCTACCGGAACCAGGATGCGGCGCAGCATAGAAACTCCCTTTGATCTTGTAGCTGAAAACTGGGTTGAGAATAACAGGCCGTGATGAGGCTCGCTTGTGGCGCTGCATCAAAGACCTTAGACTTCCGCCCCTCTCGAAACTGGACCAGGCCGCGAACGTGCGGCGAGAACGTTTCCGGGGTTCTTATTGAACCCACGGTTTAGATGCTCCAGCCGCCCGGCGCTTTTATACAAGAACCGGCTAGGCTGGCGTACACGCATCCGCGGCCGCCCCCTTCGCGTTGCAGAGCGTCGGCCTCTGCCCTACCAGTCATTCTGTTTTGCCCATCGTTGCCCGGGAGCACTTATCGGTGCGCCCCGGCACCACCGTGAATGTTAGGAACGCGTGCATGTCATCTCACTCTGAGCTTCGAAAATCCAACGCTTGGCGCCACAGTTGGTTTTTCAACGTCCGCGGCGACTTGATCTCCGGCATCGTCGTCGCACTCGCGCTAATTCCGGAGGCAATTGCCTTCTCCATCATCGCGGGCGTGGATCCGAAAATCGGCCTGTATGCCTCTTTTTCCATGGCGGTAGTCATCGCCTTCGCGGGCGGGCGGCCGGCCATGATATCGGCAGCCACCGGCGCCATGGCCCTGCTGATGGTTGACTTGGTCGCCGACCACGGCCTGCAGTACCTGTTCGCCACCACCATTCTTACCGGCGTTCTGCAACTGATCGCGGGCTGGCTCAAGCTCGCGCGCTATATGATGTTCATCCCGCGCACGGTGATGCTGGGCTTCGTCAATGCCCTGGCGATCCTCATTTTCATGGCGCAGATCCCGCACTTCGTCGGCCACGGCCTGTTGGCATACGCCATGGTCGCGGCCGGCTTGGGGATTCTTTACGGCTTTCCGTACATCAACCGCAGCATTCCGGCGCCGCTGGTAGCCATTGTCGCGCTCACCGGCGTCGCGGTCTTGATGGATCTGCCCGTGAAGACGGTGGGCGACATGGGCGACCTGCCCAACGGGCTCCCGGCCTTCCTGATCCCGGATGTCCCTTTCAACTTCGAGACCTTGCAGATCATCCTGCCGACTGCACTGGCGCTGACGGTGGTCGGTCTGCTCGAATCACTGCTCACGGCTTCCATCCTGGATGATCTGACGGATTCCCCGAGCGACAAGAACATGGAGTCCCGGGGCCAGGGGCTGGCTAATATCGCCACCGGCTTCCTGGGCGGCATGGCGGGTTGCGCCATGATCGGGCAGTCGGTCATCAACGTGAAGTCCGGCGGACTTGGCCGCTTGTCTACGTTTGCGGCCGGCGTCTATCTGTTGTTCTTCATTCTGGTGCTCGGCGACTGGGTCTCCATAATCCCGATGACGGCGCTGGTTGCGGTCATGATCATGGTCAGTATCGGCACCTTCGACTGGACCTCGATTCCCATGCTGGCCAAGATGCCGCGCGGTGATGCCTTCGTGTTGGTGGTCACGGTGGTGACCGTCGTTGCAACGAACGACTTGGCCATTGGCGTATTTACCGGCGTGCTGTTGAGTGCTCTGTTCTTCGCGCGCAAAGTCGCTCGGCAGATTCACGTCGACTACAGCGACGATGCCGACGGCACACACCGCACCTACCGCGTCACCGGCGCTCTGTTCTTCGTGGCGGTCGATAATTTCCTCGACGGCTTTCACTACAGCACCAAGGTTCCGCACGTCACCTTGGACCTTTCCCACACGTCGCTGTGGGACAGCTCCGCAGTCGGAGCCATCGACAAGGTCGTTGCGAAGTTCCGCCGCAACGGTTCCGAAGTGACGGTCATTCCGCCAGCCGGCGAAGGCGGCGAGTTGATGGAGAAACTCGCTGCTTACGACAAGCCGGGAGCAGCCGGCGGCCACTGATCCCTGTGACGGCTCCAGCACCGGAACTCTAAGCAGCCGCTGCACCCGCGACCTTAACTTGAATCAAGTTTCGATCCGGGTTCAGCGACTGCATGTCGCTCCCGTACCGCTGAACACGGCGGCGTCACTAGCGCCATGCGGGTGCAGAATGACTGAGGAAACGACGGGCTCGCCATGGATGACCTATAGTGCCTGGCGGAATCCGGCTCAACTTAGGAGGCGACGATGGCGCGCGAACGCGAACTCTCCACCCGCTGCATTCACGACGGTGAACTCGACGACCCGCTCGGCTCGCCGTTCACACCTCTCTATAACACCACGACGTTCCGCTTCCCGAGCACAGAGGCCCTGCTGGATGTCGTCGAAGGCCGCACGCCCGGCCCGCTCTACACCCGTTACGGCTTCAACCCCACCATCACCAGCGTCGAGCAAAAGTTGGCAAGCGTAGAGGGGGCGGAATCGGCGCTGCTGTTTACCTCCGGTATGGCCGCGGCATCGTCGCTGTTCTTTGCCCATGGCCGCAACGGCGTACTGTGCGTGGGCGATGCCTACGGCGGCACCTTGGAACTGCTGGGCGAGCAGCTCCCGCAGCTGGGTCTAAAAACCCGCTTCATCCTCGACTCGGACCTGGAGCGGCTGGACGAGCACCTTGAAGGCATCGGCTTGGTGTTCCTGGAAACACCGACCAATCCGGGGCTGGCGGTATTCGATATCGCCACCATTGCGGAACAGGCACACGCCCATGGCGCGCTGCTCGCGGTGGATAACACCTTTGCCACCCCGGTGAACCAGCGACCGCTGGAACTCGGCGCGGATATCGTCATGCATAGCGCGACCAAATATCTGGGCGGCCATAGCGACCTCACCGCAGGCGTGCTGGCCGGCTCTGCCGAAGTGCTGCAACCGACCTTCGGCTGGCGGAAGAACCTCGGCCAGGTGCCGGCGCCCGAGACAGCCGCCCTGCTCGCCCGCAGCCTGCGCACGCTGCCCTTGCGGGTCGAGCGCCATAACCGTAATGCCCAGGCCGTGGCGGAGTTTCTGCAAGACCACCCCAAGGTAAAACGCGTGCTCTACCCCGGCCTGCCGGACTATCCGGGCCATGCGCTGGCGCGCCAGCAAATGCGCGGCTTCGGCGGCATGCTCACGGTAGAGCTTGCCGACAAGGCTTCGGCTGTCGCCATGGTGGATCGATTAAAACTCATCGCCAACGCGCCCAGCCTGGGCGGCGCCGAAAGCCTCGCCACCCTGCCTTTTGCCACCACCCACCACGGCATGAGCGCGGAAGAACGCCAGCGGCGCGGCATCACCGACGGCATGATCCGCTTGTCCATCGGCCTGGAGGACGCGGAGGATTTGATCGACGACCTCAGGCAGGCGTTGGAGGCAGGCTGATTCTGAGCTTACCGTCTGCTTGGGATTGAAGTACGGAGATACGGGGACCCGGAGAAAGGCCAACGCGTTCGGCGCAATGCTGCGTGATTGCGCCCTACGGCGCTGGCGGGACGCGCAGCGAGCACCTCCCGTAGGGTGCGTATCACGCACCAGCATCGGTTGGCTCGGCTGGAACGGCGCGAGATACGCACCCTACGGAGCTACGGAGCTGGGGACGTGAACGAGCCCTGTAGGAGCGGCGACCCCGCCGCGAATGGCGCCGCAGGCGCCACAAAAGCCGAAAGAATCACGGCGAACTCGCCGCTCTCACACAAAAAAGCGCTTGCCTTTCTCTGTGCCCCCCGCGCGCACCGCCCTACACCTTCACCAACTGCCCCAGCAAATCCACCAGCACGGCCGGCAGACGGCTTGGGTTGCGCAGGACGCTGTAGCGCCCGACGCCGAAGATCTTAGCGATGTAGGCAGGTGCGGCGCGATCGACGGTTAGGCAGTGGCAGTGGATGCCCTCCAGAGTGGCCTCGGCCACGGCCTGACGCAGGTCTTCGATGCCGTACTGGCCTTCGTAGTGATCCACATCATTGGGCTTGCCGTCCGAGAGCAGCAGCAGCAAGCGCTGGCTTTCGCCGCGGCGCGCCAGTTGGGCCGTAGCATGGCGCACGGCGCCGCCGGCTCGGGTGTAGCGGTCGGGCTCAAGGGCGGCGATGCGGTCATCCACCAGCCGGCAATCAAGCTCCTCGAAACGCTTCAGCGACCACACCGAAACATTGCGCGGCCCCTCGCCCGAGAAGGCCTCGATCATGTACGGGTCGCCCAGCGCTTCGAGCGCGCGACAGACAATCAGCAGCGCCTCTTTCTCCACGTCGATGATGCGCTGCGTGCCTTCGATCCAGGAATCGGTGGAGCCGCTGATGTCCACCAGCAGGTAGATCGCGATGTCGCGGCGGCCGGGCCGCGTGGTCTTATAGAGTCGCTCCGGCAGCAGCCCACCGGCGCGCATATCTGCGTAGGCGGAGACGTAGGCATCCAAATCGATGTCGTCTCCATCCGGCTGGGCACGCAGCTCCACCCGCCGCGGCTGCAGTTTCTCGAACTGCCTCTGCACCTGCATCAATAGCGGCCGATGCTTGTCCATGACTTGCGCAGCCCACTCCGTGTCGACCGCTTCGGTCTGTTTCAGTCGCACCGTAACGCCAGGGTGGTGATAGGCGCCGATGCGATAATCCCACTCCGGATACACAATGCCGGTCGCCTCGGGTCTTGCAATGTCGGCGGTGGAGATGCGTTCAGGGCTATCATCGCTGAGCAGCACCTCCTTAGCGCGTTCAGGTGTGGCCACCAAGCGCGCTTCATCCAGCTCTGACAAGGAATCCGCAAGATCGTCCGGGCTGCTGCTATCGTCGCGGTCGGTCGGACGCTGCAGGCCCATCGGGTCCTCGGCATGCTCGTGCGGATCATCGCCCTGCACCATCCAAGCGCCCGGCGGATCTTCGTCCTCGCCTTCCACCGCGTCCCGCGCCTTTGGCCGACGGCGCAAACGCCCGACCTTCTGCTCCTGCATCTCGGCGTCCGAATCGTCGTCTCCCGGCGCTTTGCCAGTGTTCGGAGCCAAGCGAGGCGGATACAACACGCCCCACCAAAGGTCATGCAGCAAGCCGCGGTACAAGCCGGCTATGGTCTGTAGTCCCTGGGCCTGTTGCTCGGCCCATGCTAGCGACTCCCGAATATCGGGGATATCACGCACACGCGGCGGGCTGCGCAACACGTCAAGGTAGAGCTGCTCCACGGCTTGCTCGCGCGCGCTCAGGCCGCGGATGCTCTTGCGCTCCTCCAAAACACCTTCGCGCAGGGCGGCGGCGTCTCCTGCTGTGCCTGGAAACTCCCGCGCCACGGCCGCTTCGGCAGCCTGTGCCTCGCGGATCAAAAAGAGATCGAGCTCCAGCCGCTCACGCTCGAGCAGAGGTTCTCCAAGCGCCGACAAGCGCTGCGCGCGCACCGCCTGCAATAGACCGAGCACGCGATACACCCGCTCCGCGGGCAGCGCGGCGTATCCGGTAAGAAACGGGGGCAGAAATACAGATTGGCCGTCGCTACCAGGCAAAGCTCGGTGCTCAACCAACGACCGCGGCTGGCGCCGCAGCAGCCGGGCGAGAAAGCTGGGCGGCGCGGGCGGCTCAGCCGTCCGGATGTGGATCTCGGAGCCGAACAAAGCTGTGATCAGGAGGCGCAAACGCTCCTTGTGATCGGCCAGCCAAGCACCCTCTACTGATCGGCGGCTAGCATAGTGCCGCCGCCACACCCGCCCCACCGCAACAGTGGCGCGTTGGGCGGCATCGATGATGACCTCTTCCGGCTCGGCCATGCCGCGAGCCTAGACCAGCACGGCATCGACGAGATCCGACATCGCGCCCTGCACGGTCGGATCGTCCGACAGTGGCGAGATCAGCGCCACCTCGCAAGCCCGTCGGGCCGGTATGCCTTTGGCGATGAGACGCGCGGCCGCCACCAGCAAGCGCGTGCTCGGCACCTCGGCCAAACCCTGGTCGCGCAATGCCCGCAGACGCTGGCCGAGCGTGACTAGCACATGGGCCGTGTCACGCTCTACGCCGCTTTCGTGAGCCACGATTTGGGCTTCGCGCTCCAGCGGCGGGAAGTCGAACTCCAGGCTCACGAAGCGCTGCCGCGTGCTGGGCTTAAAGTCCTTGAGCACGTGCTGGTAGCCAGGGTTGTAGGAGACCACCAACTGGAACTCCGGCGGCGCCTCCAGCACCTCGCCGGTTTTATCGATGGGCAGCAAGCGGCGATGGTCGGTGAGCGAGTGTATGACCACCACAGTGTCCTGCCTCGCCTCGACCACTTCGTCCAGGTAGCAGATGGCGCCTTCCCGCACGGCACGCGTCAGCGGCCCGTCCTGCCAAACGGTGCCGCCGTCGCGCACCAGGTAACGGCCGATCAGGTCGCTCGCGGAGAGATCATCGTGACAGGCCACTGTGATCAGCGGCCGGTTCAACCGCCACGCCATGTACTCCACGAAGCGCGTCTTGCCGCAACCGGTCGGCCCCTTGAGCATGGCCGCCAGCCCCTGAGCATGGCACTGCTCGAAGATCTCTACCTCATCAGCGGCGGCGACGTAATAAGGCTGCGCCGCCACCTGCATGATCTCTGCACTTACATCACTCATTTCAGGTCCGTGCTGCCGCAGCGTTGCGCTCCCAGCGATCGTCCGCCGGCACGTTCGGGTCGATGTCCATGCGCGGCGGATAGCGGAAGAAGTCCCAGATGAACAGGATCACCCCGATCACGAACACACTGCCGGTACCCACAAGCATGAGGAAGTGGACTTGAATTTCCCACTGCGTATCGAGATACCCCAGGCCCATGATGCGTTCGAGATAAGTTTGGGCAATACCGGCAGTCGCAAAGGACAACGTCATGCCGAACATGCCGGCAATCTGCAGCCAGAACGCCCAGTAGCCCATGGTCGAACCACTTTCGGAGCGGCCGCGGGTGAGATAAGGCATGGTGTAGACGATCATGGCGAGCACGATCATGACGTAGGCGCCGTAGAAGGCCGAGTGGCCGTGCATAGGCGTGATCAGCGTGCCGTGCGTCCACTTATTCACCGCTGGCCAAGTATGAGCCAAGCCCAAGATACCGGCACCGAATACGGTAAACACGGCGCTCCCCACGGCCCAATGAATGCCGAGGCCGTTGGGATGATCGAGCCGGGAGCGACGCATGGCGAAGTAGGCATAAATGGCCATGCCGAACAGCGCCAGAGGCTCCAGCGCGCTGAAGAATCCGCCAAGCGGCAGCCAGTACTGCGGCACGCCGATCCAATAATAGTGATGCGCGGTACCCAGAATGCCGGCTAGGAACACCAGGCCGACGATGACGTACAGCCATTTCTCCATGACTTCGCGGTCTGCGCCGGACAAGCGTATGAGAAGGAACGCGAGCAGACTCGCCTGAATCATCTCCCAGACGCCCTCCACCCACAGGTGAATCGTCCACCAGCGGTAGAAGCCTTCGATGGTGTAATTCTCGTAGCGCAGCAAAGCCGGCAGATACAGCAAGGCCGCGAGGACGAGGCCCGCGAGCAGAACGCCCTCCGTGACGGTCCAGCGCTTGGCTTTCTTGATGGTCATGAAGACGTTGTAGAACATCATCAACATCACCACGACGATGGCCATCTTATGCGGCAGCGGCTGCTCCAGCATCTTCACCCCATGGGTGTAGCCGAACAGATAGCCGATGACCGCTGTTACACCCATGATCACCCAAATCACCAAGCCCCAATAAGCCAGCTTGGTACTATGCAACTCGGTACGCGACTCTTCCGGCACGACGTAATACACCGCCCCCATGAAGCCCGCGAGCACCCAAACGATCAGAATATTGGTGTGAATGGCTTTGGCGCGGTCGAAAGGCAGGAACTCCAGCAGCGGATCCGGCCCCAGGTACTTGGCAGCCATGAGCAGGCCGAATACCAACTGCAGGCCGAACAGGCACATGGCCACAGCGAAATACCAATAGGCGACGATCTGTGAGCGGTAGCGCATTCCTTCGGCTCCTATTTCAGCGTCATCATGTAGTCGACCAGCAGTTGCACCTGCTCCTCGGTTAACTGATCGCTATAGTTGTTAGGCATGAAGGACATGCCGTTTGCGCCGTAGATTTCGCCCGGCACCAGATACGCGCTGGGCTCCAGAATGGATTCGACCAGATACTCTTCCGGCGTCTGAGCATTACCCGTGTAATTCGGATCTTCGATGACCTGCGCCGCGCGGGTTCCAATGCCTGCCAGGGTCGGACCAGCCAGGTTCACACCAGGTGCGGTGGAGTGGCAGGTAAAACACGCCGGCGGGCTTTGTCGGAACAAGGCTTCGCCTTCAGCCGCCGTCGAACTCAGGCCTTCCGCGCCTTCGGTTGGGTCGACATCGGGTGCGACCGCTGTACCGGGGAAGGTGCCGCCGGACACCAGAATCGGACGCGGCGGCCAGTTCTGATTGTCGACCTTACTAACCCACTCGAGGAAAGCGATAACCTGGGTGATCTCTTCCTCTGTGAGCTCGGGGTTGGGCATGACCCGACGGTGCTTTTCCTCGGAATAGAACGCCGACGGATCGCGCAGAAACGCCTTTAAGTATTCCGTGCCGCGGTGATCGGTAATCTTTGTGAGATCCGGCGCGTAATACGCACCTTCACCAAATAGGGTATGGCAGTTGATGCAGTTATTGGCATGCCAAACGTCTTTGCCCGCAACGACGTCTGGCGACAATTGGTCAGCGTTAGTTAATTCGGGAAACCGCGTATGACTATGTATCGTCAATGCGATGAATATCGCGGCAAAGCCGAACGTGCAGACGAGAAAAAACCATCGTGCCTGGCGCTTGGTCATGACCCATGACTCCCTGTCGTGGAATCTGCCTACCAGCCTTTAAAGCAGGGCCTCTTGATAAAGCCCTGCCGCGAGCTAGACGCGGATATAACTCCAGTTCACCAGAGAGGTCCAACCGGCATACAGAATGGATAAGACCATCAGAGCCAGAACAATCCAGCCGAATATCTTGAGCGATGAATAAAAGGGCGATGAGCGATGGCGATCCGCCATTTTTGTTCTCCTTCCTGGATTACGAAAAATCGCTCCCGCAAACGCGAGAAAGCCTCCTGCTTCTCGTTCACCATAGGGCGCATATAGCCAAACATCAACCTGCCATAGATTGCGACAGCGACGATTAGCGCGCGGGCACGCGGAACAGCAATCGAGCCAGCAACAGCATGGCCGCGGACCACGCCAGCGCAGCCAGCCAATACGCGGTCACAACGTCGGCCGCCCCTGCCCCGCCCAGCACGCGCGCCACCACGGCCACCGCCATCAGCAAAGCGGAGGCTGGTAGCGTTATCGACCTCCCCGGGTCCAGCTTGGCGCGCTGCAGGCGCACCCGCCCCATGACTCCTGTAGTGAGCGTTCCCAAAGCGCCGACGGTAAGGATGTGCAGGGATGTCGTCAGGTGCTGAGCGGCCGCCAATGACGCCGCCAGGACAAGAAGGCCGATAGCCAGCCAAGCATAGCCAATGCCTAGGCAGATCAGGTCTACCCTGGCTCGGCACCGCCAAAGCTCCCAGCGATACAGCCTGATTAGCGCCAACAGCCCCGCTGTGGCCACGACCGCGGCCGCCGGCAGCCGCAAGGCCGGAAACGGCGCCGCTACCACTGCCAGTGCCATGGCCACGATCAAACCGCCCTCAATCCGCGGCTGCACCCGCGCCTCCAGATGCTCGCCCTGGCGTGCGCGCTGGCCGGCGGCGGCCGGCGCGATGACGCGCCCGCCCATGAACAACAGTAGCAAGGCGAACAACAACACCGCCTCCAGCAATAAGACGTGCTGCGCCCAGGCCATGCCAAAATGTCGGACCGCGGGCACAAGCGCGGCGGCAATGCAGATCGCGATCAGCACGGGAGCGAAGGCTTGGTTTCTCAGCTTCTTGGCGGCGCCGAGAAACTTCGGCGCGACCTGCCCCGCCAGCACCAGGGCGAAAGCCGCGTTCGGCAGCACTGCCAACAGGCTGCCCGGCGCCAACAGGAAACTCCCTCGCGCCAGCAGCCAGAGCGCGAGCATGCCCCACAAGCGACCGCGTTCGGTAGGGCCGAGCAGATACCCCGCGACGACCGCCAGCGCATAGCCGAACAACATCTCGTGCCCATGGCCCAGCCCCGTCGCTAACCCTGGCACGCTCCAGCCGCCCAGCATGGACTGCACCGAGAGCGGCAGGACCACCGCGCCATACAAGACCGCGGCGGGGAAGAACACCGCATGCGCCGGGCGCGGCCTTTGAGCGGCGGGAGAGCGGGTCTTGGCTACCATCACGTACTCCGATGAAAACAGCATTATTCGTTGTTACGACCAATAAGATGCACATATAATATATCTTATGGGGCGAGCTGCCGGTATGGGTGAGGTCATGTTTTCAAGGAAACACCGAGAAATCGAATCATTGCGCGGACAACTGGCCGCTGCGGAGGAAGCAGCGCGCGCAGCGCGAATCGAAGCCGAGCGGCTCAGGACCGAACGTGATGACTTGCGTAACAGCATCGCCGAACTGGAACGCGACCGGGCGCTGAACCAGCGCGTATTCGCCAATCTCACCGATTTCGGTGCCTCCGTCGTAGCCCTGCGAGAGTCCTTTGCCGACCTCTCGCGGCTGCTTGCCAACAACCGCCAAGCAACGGAGCGCACCACGCAGGAAACAGAGATCAGCCGAAAAGCCTTGGCGACCATGGTGGCCGGGCTTGCCGGGATGAATCAGCACATCGCCGAAGCCGCTGGCCAGGTTACCGCCCTCAATGAAGACGCTACGCGCATCAGCGACTTCGTCGCCATGATCGATGGCATCTCCAAACAGACCAACCTGCTCGCGCTGAATGCCAGCATCGAAGCCGCCCGCGCCGGCGATTCCGGACGCGGCTTCGCGGTGGTGGCACAAGAAGTGCGCAGCCTCGCCACACGTACCGGCGATGCGACGCGGCAAATCGGCGAATTGATCGCCGAGATTCAAAACCAATCCGAGCGCACCGACGCCACCATGCACCGCAATGCCGCCGATGCCGACAAGCTAAGCGCCGACGCCGATGGTGTCCTGAACAGCACCTCCGAGCTGTTGTCCCTGGCACACCAGAGCGGCGACGCACTGTCCTTCGCGGCAACCCTCAGCGAGATCGAGCTTGCCAACCTGGAGGAACTCGAAATCAAGCTCGAGGTGTACCGCGTCTTCATGGGGCTATCGCAAGCCACCTCGGCGGAGTTCCCCGACGAAACTCAGTGCCGGCTCGGACGCTGGTACTATCAAGGCCTAGGCGAAGCCTACTTCGGCGGCAGCGCCGACTTTCGTGCACTGGAGGCACCGCATCGCGAGGTGCACCTACAGGCCAAGGCCGCCGTGGACTACTTCCACGCCGGCAACCGCGAAGCCGCCCTCGCAGCACTAAGCGCCATGGAACAAGCCAACCTGGACGTCATGACGAAGCTGCGGTTGGTAGTGCGTTCGAGTGAGACAAGAGATTAACCACGGAGGCACGGAGAAAGGCAAAAGCCTCTTTTACTGTGTTGCCGAAGCTGATGTGACACGGTGAGTTCGATATGCCGCCGCTCTTGTCGCCCCCTTCAAGGCCGCCGAGTCGCTCGACGGGACGCGCAGCGAGCGATCTTCGTAGGGCGCGTACCACGCACCGTTCCAGCGACACAGGCCGATGCTGGTGCGTGATACGCACCCTACTACTGCAGGAGATGACGTTAGGCACGGAATACACGGACAGGCACTAAACTCAATCCTTCCTTCCGTGTGCATCCGTGGCTAAAAGATCTTTAAAACCCAGCTCCGTAGGGTGCGTATCACGCACCATTGCGCGGAGGGTCAAGACGCGGTGTGTGGTACGCACCCTACTTCTACAGAAGGTGAATGAGCCACGGCTGAACACGGAAAGGCGGGGAGAGAGTATTCCCAGCCCGGAGATCTTCTGTGTGCTCTGTGGCTAGACCGTACTCTTGAGGAGCTGCCGCGAGGCGCTCCTCTACAAGCGTTCTTTTCTCGGCCTGCGCCCAGGGGCGCCTCTATTCACACCACGGTTTCGAACACCGCCATCAAACCCAACACGCCGAACAGCCAGCCGCTGACGGCGTAGCGAAATAGCCGCGGTGCGTGGGCGAGTTCCATGAAGTGGTCGATGACGAGCTGCCCTTTGACGGCGGCGAGCGCGAGCACCGTGAGCGGCAGCCAGGCGCCGGACATGCCATGTCCCAGCACATAGGAAGCGACAGTCAGCACGAGCAGCCCTATCCAGATCGCGGTCAGTCGGTTCATGGCAGCCTCACAATAGGACGTAGACGATGGGGAACAGCACCAACCAAACCAGATCGACCATGTGCCAATAGCTAGCGCCCGTCTCCACCCCTCGGTGGTCGGCGGCGCTGTAGAGTCCGCGCCGACAACGCAGCGCCACGGCCACAAGGATGATCATCCCCAGCACCACGTGCATGAGGTGAAAAAAGGTGGTGAAGAAATAAAAGAAGTAAAAAGTGCCGCTGCGCAGGTTGTAGCCATCACCGATGAGCTGTCCGTACTCGCTGAACTTGATGACGGCGTACACCACACCAGAGGCCACACCCGCCCATAGCCAGTTAACGCAGCGCTCCACGCCTCCGGCACGGATGGCCGTCACCGCGCGCGCCACGAAGAAGCTGCCGGTGAGCAGAACCAGGGTATTTGCCAACCCGGCACCGGCATGAATCGTTTCGGCGCCGGCAGCGAAGGCTTCCGGCTCCAGAAAACGGGCAATGGCGAAGCTTGCGAACAGCAGACCGAAAGCCGCCAATTCGACGAGGATGAAAAACCACATCGCCAGATCGCCCGGCAGATGCTTGGCCTCCGCCGGCTCGACGGCTTGACTGGTTAGTACATCAGGTGAAGCACTCATGCGGGCCTCCCGGTCAGCGTCAGGTAAAGTCGCGGCAACAACTCGGGCAGCTCGGTGGGCTTGCGCAGCAGCACGAAACGTTGGTTGCCGAACAGGTACGGCAGGTAGTCCGCGGCGTCCTGATCAATGGTCACGCAGAACGGCTCGACGCCGTTACGCCGCGTCTCTATCAGCGCATGGCGGGTATCTTCAACCCCGTAGCGCCCCTCGTATAGGTCCAGATCGTTGGGCTTGCCGTCGGTGAGCAGCAACAAAAGCTTCTGGCTCGCCGGCTGCTCGGCGAGAATTTCGCTCGCCTGACGGATGGCGGCCCCCATGCGGGTGTAGTAGCCAGGCTCCAGCGCCTGCACACGTCCTCGCGTGATGTCGCTCCAGGGCTCGGCGAAGTTCTTGATCATGTTGAAACGCACATGCCCGCGCTTCTTGGACGAAAACCCGTACAGGGCGAAGCGGTCGCCGCCGGCGTCCAAGGACTCCCCGAGCAGCTGCAGACTGTCACGGATGACGTCGATGACCTGATGGTGATCGTCCACCCAGGCATCGGTGGAAAGCGACAGATCCGCCAGCACCAGGCAGGCGAGATCGCGGTGGCCGGGGTTGAGGTCTCGCCACAGCCGCGCATCGGCCGAGGCATGACCGCGCTGGCGATCGGCCTGGTAGCTGACGCAGGCCGCTAGATCCAGCTGGCTGCCCTGCGGCTGACGCCCTTGCCACTGCCTATCCAGGCGCAGCGCCTCGAAACGGCGGCGCAGCTTCTGGGCCGGCCCCCGCAAGTACTCCGGCAACGGCCCGGGTTCGGCATCGCGCGGCAGCATAGGGATGACCCGGCAGTAGTTCTCGCGCAGCGTCTGGCTACGCCAATCCCATTCCGGCAGCAAGCGACCGTCGGTGAGCGGAATGTCGTCCTCCGCCGTAGCAGGCAAATCGAGATCAAGGCGCAGCCTGGAGGCCGGCGCCGTTCCGCTGCGGGTAATGCTGATGCGGTCGAGATCCTCGGCAATACGGGCTGCGTCCTCATCCTCTTCGTCGTCCACGGTGCGATCTACCGGGACGTACTCGGACCAGGAGAACAGGCTTTCTAGTCGAAACACAATCAGGCCGTTGCGACCGTCGATGTCGTCGACGTACTCGCCGCGACGGCGCAGTTTAGCGCTGCGCGTGCTACCCGCCGCGCCGGCCTCGCCTTCCGGCTCCTCGCGCGCGACCGGCGCTGCCCCATCCAGCCCAAGGCTGGGGTAGAGCCACAGCGGTACCGGCCGCGGCTCGCCGCGCGCCTCGGGCAGCACTTCGCGGCAACCCGGAACCCGCAGCGCATCCTGGATGGCGCGCTCGCGTCGCCCCTCATCTCCGCGCAAGCTCTGCGGCTCGGGCCGCATCCGTAGCACCGCCACGCTTAGCCGCCGATACACAGGCTCCAATCCAGGCAATTCCGAGAGCGTGCGCGCAACCAGGCGTTGATTGCCGACGAACCAGTCTTCCCGGCGCGGCTGGCCGCGGCTCGCCAGCGCTGTCAGCCACAAGTAGAGGTCTCGGTTGAGGGCAGTCTCGGAGAACAGCGCGATGCGCTCCGGCAGGCGCACGCAGTCTTCCTCGCGCCAGGCCATTTGGTAACGCTGTCCGGTTCCGGCGACACGCTGCAGCCACCGCCGCCGCGCACTTACTGCGCGCGCGGTAGCCGGCTTCACCTGTAAGCCGGGGTCGCCACCCAAGGCGCGGAAGATCATGGCAAGCCGGTTCTGCTCCGCCTCCAGCCGAACCGCCGCATCGCGGTGCTCATGGTTGGCCAAGCGGGTGATCAGACGGTGCCAACGGACACCTACCATTTCTTCCATAATCGGCTCCCGTGGGGCACTGGGATTAACGGATGGGTATTAACCACAGAGGCGCAGAGGACCCAGAGAAGAAGAAAGATTGCCTGTAGGAGCGACTCCTGGCCGCGAATGGTTCAGGCCTTCGCTGCTCACGGCCAGGGGGCCGGTCCCACAGCTGGTTTTGCTTCGCTCTGCGCCTTTGTGGTTAGTTCCAAAACCCCCGACCGGCCTGAGCCGGCCGGGGTGTCGGACTTTAAGCCGCGGCGGTTTGCGCCTCGGCATCCTCGGTCGGGGCGACTTCGCGCTGCGGCACAAAGAAGCTGACGAGGTAGGCGATCAGGCCCAGGGTGAACAGTCCGCCCGCGGCCAAGCGCGCCCAGAACCAGCCAGCCAAGGCGTCATGCGTCGCCATGAAGGCCAGCGCCTCGCCGGACTCCGGCCAACGCTGCAGCATGACCTGATGGACACCGGCGCCGGTCAGGAACAGCGTGATCAGCAGCATGCCGATGCTCATCAGCCAGCAAGAGGCGATCTCCAGCTTCTGCGCCTGAGCATTGTTGGCAACGCGCCCGCGCATCAGCGGCATGGCGTAGGAGATGATCGCCATCACGATCATGGCGTAGGCGCCGAAGAAGGCGAGATGGCCATGAGCCGCCGTCAGCTGGCTGCCGTGGGTGTAGTAGTTCACCGGAGCCAGGGTATGCAGGAAGCCCCACACGCCCGCGCCCAGGAAGGCCATTACAGCGCAGCCGATCGCCCATGTCGTCGCCGCACGGTTGGGGTGGTTGCGACGACGCCGCCGGACCATATTGATGGCGAACAGCATCATCATGAAGAAGGGCAGCGGCTCCAGGGCCGAGAAAACCGAACCCAGCCACAGCCAGTACTCCGGCGCACCAATGTAGAAGTAGTGATGACCGGTGCCGATGATGCCGCTGATCAGCGCCATGGCGATGATCACGTACAGCCACTTCTCGATAACCTCGCGGTCGACGCCAGTGGTCTTGATCAGCACGAAGGCGAGAATGCTGGCGAGAATGAGCTCCCAGACGCCTTCCACCCACAGATGCACAACCCACCACCAGAAGTACTTGTCGAGCGTAAGCGCCGAGGGGTTGTAGAACGCGAACAGGAAGAACACGGCCAGGCCCACGAGGCCCGTCATCAGAACGATGTTAACGACCGTCTTGCGCCCCTTGAGCACGGTGAGGCCGACGTTATAAAGGAAGCCCAGGGCTACCACCACGATGCCGATCTTGGTGATAGTCGGTTGCTCCAGGAATTCGCGGCCCATGGTCGGCAGCAGATGGTTGCCGGTGATCTCCGCGAGCTTCGCGTACGGCACGGCCAGATAGCCGATGATGGTCAGCGTGCCGGCTGCGGCGAATACCCAGAACAGTACCCAAGCCAGCAGCGGACTATGCAGTTCCCGCTGCGACTCTTCGGGCACTAGGTAATAGGTCGCGCCCATGAAGCCGAACAACAGCCACACGATCAGCAGATTGGTGTGGACCATGCGGGCCACGTTGAAGGGAATGGCCGGGAACAGGAAGTCCCCGATCACGTACTGAGTCCCGAGAATGAGGCCGAACACGATCTGCCCCACGAACAAGATCAGCGCGAAGACGAAATAAGGCTTCGCAACCGCTTGGCTCTTATACTTCATTAGTTCTATTCCTTACTCCTGGCGAATCGGAAGGTCGGCGGATCAGCCTTCGATGTTCGGCGGCCAGTTGTTGTCGTCGATCCGCGAGGTCCAGATCAGGAACTCGGCCAGATCGTTGATTTCCTGGTCGGTGAGGTGGAACTGAGGCATCTTGCGGCGGCCCGGCGCGGGAATAGGCTGCGCCATCATCCAGCCCTTCAGATAGGTCTTGAAGGTCGCCTCGTCGGCGCCGCCCCGGCGGTCGAACACGTTCGCCAACTCGGGCGCGAAATAAGCACCCTCACCCATCAGCGAGTGGCAGCCCACGCAGTTGTTCACTTCCCAGACCTCTTTGCCGCGCGCGACCTCTTCGGTCAGCTGGTCGCGGTTGTCGCGCTCCGGCAGAGCCGTCACGGTGTCGAAGGTGAGCCCCAGAAACAGCAAGATGAAGAACGCGCTGCCACCGTAATAAATGTTGCGCGCCATGCTCTTGGTAAATCGCTCTGACATAGCGGTGTCCTCTTTATTGAAATTCCTTCAGGATCCGGCTGGGCGCCGTAGCGCCTTTTGTTAAAAGTATTTCTTCTACATCTTTATAGGCAGAGCAACGCCTGGCTTCCGTCCTCCTTACGCTGCCGAGCCGAGATGTACTCGGGCCAAGTCCATGAGCGCGCCCAGAGTGGCAGGATCATCGCTAAGCGGCTGCGCCAGGCAAGCCTCGCAAGCCTCCATGGGATCGAGGCCGTCGCCGATGAGCCGCGCGGCGTGAATGAGCAAGCGCGTCGAAGCGGCCTCTTCCAGATCGTGCTCACCCAAGTGGCGTAGCGCCCGCGCTAAGGCCACCAGTTTCGTCGCGTAGTCCTCGTCGACACCGGATTCGGCGATGACGATCTCGATCTCGTCGGCCTCTTCCGGATAGTCGAAAGCCATGGCGACAAAACGCTGCCGGGTGCTGGGCTTGAGCCCTTTGAGCAAGTTGCGGTAGCCAGGGTTGTACGAAACTACCAACATGAAACCGGGAGCGGCCTCCAGGAGCTCGCCAGTGGCATCGAGCGGCAGCACACGGCGATGGTCGGCAAGCGGGTGGAGCACAACCGTCGTGTCCTTGCGCGCCTCGATAACTTCGTCGAGGTAGCAGATGGCCCCTTCGCGTACGGCGCGCGTCAGCGGCCCGTCCTGCCAGAAGGTGCCCTCCGCGCCGATCAGATGGCGCCCCACCAGATCGGCTGCAGTCAGGTCGTCATGGCACGCGACGGTATAGAGCTTGCGCCCCAGGCGCTCGGCCATGTGCTCGACGAAGCGCGTTTTACCGCAGCCGGTCGGGCCTTTGATCAGCACCGGCAAACCGTGGCGGGATGCATGCTCGAATAAGGCAACTTCATTGCCCTTGGGCCGATAGTAGACCTCGTCAGAGGCCGTGCTGTTATTACTTAGTGAAACGGTGGACATCTGTCCTCCCTCATCAGGAGCATCGGGTCTCGGGGCCTAATATATATTTTTTTTGAATGTTTACAAAGAGGCAATTTCAGAGCTGTGGCGTGGGTCGCTTTTAGAGGAGATAGATGGGAACGAGCCGCATTTGCATCGCGTAGCTTCGTAGGAAGGGTCGCGGCCGGCAGCCGCTCCTACGGAGGAAACGCG
>JAJUGG010000043.1 GCA_029268285.1 Ectothiorhodospiraceae bacterium | reverse complement strand
GGCGGCGACATGCGCGATGCCCGCCACCGCAATGCGGTGGGGCCGAGCATTGCCTATATGCCGCAGGGGCTGGGCAAGAATCTTTATCCGACCCTGTCGGTGGCGGAAAACGTCGATTTTTTCGGGCGCCTGTTCGGGCACGATCGCGCCGAGCGCGAGCGGCGCATCGCCGACCTGCTCTCAGCGACCGGGCTCACGCCTTTTGCCGACCGCCCGGCGCGCAAACTCTCCGGCGGCATGAAGCAAAAGCTCGGGCTGTGCTGTGCGCTGATCCACGATCCTGAGCTGCTCATCCTGGACGAGCCGACGACCGGCGTCGATCCTCTGTCGCGGCGCCAATTCTGGGAGCTGATTGAGACCATCCGTGCCAACCGGCCCGGCATGAGCGTGCTGGTCGCAACCGCCTACATGGAAGAAGCCGCAGGCTTCGACTGGCTGGTGGCGCTGGACGCGGGGCGGGTGCTTGCCACCGGCACGCCCAAAGAGCTGCTCGAACGCAGCGGCACCAACGCCTTGGAGGCGGCTTTCATCGCCTTGCTGCCGGAGGAGAAGAAGCAGGGCTACCGGCCGGTCGAGATCCTGCCGCGCGGGCAGGAGGGCGAACCCGAGATTGCCATCGAGGCGCACGGCCTGACCAAGCGCTTCGGTGATTTCACCGCGGTCGATAGCGTGGAGTTGAGCGTCGAGCGCGGCGAGATCTTCGGTTTTCTCGGCTCCAACGGCTGCGGCAAGACCACCACCATGAAAATGCTCACGGGGCTGCTGCCGGCCACTGAGGGCGAGGCGCGGCTGCTCGGTCACGAGATCGACCCGCGCGACCTGGAGACGCGCCGGCGCGTCGGCTACATGTCGCAGTCCTTCTCGTTGTATCCGGAGCTCACGGT
This sequence comes from Ectothiorhodospiraceae bacterium, assembly GCA_029268285.1. Classification (GTDB taxonomy): domain Bacteria; phylum Pseudomonadota; class Gammaproteobacteria; order Nitrococcales; family AK92; genus JAJUGG01. The sequence goes on along the minus strand of JAJUGG010000043.1, from coordinate 18,128 downwards.
GCGCCAGAACCTGGAGCTGCACGCCAAGCTGTTCCGCATGCCGGCGGAAGACATCCCGGCGCGGGTGGAGGCCATGGCGCAGCGCTTCGAGCTCGCCGAGGTCATGGACAGCCTGCCGAGCGCGCTGCCGCTGGGAGTGCGCCAGCGGTTGTCGCTGGCCGTCGCCATGATCCACGGCCCGGAGATGCTCATCCTCGACGAACCAACTTCGGGCGTCGATCCGGTCGCGCGCGATGGCTTCTGGCGCATGCTCATCGAGCTGTCGCGGCGCGACCGGGTGACGATTTTCATTTCCACGCACTTCATGAACGAAGCCGAGCGCTGCGATCGCATCTCGCTCATGCATGCCGGCCGGGTGCTGGTCAGCGGCACGCCCGAGGAGCTTATGCAACGGCGCGACGCCGCGAGCCTGGACGATGCCTTCGTCGCCTATCTGGAAGAAGCCGTAGCCGAACACGCGCTCGCCGAACCGGCGCCGGTGGCGGAGGCCGTGCCGCAAGCCACGCCACAGGCCGCGCAGCCTAAGCGCAAGGCGTTCGACCTGCGGCGCATGTTCAGCTACGCCCGGCGCGAATCCCAGGAGCTGCAGCGCGACCCGATTCGCGCCACGCTCGCGCTGCTCGGCAGCTTCATCCTCATGCTGGTGATCGGCTACGGCATCAGCATGGACGTCGAGGACCTGAGCTTCGCCGTGCTCGATCGCGACCAGACCACCACTAGCCGGGATTACGTACTCAGCATCTCGGGCTCGCGCTACTTCATCGAGCAGCCGCCTCTGCAGGACTATGAGGAGCTCGACCGGCGCATGCGCTCGGGGGAGCTGAGCCTGGCCCTCGAAATCCCACCGGGCTTTGCGCGCGACCTCAGGCGCGGCACGCCGGTGCAGATAGGCGCCTGGATAGACGGCGCTATGCCCGCGCGCGCCGAAACCGTGCGCGGCTATGTGCAGGGCATGCATGCGCATTGGCTGGCGGATATGGCCGCGCGCACCACCGGCGCCGAGTTGGGAGGGCTGGTCAATATCGAGACCCGCTTTCGCTACAACCCGGACGTCAAAAGCATGGTGGCGATGGTGCCGGCCGTGATTCCGCTTCTGCTTTTGCTGATCCCGGCCATGCTGGCCGCACTCGCCGTGGTGCGCGAGAAGGAGCTCGGCTCCATCGTCAATCTTTACGTCACGCCGGTGACCCGGCTGGAGTTCCTGCTCGGCAAGCAGCTGCCGTACATCGCCCTCGCGATGCTGAACTTTCTGCTCTTGTTTGTCATGTCGGTGACCTTGTTCAGGGTGCCCATGACGGGCAGCTTCCTGACGCTGGCCGCGGCCGCGGTGCCTTATGTCGCCGCGGCGACGGCGATGGGCTTGCTGTTTTCGACCTTCACCCGCAGCCAGGTCGCCGCCATTTTCGCCACCGCCGTGCTCACCATGCTGCCGGCGGTGCAGTTCTCCGGCATGATCGACCCGGTTTCCTCACTCGAGGGCGCCGGCCGCCTCATCGGTGAGGCCTATCCCACCACGCATTTCCTCACGATCGCGCGCGGTACCTTCTCCAAGGCCCTGGGCTTCGGCGATCTGTACGCTTCCTTTGTGCCCTTGTTGCTCGCGGTACCGGTGCTGATTGCGTTGAGCGTGGCGCTGCTGCGCAAACAGGAGCGCTGAGCATGCGGTTCGCCAACATCTATAACCTCGGGGTCAAAGAGCTGCGCAGTCTCGCGCGCGACCCGATCATGGTCGTGCTCATCCTCTACGCCTTCACTTTTTCGGTGTACACCTCGGCGACGGCCATGCCGGAGACGCTCAACGAGGCGCCCATTTCGGTGGTGGACGAGGACCGCTCGCCGCTGTCGGCGCGCATCATCGACGGCTTCATGCCGCCGTACTTCAGCCCGCCGCAGCTGATTACGCACCAGGAAATGGATGCGCGCATGGACGCCGGCTACGATACCTTCGCCCTCAACATCCCCCCGGACTTCCAGCGCGACCTGCTCGCCGGCAAGGCGCCCAGCATTCAGCTCAACGTCGACGCGACGCGCATGAGCCAAGCCTTTACCGGCAGCGGCTACATCCAGGGCATCATCAATACCGAGGTGCAGGAATTCGTCGCCGGGCATCGAGGGCAGTCGGAGCCGCCGGTCGATCTGGTGCTGCGTAACAGCTTCAATCAGACGCTCGACCAGAGCTGGTTCGGCGCCATCGTTTCGGTGATCGACAACGTCACCATGCTGTCCATCATTCTCGCCGGCGCTGCCCTTATTCGCGAGCGCGAGCACGGCACCATCGAGCATCTGCTGGTCATGCCGGTAACACCCTTCGAGATCATGGCCGCCAAGGTCTGGTCCATGGGGCTGGTGGTGTTCGTTGCCGCAGGGTTTTCGCTGACCGTGATCGTGCAGGGCCTGCTGCAGGTGCCGATTGCCGGTTCGGTGGCGCTGTTTCTCGTGGGCGCGACGCTGCACCTGTTCGCCTGCACTGCGCTAGGCATCCTGCTCGCCACGGTGGCGCGTTCCATGCCGCAGTTCGGCCTGCTGATGATTCTGGTGTTGCTGCCCCTGCAAATGCTCTCCGGCGGCTCCACGCCGCGCGAGAGCATGCCGGAACTGGTGCAGTGGGTGATGCTCGGCGCGCCCACCACGCATTACATCATGCTGGGGCAGGCCATTCTGTTCCGCGGCGCGGGCTTCGCGGTGGTGTGGCCGCAATTACTTGCACTGGCTGCCATCGGTGCCGGGCTATTCGGTTTATCGCTGGCGCAGTTCCGAAAGGCCATGGCCTCCATGGGGTGAGGGACCTAAAAAAGCCGGCGCGAGGCTCCAGCTTCGTTCTCTAGGCTTTAAGGTTCTACGGACGGCTGAGCTTAAAGGCCCCGCCAATTCCGCCGCCGATCTGAGTTTCGAGGCCATGGATTACGTTGGCGAAGGGCGCAGCATGAAGCGGTCGGGGAAGCCGCCTTCCATGTTGAAGGCGTTGAGCATGCGGCAGCGGGGTCGTCGTCAAAGACTCGAATACTTTTTGGATGATTACCCGGCTCAAGCAGGAGTCAACCAGGGTGACCCCTAGTTTTGGTGGTGCCCTCCTATGGAACTGTTCTAGTCCGGCGGGCTTGATTCTGTATCTGTTATAGCTTGCGCCTAAGTCTTAGCATCACGTCTGCTCACGAACCCGTTCCTAGTACTCCAAGCCGACGCTGCAGCGAGCCTGTTGCAGGTGCTTGGGGGATGGGCTCAGAAATCGCTATGCGGCCGCCGTCTTCCGGCAACACACAAAGGCCGCTCCCGCAGACGAGAAGCTATGAATATAAGCGCCATTCTGGTTAGCACTTACGTAATCTCCATTCTCGGGCTGTTCGTGTTTATCTGGTCGCTGCGCAAGGGCGGGGGCCAGTCGCGGCCGAACGGCGGCAGGGTCATCTTTGAACCTGGAGAAGTGGGGCGTATCGAGGATCCTGCGGCAGACAGCGGTGAGCGCGATGCGCTGCAGGCCGTTAGCGATGCCGGCAATGCTCACGCCCACCAGCCAGGCAAGGCAGACCTTGCAGTGCGCTTCGAGGCGGATCGCTCCACTCGCGCGCCGGTACTGCTCTTGCTGGGCACCGCAACACTATGGTTGCTGATCGGCTCGGTGTTCGGCTTGATCAGCTCCATCAAGCTGCATGAGCCCGATTGGCTGACCGACGTCGCCTGGCTCACCTTCGGGCGTACCCGCACGCTGCACCTCAACGCCGTTGCCTACGGCTGGACCGCGCTCGCCGCGCTCGGCGTAGTGACCTGGATGTTGCCCCGCCTGCTCCGTACGCCGCTGCGCGGCAGCATGTTCACCTACGCCGGCACGCTGTTGTGGAACATCGGCCTTGGTGTCGGGCTGTACTGCGTTGCCAACGGCATCAGCGACGGCATGGAGTGGCTGGAGATTCCGTGGCAGGTCGGCGTGCTGTTCGCCATCGGCGGCGCCATGATCGGCGTGCCGCTGGTGCTGATGCTGCCGCGCGCCCGCGTCGATCACCTCTACGTATCGGTGTGGTACATCGGCGCGGCGCTGTTTTGGTTTCCGATTCTGTATCTGGTCGCCAAGATCCCGGGCCTGCACGTAGGCGTGGAGCAGGCCACCATGAACTGGTGGTACGGCCACAACGTGCTGGGTTATTTCTTCACCCCGGTAGCGCTGGCCTCGGTGTACTACTTCCTGCCCAAGGTTATCGGTCGTCCGATCCAGTCCTACGACCTGTCCCTGCTCGGTTTCTGGACCCTCGCCTTCTTCTACGGCCAGGTGGGGGCGCACCATCTGGTGGGTGGCCCGATCCCGGTGTGGCTGGTGACCTTGTCCATCGTCCAGAGCGTGATGATGGTGATTCCGGTCATCGCGTTCTCGGTGAACCAGCACCAGACCATGCGTGGACACTTTGCTGCGCTCAAGCACTCGCCGACGCTGCGCTTCGTGCTGTTCGGCGCGATGATGTACACCGTGGCCTCGGTGCAGGGCGCCATGGAAGCTCTGCGCACCATCAACAACGTCACTCACTTCACCCACTTCACAGTCGCCCACGCGCACCTTGGCCTGTACGGCTTCGTGGCCATGGTGCTGTTCGGCGCGGCGTACTTCGCGCTGCCACGGGTGCTGGATGTGGAATGGCCCAAGCGCCGCCTGATCGACCTGCACTTCGGTTTGGTGCTGGCTGGCTTTGCGATTTACATCGTCACCCTGTCCATCGGGGGCTGGTTGCAGGGCTTGGCGTTGCTCGATCCGGCGCGCTCGTTCATCGAGTCCGTCACGCTGACGTACCCCTACTTGCAGGGGCGCTCGCTGGGCGGATTGCTGATGACGTTCGGCCATTTCGTATTCGCTTACCACTTCGGGTTGATGGTGCTGGCGCGGCTGCGGCGGCCGGCACCGATTGCCCAGGCCCAAGCAGAGGTGATGCATGGATAGTGGCTTCAAACTGATTGCCGGTGCGCTGACGACTATGGCGCTCGCAACCAGCGCGCTGGTCGTGCTGCCTTACCTGCAAGTGCGCGACCTGGAGGCTCCGCCGGAGCTCAAGCCCTATACCGAGCAAGAGCTGCGCGGCCGCGAACAGTACATCAGCCTCGGCTGCGTGTACTGCCATACGCAGCAGCCGCGCGGCGTAGAAAGCGGCGTCGATGCCCTGCGCGGCTGGGGCCGGCCGTCGGTGGCCGCGGATTATGTCTATGACTCGCCGCACCTGCTCGGCACCATGCGCACCGGACCGGATCTGTTCAATATCGGCGCGCGTCAGCCGAGCGTGGATTGGCAGCTGGGCCATCTGTACCAGCCGCGCGCTTACGTGGCCGAGAGCAATATGCCGGCCTTCCCCTTCCTGTTCGAGCACAAGCTCGAAGCCGAGGAGGGCGAGCACGTCGTGCAGCTGCCGCCGTCGGCCGCGCCCGATGTAGGTGTGATCGTTGCTAAGCCCGAGGCGCTGGACCTGGTTCAGTACTTGCTGGCGCTGGATCGCACCTACCCGGCGCCGATCGAGTAAGAGGGTATCCATGATCGATAACAATCTGCGTCAGCGCGAGAAGCCCGAACCCAGCGAGTCCAATGCCAGCATCCCCTGGTATATCTGGACGCTGGTGTTCTTCGCTGTGTTGTGGGGCGTCGGCTATCTCTCCACGGCAACGCTGGAGCGGGATCTGTCCATGCCCGATATGAGCGCCACCGTCGACGGGGGCCAGATTTACGCCGGCAACTGCGCGGCCTGCCATCAGGGCAGCGGTGCCGGGCTGCCCGGCATGTTCCCGCCGCTGGCCAATTCGGAGTGGGTTCTGGGCGACCCGGAGGTGCTCGTACAAATACTCCTGCACGGCGTGACGGGCGAGATGGAAGTCGCGGGCGTAACCTACAACGGCATGATGCCTGGCTTCGGCGGCCAGTTCGATGACGCCCAGGTTGCCGCGGTAGCCAGCTACATCCGCAACTCTTGGGGCAATGGCGCCGAGGCCGTGACGGCCGAGCAGGTTGCTGCCGCACGCGCCGCGACCGCCGACCGCCAAGGCCCGTGGCAGGGGCAGGCCGAGCTGCAGGCGCTCGGTAGCCATTGAGGCACACGTCATGCGTACGGCGATTCTGACCCTCGCGGTCCTGATCGGCGGCGTTCTGGCTCTCGATTGGGCCACGGCGGGCTTTACCGCGCTCACCAGCGAGCGCGCGCGCCAGCTCGCCGTGGCCCGTCAACCGGTCGCTTTGCCGCCGGCGGTTTTGACCACTGCCGAAGGCAAAGCGCAGCCTCTTGAGGAGTGGCTGGCCGAGCAGGATAAGGCCACGCTGGTCAGCTTTGTATACACCCGCTGTAACAGCATCTGCCTGGCGCTTGGCAACGAGTTCCAGCAGATGCAGCGGCAACTGATCGAGGAGGGGCTGGAGGATCGGGTCCGGCTTCTCAGCATCAGTTTCGACCCTGCCTACGACACGCCGGAGCGCTTGAGCCGCTATGCCGAGCGCATGCGGGCCGATCCCGCTGTCTGGCAGTTTGCCACCGTGCGCGACGCACAGGAGCTCGAGCAATTACTCGATGCCTTCGGGATCGTGATCGTCGAGGACGAGTTCGGAGGCTTCGAGCACAATGCGGCGTTTCACGTCGTCGCCCCTTCAAACGCGTTAACCGCCATCGTCGACTTCACTAAGCCGCGCCGAGCACTGGCGACCGCGCTCGGGGAGCGTGAGGCATGAGTCGCCATCAGCGCCTGCTTGCGCTGCTCGTTCCAGCAATACTGCTGTGGCCGCCATTGCGCGAGGCTGCCGAAGCCAGCATGTTTCGACATATGCTCGTGGTGTTCCCCGCGTTGCTTGCGGCCGGCTGGTTTGTTGCCGGCGCACTGAACGCGCGCGCGCAGGCGGCCTTTGCGCGCTGGAACGGCATGGGATTGCCGGGCTTGCTCTACGTCACGGTGGTGCTGACGATTTGGATGATCCCGAACGCGCTCGACCTTGCCACGGTGAATTGGGACGTGGATGTCGCGAAAACCGCGTCGCTGTTCAGCGCTGGCATGGTGCTGGCGCTGTCCTTACGCCAGGCCAGCCCGGTGTTGCAGACCTTTTTTGTGGGCAACTGGGTTACCATGACCATATTCGTCGGCGTCTTGTTCCAAGCGCTGCCGACGCGTCTGTGTAACGCCTATCTGGTAGGTGACCAGGTTCGTACCGGCATCGGCATGATCGTGCTGGCAGCGGCGGTCGGCAGTGTCTGGGCCTACGGTATCTGGCGGCGTTGGCGGGCGAGCGCCGTGGTGGACGACGGTACGGGGGTGCAGAGCTCCTAGAATAGCGACCTGCACCTCTCTCCTTGGGAGGTACGCGGAATGAGGTTCGGTGCTCGGTTGTGACGCTGTACGAGCAACTTGTCGACGATCTGGAGAACCTCATCCGTACCGGTGTGTTGCGCCCGGGCGACCGCATGCCTTCTGTTCGCAATCTCACTCGCTCGCGCTCGGTCAGTCCGGGTACGGTGCTCAAGGCCTACGGCATTCTGGAAGACCGTGGCCTGATCGAAGCTCGTCCCCGCTCGGGCTATTACGTCGCACGCCCTGCTTCTGCAACGCTGCTGGAGCCCCAAGTCGATGCGCCCTATGATCGATCTGCGCCGGTTCGCGTGAATGAGCTGGTGTTCGACTTGTTGACCTCGGCGATGGACCGCGAGGTGGTGCCGCTCGGCTCGGCCTTCCCCAGCCCGGATCTGTACCCGTTCAAGCGCCTCTTCAGTGCATTGGCGGCCGCAGCGCGGCAGTTCGAGCCCTGGCACACGATGGTCGGCCTGGCGCCGGGCAACTACGAGCTGCGCCGCCTGATCGCCCGTCGCTACCTGGAAGTGGGCTGCGCCATCGGTGCAGAGGAGATCGTCATCACCTCCGGAGCGATGGAAGCCTTGAACATCTGCCTGCAAGCGGTGACGCGCCCCGGCGACGTGGTGGCCGTGGAATCGCCCACCTTCTCGCCTGTCTTGCAGGCTATCGAAGTTGCCGGGCTGAGGGTGCTGGGCATCCCGACCGATCCGGTGCAGGGCTTGGATCTGCAGGCGCTGGAGCAGGCCCTGGTGCGCCACCCGGTCAAGGCATGCCTGTTTATGCCGAATTTCCAGAACCCGTTGGGCAGCTTGATGCCCGATGAGGCCAAGCAGGCCTTGGTGGAATTACTGACGCGCCACCAGGTGCCGCTGATCGAGGACGATGTCTACGCCGAGCTCTACTTCGACGAAGATCGCCCCAAGCCGGCTAAGGCCTTCGATACCGAGGGTATCGTCATGCACTGCTCCTCGTTCACGAAGAGTCTGGCGCCCGGCTTTCGGGTGGGGTGGGTTGCGCCGGGGCGCCATGCCGAGGAAATCCGCCGTCGCAAGCTGATAAACTCGCTCTCAGCCAGCATTCCCGCGCAGCTCGCGATTATCGAATATCTGGAGCGCGGCGGTTATGAGCGCCATCTTCGCCGGCTGCGCCAGGCGTTGAAGACGCAGCGGAACCGGATGCTGCGCGCCATCGATCGCTACTTCCCCGCCCAGTGCCGGGTGACGCGCCCAGCCGGCGGCTACTTCTTATGGATCGAATTGCCGATTGAAGTCGATGCCCTGACCGTGCATCGCGAAGCCATGGCGCAGGGCATCAGCGTCAGTCCGGGCCCGATGTTCTCGGCGCAAGGCGGCTTTCGCCATTACCTGCGGCTTAACTTCGGCCAGCCGTGGACTGACGAGGTCGATGCCGCCATGCAGACGCTGGGCGCGATCATTGCGCGCCTCGCGTTGGATGCCGACTCAGCAACCCGCTGACGCGCTGAGGCTGCGCTTTCAATCGACTGTAAGGTGGAATTAAAGCACGGAGGCGTGGAGACACGGCCAGAGCGGTCGGCCATAAAAGCTCCGCGGCAGCTTGCGCACGCCGCTGGAGTGGGGCGCTGGGCCCGCCCTCTTCAAGGCCGCCGAGCTGCGCAGGAGAAAACAGGCCGCGTTGCGAGCATTTCTCCGTAGGGTGCGCGCCTGCGCACCAGGCCCCGATCAAACACTCGGTGCGCGGGGGCGCACCCTACCCCGATGCGATCAACGGCGCCGATCGGTCGCACTGCGCGCAGGGAACCTGCGGCCTACAACACGTTGAAAGCGGAGGGTGCGTATCACGCACCATCAACGGTTCGTTCGGTTGGAGCGGTGCGTGTTACCCACCCTACGCCGATGCAGCCTGTAACGCTGGATTCCGAGCTAAAAGATCGGCCGCCCGCAGGCCGGGACTCCGCTCGACCGCACCGATCAGGCGCCGCGCTGCCGCAGGGGACTTGCGGCCGGCATCACGTTGAAAGCGCTGGAAGCACAGCACCCGGTGTCGTTCCGAGGTCGACTCGTGCATCTACCAGTTGAGAGCTCTGCCTCCGCGCCTTAGTTCTGATCTGATTCATTGACACAGGCGGGGCCGCATCCTGCCGATTCATCCGGGCCTCGCAGGTTCTCATCTATGTTAAGAGTAGTTCCCGATCGCACCACCGCCGACGCCTTGCCGGCCGAAGCATCGGCCAAGCACCTCTACTATCGCCTCTTGCAAGATGCATCGACCGTAAGTACTGAAGCGCGCCGGTATCTGGAAACCCGCCTGCGCGCAACGAACGAACACTCCGACGAACTGCCGGAGGATCCTCAGGCGCTGTACGAGTGGAGCCGGGCGTGCAGCGCGCAGGTCGGGCGGCGCTATCGTGAGTATCTGGACGCACGTCGGGCGGGCGCGCCGCGCCGGTTCTTTTCCTGCAAATCCCATGCGCTGTACTTTCTGCGTGGTGTGGCGCCGACCAAGATGGTCGACGGCGCTTGGTTGTACGGCCTGCTCCCTCACTGGCGCGACGAACGCTTCGTGCCGCTGGTGCGAACCTACCTGGAAGAACTGGGCGAGGGGCGGCCGGAGCAAAATCACGTCGTGCTCTATCGGCAGCTTTTGGATAAGCAAGGCTGCGCAGACTGGCACGATCTCGACGACGAGCACTACGTGCAGGGCGCGATTCAATTGGCACTTGCCGCGCATGCCGAGGAATTCCTACCCGAGCTTATCGGTTACAACCTTGGCTATGAGCAGCTTCCCCTGCATCTGCTGATCACGTCCTATGAGCTCAACGAACTGGGCATAGATCCCTATTACTTCACTTTGCACATTACCATCGACAATGCGGCAAGCGGCCACGCGCAGAAAGCCGTGCAGTCGGTGTTGGAGGTGCTGCCGCAAGGCAAGGCCGGTGCGGCTTTTTATCAGCGCATCAAGGCTGGGGTGAGGCTCAATGAACTCGGTGCAAGTACCCTGTCGGTCATCGGCGCCTTCGATCTTCAGCGGGAATTGGTTCGCGTACTTCAGGCAAAAGCGCAAGTGGGCGCGGAGCTGCACTCCGATTACTGTTGTATCGGCGGCTTGAGCGTAAACGAGTGGCTGCGAGAACCGGCGCGGATTCCCGCCTTTCTTCGGTGCTTGGAGGAGGAGGGGTGGATTCACCGCGGCGCCCTTTCCGAGGAAAGCCGCTTCTGGAGACTGATCGAAGGCGAACGCGCGGCGATGTTTGGCGTGTTCAGCGGTTATGAGCGCCAGCTCCTTCGTGACTGGATTATGGGCGGCACGCCACGCGAGCCATCCTTCAGGGCGCGCCAGAAGCTTATGGGCGAGACCGCGAGCCGAACCGCACCGACCGAGATGACCGAAACCAGGCTCGAAGATCCGGCGTGCGCCGCAGAGGCGCTCAACTCCAAGGAACTAGCGGCGACGTTGATGGCGCTCATGTCGCCTGCGCAGCACCACACCCCTGCCGGGCTTGCCGCTACGCGCCGCTTCGCGCACTTGCTGCAGCAGCGTTGAGGGGACGGCATGGTAGCGATGGCCAAAGCCAAACCGGCGGACGAACAGCGCGACGCGGCTTTGTTGGCCCTCGGGCGTGAACTGGCGGGCTTGGGCTACCGCTTCACTACGATCACGCCGGCCAGTCATGCTCGTGTCATCAAGCGCCCCCATAATCGCTGGGCGCGTGACTTGCGCGGCGTGTTCGGTTGGAGTTGCCCCTTCCGTGAGCGCTTGCTACCGGCCCGCGTAGTCGAATTGATGCAAGCCGCCGACGTGCTCGAGCCGGTTTCCGGCGGCTGGCGCAGCCGCGTGAGGTTCTCTAGCCTGGGCAAGCAGCTCTACGTGCATTCGGCTTATCCGACGGAAGCGGCTGACGCGGTGTTTTTCGGGCCCGATACCTATCGTTTCGTCGCGGCGATCGAACAGCACCTTGCTGCGCCGGGAGCGTCGCCCGTGCGGCGCGCGGTCGATATCGGCTCCGGCGCAGGGCCGGGGGCGGTGACTATCGCGCTCGCGTATCCCGACGCCGAGGTGCTGGCCGTGGATATCAACGATGCGGCGCTGCGCTATACCGCCGTGAATGCACGTGCTGCCGGGGCCGGGAACGTCGTCGCCGTCCACAGCGACCTTTTGCGCGGAGTGGAGGGCGAATTCGACCTTGTTGTGGCCAATCCGCCCTATATGAACGATCCGGCTGGGCGCGCCTATCGTCATGGCGGCGGCGAGCACGGGGCCGCCTTGTCGCTGGCCATAGTGGATGCCGCCTGGGCGAGGCTCGCAGCGGGAGGAAGCCTGCTGCTCTATACCGGCGTGGCGATCATCGACGGCCGCGATGCTTTCCGTGAGGCCGTCGCCGAGCGTTTAGACACTATGCCCTGCGCCTGGGACTATCGCGAACTCGACCCCGATGTGTTCGGCGAGGAACTGGATACCGACGGCTACGCGGATGCGGAGCGCATCGCGGCGGTTGCCCTGAGGGTTTGCAAGAGCCATTAACGCAGCTGCGGCCCGCGTGGCTATGGCGTTTCGAGACCGGGGGCTGGTTCCGATTTGAAAATCCAGCGCTGCGGCTTTAAGTAAACACGGGCATTTTTAACGAGAGGACTATCCGGATATGAAGAAAGTAATGCAAAGCCTGCTGGTTGCGGCCCCGTTTGCACTTGCGGCGGGCGCGGTCCATGCGAACGACATCGAAGGCGAGGTCGAAAGCGTCGATGCCGAGGCAGGCACCTTGGTCGTTCAGGGCATTGAGTTCCATACCGACGATAACACCGACTATGACGACAAGCTCACGGGGCTGCAGGACATCAAAGCCGGGCAGCGGGTGGAGATCGACTTCAAGTACGAAGGCGAGCGCCACGTGGTCAAGGAAATTGAGGTAGAGAACTAATACGCTAGGCCGACTCGCCCGTGTCGGTGCAGGCCTCCGGGGCGGGCGAGTCGAATGCTATGTGTTGCTCCGTTGCTGTCGGTCAGCGTCCCAGGCCGATAGGCACGCTCAGATAGAGCCCGATGAGCTCGGTGCCCGGATTGTGGTCGTAGAGGCTGCCATTCGAGAGGTGATGGATAGCCAGGCCCAGGTAGGAGTGAGGATACAGTTCGTAGTGGATGCCGATCCCTGAGCGGAACTGCAGCGTCGAGCCCAGATCCTTGCTGTCCGCCTCCCAGTAGGCAGCCGGCCCGAAGCTGCCGCTTACATGCCAGCGCTCCCCCAAAGAATACGTGCCGTAGATGCCTCCGTAAATCGCAGTGGCGCTTTCTTCGTCGTACATGACGCCTATAACGGGGCCGAAGCTGCGTTGCGAGGGTAGCATGATATTCAGCGACCACGCGCCCCGCTCAGGGTCATCGTCATCGTTGCGGTTAGCATCCATGACGCCGCCGCCGAACGAGAAATAGGGCATGTCGAAAGCTGCCGCGTTCGCGGTTTGAGTGATGAGCCCGAACACCAGGGGGATCAGCAGCAGCAGGTAGTCGTGAATGCGCTGCCGTCTTTTGCCGTCGCGCCGCTGTGGGGCTGCCGGAAGGATGTCGTGATCGGACGTGCTCTTGGACGCGGAGCGTAAGTAATGCATTAAGTGAAACCCTTCTATGCCCATGACAAAGCTTGGTGGCCAGCCAGACGCATCCGTGCCGAAGCCGCGGGCTCTTTAAGAAGATCCTGTCGTGCTTCCCGAGGTCTTCAATGATTTACGTGACGCTGTAGTGCCTTCTTGGCTCGGCTTGCCGTAGCCGCGTTAGGCAGACAGCTAAGGCGCACCGCCGCAGGTTGTTGGACGCTGTGAGCGGCGAGGAGCGGATGTTGCTCATTGGAATTCATACATGAATGAATGTAAATGAGCGCCAGTTGTGACGCAAGTCTCAAAAACCTTTTGCCGGAAGCGACCATCCAGCGCGGGCGAGGACAAAGGAGCCGTTTATACGCTGCCGCAATAGGACGGATGTGTTCTAGAAGATGAAATGGTGGATGCGGGCGCAGCTTTCAAGCAAGGCAGCTTCCCGCGGAGGCTGCGAACAACGCGTTGTTGCTACAGCAAAGCCTGAGAAATCAGCAGCGGCGTAGCAACGCATAAAGCAAATGCCACGCAGGCTATGAGCCCGTCGTGAGCCACCAGGGAAACGCCGAATAAGGTCAAGGCAGCGCCGGCGGTGGTCGCCGCGAACGGTAAAAGCTCGAGCGGCGGCATGGTGGCCGCGATGAAGAAGCAGACCAGTGCGACCAGGCGAACGCCCAGGCCTTCGGTGAAGAAGCTCAGTCGCCGGCGCAAGAACTTGTCGATGACACGCGCTACCGGCCGTAGGAACTTGATCGCTTTGTCGAGTTTGGAGCGCCCGACCGAGCGCGACAGCAGCACCTTAGGGAGCCAGAAGTCCTGGCGGCCGATCAAGAGCTGCACGGCTACGAGCATGACGATCAAAGCCGTGGATGTGGGAATGCCGGGGATGCCGCTGAGCGGCGAAAGCGCGATGAGCCCCGGCACCAGCAGTAAGGGCCCGAAGGCGCGGCGGCCCGTAGCTTGCAGCATGTCGCCGAGCGTGACTCGCTCGTCTTTCCCTCCGGCGCAGGATAGATTATCCAGCAACTGATTGAGGTTCTCGGCCGCTTGCTCCGCGGGCATGGCGCTCCTCGTCGATTCCACGCGGGCTTTTTTTGTCGCCCGCGCCAACTTAGCCCGTCACTATAACAACCTGCGCCGCAAGATGAACCGGCCCGCGCCCGCCCCTTCAGTGTAGGCTTTGCCGTTCGGCGGGAGATTGCAGCAGCCGCAGCGCGGCATCCAAGTCGTTGTAACGCGATAACTGGTCGAAGTCGCCGCGCAGCAGCTTGAGTACATTGCGTTCTGTTTCGATTTCGCTCGCGGTGCGAAAGCCTAGCCGCCGTAGGATGGGCAAGGGCGGGCACCAGCCCTGTATCGCGTGCTGTAGCAGAAACGTGGCAACGGCTGCCGACAGGTAAAGCGGCTTACGGCCGTAAACGAAACTCAGCAAGATGCCGCTTAACGCCAGGGTCGATGCGTTCGCTTCCAGTGTGCGTTCCACATCCCACTCGTCGTTAAGCTCGGCAAGGCGCGCGTCGATGTCTTCCGGGTGCTCCTGGTAATAGCCAAGGCGTTCTAGCATCTCCTGGTAAATACGAAGATTGATTTCGGCGTCGGTGTTGCGCGTAACGCGTCCGGTCGTGCTCGGGATCATGCGTCCCTCCGCTGGCAGCTCGTTCTATCAACGAAGTAGGTGCGGGTTAGCGGGAAGCAACCTGCATCCTTCGGGCGCGGCCACGCCCGCCGATTGGTGCTTACAAGCTGCCGAGGGGTACCATAGCCGCGCCGCCGAGAGCGGCGCGTCCACGTTTTAGCAAGAATACTGAGCGTAACGCTCAAGGGGGCTCCATGGATCAACACGACCAGTTCATGAAGACCGCGGTGGAACTCGCGCGCAACAACGTCGAGGCCGAGGGCGGGCAGCCGTTCGGTGCCGTTCTGGTCGAGGACGGGCGCGTCTTGGCTACCGGAGTGAATCGCATTCGGGCTAATCAGGACCCGACCGCGCATGCCGAAATGGAGGCTATTCGCGCCGCATGCCGAACCTTGAAGCGTACCCGCCTCGATGGCTGCGTCATGTATGCGAGCGGTTATCCCTGCCCCATGTGCCTGAGCGCGATGCAGCAGATCGGCATCCAGACCATCTACTACGGCTATTCGGACGCCGACTGCGAGCCCTACGGGTTTTCCACTGAGCTGATGTATCGAGGTCTGCGGGAATCGGTGCCGGGGTATAGCGCACGGCTCGAGTACCGCCGGGTGCGTCTGGAGGGAACGGACGCGTTCGATCTCTGGCAGGCGCAGCAGAATAGCGCGGGCGAGGAAGGGGGCTGAGAGCTCCCTTTACCCCTGCATCATGAGAATGCAGGCTCAGCCCGCGTCGTATTCGTGGGGCTCGGTGATGAAAGCGAGGCTTAGCGCGCCCGGGCCGATGTTCACAGCCCCTGTCGTGCCCATGGTGCAGGTAAGCAGTTCTACCCCGTGTTCCTCGGCGACTGCGGCCAAGTGTTCGTAGCCCGGTAGTTGCTGGATCACGTTCTCGTCCCCCGCATAGCTGATACAGACGTAGGGCGCGAGCAGGCCGTGCGCGATGCGGCGCTCGGTGTAGCTGAACAATTGCTGTACGCCGGCCTCAAAGCCGCGCACCTTGGCTACCGGGTCGGATTCGCCCTGATGGAATTTAATAATGGGTACGATATCCAGCGCCCGGCCCAGCATGGCACCGATGAAGCCGACGCTGTTGTCGCCCTTCTTACGCGAGCGCTCGCGAAGATAGTAGACATCGGGCGCGACGGCGTAGCCATAAGTGTTGGCGGCGAGGTTCTCGACCCGCTGACGTAGTTCGCCCTTGGCGACACCTTGCTTGATCAGGCGAATTGTCTCGGCTGCCAGCACGCCTTGGCCGGCGAACATGGTCTTCGAGTCCACCACGCGCATGGAGAACGGGCCGCTGACGCCTGCGTCCTGCCGGCGTTGACGGTACTCTGCCATGATCTGCTGCATGGCCTCTTGCGCGTTGGCGTTGAGCGGACTTCGAGTGCGAGTGACGGTCTGGATGAAGGCAAAGTCGTAGTCGACGACGACTTTGTCCAGGAACAATTCGCGAATCTGATCGGTGGAGTAGGGCAGCGTTTCGACGTCGTGCCCCTTGTCCAGCACGCCGCTCTCGTAGAACTGTTGCGTCAGCTCGGGATCACGGGTGTCTTCGACCAGTTTATCTCCGACTCGGATGGCGATGGGGAGCACGAAGATGTTGTCCTCTTTAATGAATGACCAAGGCAGGTCGCAGGCCGAATCCACGGTCAGGCCGATACGCATCGGTTTCTCCTCGCTCCAAAATGCCTGAGAATAATATCAGCGATTTCTAATTAACAGGCTTCCCGGGACAGCGCGGCCGAGAGTGTGACCTATCGTGCAAAATCATGCACGTATTATGATATCGGCCCTATTCGACAACTGGTCTGTCCGACCTGAATCGAGGGCCGCGGCTTCAGGCGGTGCTCGTTCCACGTCCGACTCGCAATGGATCAGCATCTTCGGGTAGGCTTTTGGGCCCCGCAATTTCTGCTGATTGCAGCGGGTTGCGGATTCGACTTGCACCGGATCGGGTGCGGAGGGTTTCGCGCTCCTAGTGCGAGGAAAGGGCTTGGTAGTTTATAGTTGCCCCTCATTTGGTGCGGCGTGTGGCGTGCGCCGACGACCACCATGGCTTACATGTACAAGGTAGACGCAAATGTCGGATGATTTGCAGACGTTTCTCGACTACGTGCGGATGCGCGATCCCAACCAGCCGGAGTTTCTCCAGGCGGTTGAGGAAACCATGCGCAGTATCTGGCCGTTTCTCGAGCGCAATCCTCGCTATCGGGACATGGCCTTGCTGGAGCGCATTGTAGAGCCCGAGCGCACTATCAGCTTCCGCGTGCCGTGGGTAGACGACAACGGGCGTGTGCACGTCAACCGTGGTTTCCGCGTCCAGATGAACAGCGCCATCGGCCCCTACAAAGGCGGCCTGCGTTTCCATCCTTCGGTTAATCTCGGCATTCTGAAGTTTCTCGCCTTCGAGCAGGTCTTCAAGAATGCATTGACCACTCTGCCGCTGGGCGGCGGCAAAGGCGGTGCGGATTTCGATCCCAAGGGCAAGAGCGATGGCGAGATCATGCGCTTCTGCCAGTCCTTCATGAGCGAGCTGTTCCGCCACATCGGCCACGACCTGGACGTGCCGGCCGGCGATATCGGCGTTGGTCGTCGCGAAGTCGGCTACATGTACGGCATGTACAAGAAGCTCGCCAACGAGTTCACCGGCGTGATGACCGGCAAGGGCTACGGCTACGGCGGTAGCCTGATTCGCCCCGAAGCCACCGGCTACGGCCTGATCTACTTCGTAGCCGAGATGATCAAGCCGAAGAGCGGCAATCTCGACGGGCTCAAAGTAGCGATTTCCGGCTCCGGCAACGTGGCTCAGTTCGCCGCGGCGAAGGCCATGGAGTTCGGCGCCAAGGTCATCACCCTGTCCGACTCCGGCGGCACCGTCTACATGCCCGACGGCATGACGGAAGAGCAGTGGACCTACCTGGTCGACCTCAAGAACGAGCGTCGCGGCCGCATTCAGGAATTCGCCCAGGAATTCGGGTTCGAGTTTGCCGAAGGCGCTCGCCCCTGGCGCTACCCCTGCGACATCGCGCTGCCCTGCGCGACGCAGAACGAGCTCGATGACCGCGACGCGCTTACGCTCATCGAGAACGGCTGCTTCTGCGTTGCCGAAGGGGCCAACATGCCGTCCACCATCGGCGCTGTGGATTGCTTCCAGGCGGCGCGCATTCTGTACGCGCCCGGCAAGGCGTCGAACGCCGGCGGCGTAACGGTCAGCGGTTTGGAAATGAGCCAGAACGCGCTGCGTCTGTACTGGACCGACGGGGAAGTGGACGAGAAACTGCATCGCATCATGCAGGCCATCCACCACACCTGCGTCATGCACGGTACCGACCAGGACGGGTACATCAACTACGTCAACGGCGCCAATATCGCAGGCTTCGTCAAGGTCGCCGACGCGATGTTCGAACAGGGCGTGGTGTAAGCGCCCTGTTGCCTGCGGCAATCTAGGTCTTCGCGGTCAGCGGCCGCTTCCACGAGTATCTTCATCGCTGTGGGAGCGGCTCCTGGCCTCGAGAATCCTTTTCCACCTTTCGTTCTTACCGCGGTCTTGCCCGCCGCAAATCGGTGAGGATCGGTGTTCCGGTCGCCGGGTCCGGGATCAAGGTGCACTCTATGCCGTAGAGTCGGCGCACGAGT
>JAJUGG010000042.1 GCA_029268285.1 Ectothiorhodospiraceae bacterium | reverse complement strand
GGCCAGCGGTAGAAGGGCATGGCGAAGGTCGCTTCGGTGACGAAGGTATCGCAGGCGACGACCTCGAAAGGCTCACAGGTAGGGTCGTCGTCGCGTTTGTAATCACCGGATACGACCCATACCGCGCTGCCGACCTCGATTCTTACTTGCGCCGAGCCGAGGATGTGGCCGGCCGGGTGCAGTGATATCCAAGCGTCGCCTAGTTTTAGTTTCTGGCCGTAGTCGAGTTCGGTGAGGGCGATGCGTCCAAGGCGCTCGCGCAATAACAGCGCGCCGCTGCGCGCGGCGAAGTAGTGTCGGCTGCCGCGCCGGGCATGGTCAGCATGGGCATGGGTGAGCACCGCGCGCTCGACCCCCGCTGATGGGTCTATGTAGAAATCGCCGGCCGGGCAGTACAGGCCGCGACGGGTATGTACCAGTAGGCTCACGGCTGCCGCCTGCTTGTAAAGGTGGTGTCGTACCCATACCGCCGATAGACGCGGGTAGGCGTTTCGGCTGCGGTATATGAATTCTCGTGTCTCATAATCCGATTGCAATTGCCCCAGAACTCAGCGCCCGCGAAGCACGGCTGCGTTATATCAGCGGTCGCGAGCGAGGCTACCGGCGCAGGCGTTGCGGGCGCGGCTACAGCTACCTCGATCCGCAGGGCAAGGTGGTTCGCGACACCGAGCAGCGGCAGTGGCTCGAGTCCCTGGCGATCCCGCCGGCTTGGCAGGAAGTCTGGATTTCGCCTTACCGCAACGGCCATATTCTGGCGACCGGACGCGACGAAAAAGGCCGCAAGCAGTATATCTACCATCCGCGCTGGACCGAGCAGCGCAAGCGCACCAACTTCCACCAGCTGCTCGATTTCGGTCATGCCCTGCCGGCGCTAAGGCAGCGCATCGACGCTGATCTGCGCCGCCCAGGGCTGTGCCGCGAACGCGTCGTTGCGCTGGTCGTATACCTGCTGGAGAGCACCATGATCCGGGTGGGCAATCCGGAATACGCACGCGCCAATCGCTCCTACGGTTTGACCACCTTGCGCGAGGAGCACCTCGAGGTGAACGGCAATCGCATCCACTTCGAGTTCCAGGGCAAGTCGGGGCGCTGGATCAAAGTGGACTTGCGGGACCGCCGTGCGGCACGTGCCATTCAACGCTGCGAGGAACTACCCGGGCAGGCGCTGTTTCAGTACCTCGACGAAGACGGCCTGCCCCGCCAAGTAGAGTCGGCCGACGTCAACGACTATTTGAGTGCTGTGACCGGCGAGGAGTTCACTGCCAAGATGTTTCGTACCTGGGGCGGTAGCATTACCGCCATGCGCCACCTACTGCAGTGTCCGCAGCCCGGAACGAAAAAGGAAGCGGAGGCGAATCTGTGCGAGGCCGTCAAAGCCGCGTCCCGGCAGTTGCGAAACACCGTGACAGTCTGCCGCCAGCATTATGTGCATCCTCGCATTGGCGAGAGCTATCTCGCCGGCGATTTTCAGCGCCTATGCGGCGAGCCGGAGCCTATCGACGGGCTGGACGAGAGCGAGTGCGCGTTAATGGGGTTGCTGCGGGCGGCCAGGTAAAGCGGCGACAGAGGCGCCGATGAAGAAAGTTGAAGGACTTTTCGAGCAGGGCGCCTTTTCTGTGGGAGCGCTTATCGTGCCGCGATTGGTTGGTCGTGTCTTCTCGTAGGTTCGACTTCAGTCGGACGCACCGGGTGAAAACGTCCGACTGAAGTCGAACCTACGAGTGCAACGGCTTTTCGCGCCAGAGACCGTGAATCGTTGAAACCGCCGTTACCTGTAGCTCTCGTAGGGTGCGTCCCCCGCGCACCGAGTATTTAGGCCGACTCGGCGCGCAGGAACGCGCCCTATTCAACAGCGCTCGCTACGCGTGCTGCTTTCTCCTGCGACGCTCGGCGGCCTTGTGAAAGGAGTGATCTAAGAGCCCAGCCACGCCGGCATGCATAAGCTATCGCGGTGTATTCACGCCCACGGCCCCGCTAAAGCTCTGCATTCCTCCGTGACCTCGATGCCTCCATGGTTCGATATGTCGTCAAGGCGCCAAACGGATTTCGCCCGTATTGGTGAACGGGATGGCCCCAAAGGTCGGTACTTCCAACTTGCCGGAGAGCTTGTAGTCCAGCGATTCGAGGTTGCCCTCGAGCAGTGCGCGGGCGCGGCCGGCGGCGCTGGCGAGGTTAGTGGTCATTTCCACCTCGACTTCCGTTTCGCCGTAGGCCGGCAGCTCGAAGGCTTTATTGGTGACGCCGCGGGCAAAGCGCGCGCCGGCGACATCGAGGTCGTAGCTCATGCCGCGGATGGGGATGGCGCGGTTGTTCGGGTTCTGGACGTTGAGCGTGAGCAGGTAGCGCTGCTGGAACAGCCCCAGATCGAGCACCTCGATATTGACCACGTCGATGCGCGGCTTCTCGAGCTGCGGGCGTAGCAAGGACGCGCAGGCACTGAGCATGAGCAGACAGAGCAGCGCCGTGGTGATGCGTATCGATTTCATGGCTCTTCCGTGATTCCGTTTGTGCTGGATATGGGGGCTTAGCCGAGTTCGGCCAGCCAGTCGCGCGGCCGCAGGAAGTCGCGATAGAGGCGCGCTTCCGGACTATCCGGCGCGGGAGTGTAAGCGTACTCCCAGCGTACCAGCGGCGGCAGTGACATCAGAATGGATTCGGTGCGGCCGTTGGACTGCAAGCCGAAGCGGGTGCCGCGGTCGTACAGCAGGTTGAATTCTACGTAGCGGCCGCGGCGGTAGAGCTGGAACTGCCGCTCGTGTTCTCCGTAAGCGGTGTCTCGGCGCCGCTCGACGATAGGCAGATAAGCGCTGAGGAAGTGATCGCCCACCGAGCGCATCAGGCTGAAGCTGTGGTCGAAGCTCTGCTCGGCGTAGTCGTCGAAGAACAGCCCGCCGACGCCGCGCGTCTCGCCGCGGTGCGGGAGGTAGAAGTATTCGTCGCACCAGCGCTTGAAGCGCGGATAAAGCGCTTCGCCGAAGGGCGCGCAGGCAGCCTGTGCTTCCTGGTGCCAATGCAGGGCGTCTTCTTCGAAGCCGTAGTAGGGTGTGAGGTCAAAGCCGCCGCCGAACCACCAGACCGGCGTTTGGCCGGGCTTCTCGGCGATCAGGAAACGCACGTTGGCGTGGGTGGTGGGCACGTAGGGGTTGCGCGGGTGTATCACCAGCGACACGCCCATGGCCTGAAAGCTGCGTCCGGCTAGCTCGGGCCGGCGCTCGGTGGCCGCTGCCGGCAGGCCGGGGCCGTGCACGTGCGAGAAGTTCACACCGCCCTGCTCGAAGACAGCGCCGTCCTTGAGTACCCGGCTCCGCCCGCCTCCGCCGCCCTCGCGCGTCCAGGCATCCTCGACGAAGCGGCTGCGGCCGTCGGCGTCTTCCAACGCGCGGCAGATACGGTCCTGCAGATCGATCAGGTAATCACGTACGGCCTGGCTGTCGACAGTCGGCATGGCATCCTCGCTAGGTTCTCAAGTACTTCCCGGTGCGGCCGTCGCGAATCGGTGTTGGCCGCTCGAGACCGCCGGTGGCGCCGCCCAGGACGTAATCGAGGCGGTCGCCGAACAGCAGCCGCGTGCGCAGTGCGCTGCGCGCCGGCGCAAAGCCGCTGTGGTTGGCGCTGGTCGAGACCAAGGCGCCGCCGAAAGCGCGGCACAAGGCCGCGGCGATCGGATGATCGGTAACGCGTGTTGCCACAGTGTCGCGCCCGCCGGTGAGATAATCCGGCACCTCGGCGCGCGCCGGCAGCAACCAGGTCACCGGGCCGGGCCAGTCATTGTGCGCCTGTTGTTCCATGGCGGGCGGTAAGGGGCGAATAAAGGGCGTGAGCTGGGAGAACTCAGCGGCGATCAGAATCACCCCCTTGTGCAGGGGGCGGTTCTTGATCGCCAGCAGGCGCTGAAAGGCATCCGCGTTCAGCGGATCGCAGCCGAGGCCGTAAACGGCTTCAGTTGGGTAGCCGACGACGCCGCCCTGGCGCAGCAGATTGGCGACCCAACGGAGGCGAAAGGCGCTCGGCCAGTCCGTCATCACTTGGCAGAGGCGGCACCGCGCCGCGGCGCGCGTCGGCCTCCCTTTTTCTTGTCGGGAGCCTTGGCAATCAGCTCCTCGCACTCTTCCAGCGTGAGGCTGTCCGGCTCACGGTCTTTAGGAATGCGGGCGTTCTTTTTACCGTTGGTGATGTAGGGGCCGTAGCGCCCGCGCAGCACCTGGATATCGGAGCCATCGAAAGTTTTGATGGTCTTGTTGGCGTCCAGCTGCTTCTTCTCGGCAATGAGTTCCAGTGCGCGCTCGCGGCTGATGGTGTAGGGGTCGTCGTCGCGAATGGAAACGAAGTTCTTGCCATAGCGCACATAGGGGCCGAAGCGGCCAATATTGACTTGAATTTCTTCGCCTTCCGGCGTGGTACCCAGATCGCGCGGCAGCTTGAAGAGCTCAAGCGCCTCTTCCAGCGTAATGGTCTCCATGCTCTGGCCTTCTCGCAGGCCGGCGAACTTGGGCTTTTCCTCGTCATCGCGGGTGCCCAGCTGCGCGAAAGGTCCATAGCGGCCGAGGCGGACGCTCACGGGACGGCCAGTCTTCGGGTCGGTGCCGAGTTCGCGTGCTTGGGAGACTTCTTCGCGCGAGACTTTCGCCTTCTCCTCCACGCGCTCGCGGAAGGGCGCCCAAAACTCCTTCATGAGCGGCACCCACTCGCGCTCGCCGCGCGAGACGGCGTCGAGATCGTCCTCGAGCTTCGCGGTAAAGTCGTAATCGACGTATTTGTCGAAGTGCTCGGTCAGGAACTTGGCCACGACGCGGCCGACGTCGGTCGGTTTGAAGCGCCGGCTGTCGAGCACGACGTACTCGCGCGACAGCAGCGTAGAAATGATCGACGCATAGGTGGAGGGGCGGCCGATGCCGTACTCCTCCAGCGTTCGTACCAGGCTCGCCTCGGTATAGCGCGGCGGCGGCTCGGTAAAGTGCTGCTCGGGCCGGATCTGCTTGAGGGCGACGTTCTCGCCTTCCTTCATCGGCGGCAGGATGCGATCGCCTTCCAGCTTCTTGTCGTCCTGACCTTCCTGGTACACCGCCATGAAACCCGGGT
Organism: Ectothiorhodospiraceae bacterium; assembly: GCA_029268285.1. Taxonomy (GTDB): domain Bacteria; phylum Pseudomonadota; class Gammaproteobacteria; order Nitrococcales; family AK92; genus JAJUGG01. Next base: position 14,024 of record JAJUGG010000042.1, on the reverse strand, counting down.
CGGCGATGGTAGAGCCGGTGGCGCGGAACACGTTGCCCTCGCCGGCGCCCAGATCCACGGCCACGGTATCGATGGTGGCATGGATCATCTGGCAGGCGATGGCACGCTTCCAGATCAGGTCGTAGAGCTTGAACTGGTCGTCGCTGAGGCTTGCGCGCAGCTCGTCCGGAATATTGCTCGCCGAGGTCGGGCGGATGGCCTCGTGGGCCTCCTGCGCGTTCTTGGATTTGGTGCGGTAGACGTGCGGCTTAGCCGGCAGCGCCGTGTCGCCGTAGCGCGCCGCGATGACCCGGCGGATGTCCTGTACCGCTTCCTGGGCGAGGTTCACCGAGTCGGTACGCATGTAGGTGATCAGACCGATGCGGCCGCTACCGGTGTCGATGCCTTCGTACAGCTGCTGCGCGGTACGCATGGTGCGCTGCGCAGAAAAGCCCAGCTTGCGCGAAGCCTCCTGCTGCAGGGTCGAGGTCGTGAAAGGGGCTGCCGGGTTACGCCGGCGCTGCTTCTTCTCGACCTTGAGCACGTCCAGGGCGCCCTGCGCCGCGGCCGCAAGCGCCTGCTCGACTTCCTGCGCGCGGTCGCCGTTGGTAATACTGAACTGCTCGAGCTTCTCGCCGGCGAAGGTGGTGAGCTTGGCGACGAAGTCCTGCCGCGCATGCTCGAGATCGGCTTCGATGGTCCAGTACTCCTGGCTCTTGAAAGCCTCGATCTCCTGTTCACGTTCCACGATCATGCGCAGCGCGGGGCTCTGCACCCGGCCTGCGGACAGGCCGGTGCGGATCTTCTTCCAGAGCAGCGGCGAGAGATTGAAGCCTACCAGGTAATCCAGCGCCCGCCGCGCTTGCTGTGCGTTGATCAGCGGCTCGGCCAGGGTGCGCGGGTTCGAGATCGCCTCTTGAATGGCGCGTCGGGTAATCTCGTGGAACACCACCCGGTGTACCGGCTTGCCGTCGAGCACGCCGCGGTCGCGCAGCAGCTCGTAGAGGTGCCAGGAGATGGCCTCGCCCTCGCGGTCGGGGTCAGTGGCGAGGTAAAGGGCATCGGCCTTCTTCATCGCCTTTTCGATGGCCTCGACATGCTTGGCGTTCTTGTCGATGACCGTGTACTTCATGGCGAAGTCGTGCTCCGGGTCGACGGCGCCTTCCTTAGGCACCAGGTCCCGGACATGCCCGTACGAAGCCAGCACCTGGAAATCCTTGCCCAGGTACTTGTTGATGGTCCGGGCCTTGGCCGGAGATTCGACGATGACGAGATTCTTGCTCATGGGCGGCAGTTTTAGATAACCGGTTGCGGCAATGCAAGCACCGCGAGTAAATGGCTCGCCACCTTAGCGCGTTGGAGGAAGCGTTGAAAGCGGCGCGTGCCCTGTGCGAGAAGCCAAGGCACGCAGCGGCAGGCGGAGAGCCGGCTGAACGGGCGCGCTTCGGGCGCGCGGGAGGTGACCCCTAGTGAACGTACTGGGCCGGAGTCTCGAAGAGCAGGTTTTCCATGCAGGCGTAGGCTTCTTCCTCGCCCGGCCGGTCGAATAGCACCATGAGGACGACCCACTTCAGGGTGTCGACGTCGACTTCGTCCTCTTCCAGCGCCATGGCACGGTCGATAATCACCTCGCGGCTTGCGGGCGTGAGGATGCCGAGCTGCTCGAGGAACAGCAGCAGCCCTTGACAATCCGTGTCGAGCTTGTCGCATTCGCGCCGGGTGTAAACCCTGAAGGAACGCAGCCCGTCCACGGACAAAATGCTTTCCTGCCGGGACGCGGCAAGGCCGTCCAGCCACGCGAAGGCTTTGTTGACTTCGGATTGGGTAAAACCGGCTTGGAAGAGTTCGGTGGCGAGGGTGTCGCGGTCGCCGCGCGGTTCGTCGTCGTAGAAGTAATTTTCGAAGAGATAAATAAGGACGTCGAACACGCTTTCTTTCATTGTCTGGTCCCTATGCGGGCATAGCGACCGCCGCTGGCGGCGGCCACGAGGCCTTTCAGTTCTAACACCAGCAGCATGGATGAAACCGCGCCGGGCGTCAATCCGGTGCGCTGCACAATGAGATCGACGGGCACTGGGTCGTGGCCGAGGGCAGCGAGGACTTGTTGATACTCTTCGTCCAGCGCCTCGTCCTGCGGCGTGGAATCGTCTACTGCCGGGGCCGTGTTCATATGTTCCACCGGCGGGAGTTCTTCCAGCACGTCTTCAGCGGTTTCAACCAGCTTGGCGCCTTGCCGAATCAGGCGATGGCAACCCTTGCTGAGCGGGTTATGGATGGAGCCGGGAATGGCCAAGATTTCGCGCCCCTGCTCCAGCGCATAACGCGCCGTGATCAGCGAGCCGCTGCGCAGGCTCGCCTCGACCACCAGGGTGCCCAGCGACAGGCCGCTGATGATGCGGTTACGGCGCGGGAACTGATCGGCGCGCACGCCGGTACCGGTGGGGAACTCGGTGACCAGCGCGCCGTGCTCAGCAATGGCGTGCGCGAGGTCGCGATTGCGTGCCGGATAAATTCGATCGGGCCCCGTGGCGGTCACCGCGATGGTAACGCCACCGCCGTCCAGCGCGCCTCGATGCACGGCGGTATCGATGCCGAGGGCGAGCCCGCTGGTAATGGCGAGCCCGGCCGCAGCTAAATGCGCCGCGAAGTCGTAGGCCGTGTCTCGCCCGCCCGCGCTGGGGTTGCGGCTGCCGACCATGGCCAATTGCGGCAGCGACAGGTGGCCCGGGTCGCCGACGACGAACAGCAGCGGTGGCGCGGCACCGATCTCGGCCAGCAAAGGGGGGTATAGCGGATCACCCCAGCGTATGAGGTGGTGGTTGTCAGCTTCGAGCCAGCGCAGGTCGGCGTCGACCGCCGACCAGTCAATATCGGCGAGGCCCGCGGCCACTTTGGGGTCGACGCCCAGCCGTTCCAGCTCCGCTGCCGGTAGTTCGACAGCGTCGGCCAAGCCTGGCAGTGCTTCGAGTAGACGCGAGAACGCGGCCGGCCCGAACCCTGGCGTGCGCCAGAGTCCGAGCCATGCTCGCAATTCCCGGAAGTCGAACCGTTCCTTGGTCGTTGTCACGTCCGGGCGAGGGTCAGGGGTTGCGTACCGCGTCCATCGTGTGCATGGCCCGCTGCGCTTCCATGACGAGGCCCAGGCTCATGCGGTCGAAGGTGCGGAAGATGATGAGTTCGCCCGCGCGCTCGTCCGGCAGCGTTACCTGCTCGCGCGCGGCGCTGAAGGTGTCGCGCACTTGGCGGCCGGCGGTGTAGACGGCAAGCACGTCGCCCGGCTTGACGCCCTTATCCGCGCCCACATTGAGCGCCACCACGCTGTACTGGCCGATCTGCGTGACGCCGTCGAGCACCGCGATGATGCGGCCTTCGACGTCGACCTCGGGGGCGCGCGGATAGAAGTTGCTCGGCAGGATCTCGCCGGTCGGCTCGAGCAGGCGGTCGCCCGGCAGAATTTCGCGGTTGCTCTGCTCCACGATCAGCGTCGCGGGGTCGCCGTCCGCTTGCACAGTGGCGTTGCCGAGGTACTTGGCCTCGATGCCCAGCACTTCGCGCGTGGTCGGGTCGGTATACGCGTCGCCGCGGCGTACCACAGCATACTGGTCGGCGCGTCCCGTAGGAGCCAGGCGGCGGACGTAAATGCGGTCGCTGGCGCTGCTCATGACCCGCTCGTCGGCGCCGGCGATAACGTAGGGTGCGTCCTCCAGCGTGTCGGCATCAACGATGCGGCTGGCATTGAGGAAGGGCCGTATGGCATCCAGCGGAATGGCCGGGATGGCCGTCTCGATGGATTGCTCGCGAATCTTGGGCGAGAGCTTGATCGTCGCGCCGACCCGATCTTCACGACGAATGGTCAGCCGAGGCTCGCCGTCGATATAGACGAGGCTGATGACGTCGCCCGGGTAGATCAGGTGAGGGTTGTCGATGGCAGGGTTGTTGTACCAGATCTCGGGCCACAGCCAGGGGCTTGAGAGGAAGTGCTCAGAAATATCCCAGAGCGTGTCGCCCTTTTGAACTACATAGCGTTCCGGGTGTTCTTCCTTGAGGGTAGCTGCACCAACGAGCAGCGGGATGAACAGCGCGAGCACGAGCAGCTGCCGGAAAAGTTTCCTAATGGACATCGAAATTACCTTGGTTGGGTGCGCCGGCTGGCGGATCTCAGCTTGTATTCGTTATAGTTGGCCAAAATCATTTACGCCAAGGCTAGCAGCTGTTTAGCGAGAACCGCAACGCATCAATATGGCAATCTTAGACGTACTTCACTATCCCGATCCGCGCCTGCGGACTAAAGCCACCCCGGTCGAGGCGGTAGACGACGCGCTTCGGCAGCTGGTCGACGACATGTTCGAGACCATGTACGACGCGCCCGGCATCGGCTTAGCCGCGACCCAGGTGAACGTGCATAAGCGCGTGGTCGTCATCGATGTTTCCGAAGACCGCAGCGAGCCGCTGTGCCTGATCAACCCGGAGATTCTCGAGCGCGACGGCGTCGAGCAGATGGAGGAAGGTTGCCTCTCTGTGCCGGGTTACTATGACCTCGTCGAGCGGGCTGAACGGATCAAGGTGCGGGCGCTGGATCGAAACGGCGAGCCCTTCGAGCTGGAGACCGACGGCTTGCTGGCGGTCTGCATCCAGCACGAGATCGATCACCTCGACGGCAAGCTGTTCGTCGATTATCTCTCCGAGCTCAAGCGCAAGCGCGTGCGCAAGAAGCTCGAGAAGCAGGCACGTCAGGTCGGCGCGCCCGCCTGATCAAGGCCGCCGCGGCGGCCGCCCAGTACAGGATACGGGCCCGGGCAACCGGGTCCGTTCGTTATGCAGCCACTCAACATCGTTTTTGCCGGCACGCCGGATTTCGCCGTTCCGACCCTGGAGCGCCTGCTGGGCGGGCCTTACCAAGTCTCCGTCGTCTATACCCAGCCCGACCGGCCCGCCGGCCGCGGCCGCAAGCCCCGCCCGAGCCCGGTCAAGGCCTGCGCGCTGGACCACGGCATCGAGGTTCGTCAGCCACTGACATTGCGAAACGCCGAAGCGCAGCGTGATTTGGCCGCCTTAGAGCCGGATCTCATGGTGGTGGTCGCCTATGGATTGATCCTGCCGCAGGCCGTGCTCGACATTCCCCGGCTGGGCTGCGTCAATGTGCATGCCTCGCTGTTGCCACGCTGGCGCGGCGCGGCGCCCATTCATCGCGCCCTGCTTGCCGGCGATGCCGAAACCGGCGTCAGCATCATGCGCATGGAGGCGGGGCTCGATACCGGCCCGGTATTGGCTGAACGCCGTTGCGCTATCGGCGCCAACGACACGGCAGGCAGCCTGCACGACCGGCTTGCCGAGTTAGGGGCGGATTTGCTGGCCGAGACCTTGCCGGCCTACGCCCGCGGCGAGATCGAGCCGCGCCCGCAGGACGATGCGGCGGCCACCTACGCGGAGAAGCTCAGCAAGCAGGAAGCAGATATCGACTGGACGCAGCCGGCGCAGCACATCGCCCGCATGGTGCGTGCGTTCAATCCCTGGCCGGTGGCGCAGACGCGCCTTGAGGGGCAGCCGCTGCGCATTTGGAGCGCGCGCGCCCTACCCGGCAGCGCGCGTCCGGGCGAGGTGGTGGCGGTCGGGCGCGAGGGCATCGATGTCGGTACCGGAGACGGACTGCTACGCCTGGAACGGTTGCAGGCGGCAGGTGGCAAGCCGCTTGCGGTGGCGGACTTCCTCAACGGACACCCGCTGCAAGCGGGCGTTCGTCTTGGTGAGGCGGGGTGAGCATGGACGCCCGGCGGGCAGCGGTGGCCGTCCTGCAACGGGTGCTTGGCGAGGGACGGTCGCTGGACCGAAGCTTGGCGCAGCAGTTCGAGCAGGTGCCGGCCGACCAGCGCGCGCTGACGCAGCAATTGGTATATGGCGTGTTGCGGCACTACAGCCGGCTGGATGCTGTCGCAGCGGCGCTGCTGCAAAAACCGCTGCGCGCGCGCGATGACGACGTGCGCTTTCTGCTGCTGCTGGGGCTCTACCAATGCCTGGAGATGCGCACTCCCGCCTATGCGGCTGTTTCGGAAACGGTGAGCATCGCGCGCAAGCTCGGTAAGAAGTGGGCAGTGGGCTTGCTCAACGCGACGCTGCGGCGTTTCTTGCGCGAGCGCGAATCGCTGCTGGCGGGCGTTGATCGAGACCCTGCCGTTCGCTACGCCCATCCGCAGTGGATGCTGGATTACCTACGCGCCTCCTACCCCGAGCACTACGAAGCGGTCCTGGCCGCGAACAATGATCGTGCGCCCATGACCTTGCGGGTGAACCGGCTGCGCGTCTCGCGTGAGGATTATCTGCGCCGGTTGCGCGAGGCGGGATTGGTGGCCGAGACGCACCCCTATGCGCCGGATGCTCTGGTGTTGGAGGCGCCGGTTCCGGTCGAACGCCTGCCCGGTTTCACCGACGGTTGGGTCTCGGTGCAGGATGCGGCCGCGCAGTTAGCCGTCGGTCTTCTGGACGTACCGCCCGGCGCGCGTGTGCTCGACGCTTGCGCGGCGCCCGGGGGCAAGGCCGCGCATTTGCTCGAGCGCTATCCGGACATCAAAGAACTGGTCGCACTGGACGTCGATGCTGAACGCTTGGCGCGGGTGGAGGAGAACTTCCGGCGCCTGGGGCTGCAGGCAACGCTGCGGCAGGCGGATGCCGCCGAGCCCGAGCAGTGGTGGGACGGTCGACCATTCGAGCGTATCCTGCTCGATGCTCCGTGCTCGGGCAGCGGCGTCATCCGGCGTCATCCGGACATCAAGTGGCTACGCCGTCGCAACGATTTGCCGCGTTTGGCAGCGGAGCAGCGCCGCTTGCTCTATGCGCTGTGGCCGTTGTTGGCTCCGGGCGGTAAGCTTGTTTTTGCCACTTGCTCGGTTTTTCCATCGGAAAATCAGGACGTGGTCGGCGGTTTCGTGGCCGAGAGCGGCGCGGAGCCGATTTCGATAGACGCGCCCTGGGGGCTGGCGCGCGGCGTCGGCCGGCAACTGCTTCCCGGTGAGCGCGGCATGGACGGGTTCTACTACGCTTGTCTGGGCAAAGCCAAACAATAAACCGTAGCCACCGTGGGGGGCGCTTCGCAGCGCTGCTCGCTGTGCTGTTTGGTTTTGCCGTGGCCGGAGGAGCGCTGGCCCAGGAGTCCCGCATTACGATCGAGCCGGGCGCGATCAGCCTGCGCGAGGGTGTGTATCACCTGGATGCCCGGCTCGACGTGGCGCTCGCCCCGCAGGTAGTCGAAGCACTGGACAGCGGCGTCCCGCTCACCTTTGAGCTGCGCATCGAAGTCGAGCAAAAACGGACCTGGCTTTGGGATCGAAGCGTAGCCAGTCTGCTGCAGCGCTTTCAGTTGCGCTACCACGCGCTCAGTCAGCGCTATCTGCTGGTCAATCTCAACTCCGGCGAATCGCGCAGCTTTACCGCGCGTGATTCGGCGCTCGCCGCGCTCGGGCGCATACAGGCGCTGCCGCTGATCGACCGCGACCTGCTGTCGGAGGACGGTACCTACGAAGTGTGGCTGCAGGCCCGTCTCGACCTCGACGACTTGCCGCGCCTGCTTCGCACCGTCGCCTATCTCTCGCCCGAGTGGCGCTTGGTCAGCGAGTGGGAGATATGGCGGATAAACGTCTGAATCGCCGCTTCTGGCAAGCCGTGCTGCGCTTGCTGCTTTGCTGCGCCCTGCTCCTATCCCTGCTGCTGCTGAGCCAAGCCACGCAGAACTCGGCCACCTTCGGCCGCCTGCACATGTGGCTGCTGTTCATCAACAGCGCCACGCTGATCGTGCTGGTCGGCCTCATCCTGGTCAATCTCTGGCGCCTCGCGTTGCAGTACCGCGCCGGAGCCGCGGGCTCCCGCCTGACCGCGCGACTGGTGATCATGGTCATACTCCTGTCGGTGGCGCCGGGGGCGGTGGTGTACTACTTCTCCACTCAGTTTCTGCGCAGCGGCATCGATAGCTGGTTCGATGTGCGCGTCGAGCACGCCCTGGATGATGCCCTGGCCTTGTCGCAAGCGGCCTTGGATCAGCGCAGCCGCGATCTGCTCAAGCGGCTGCAGGCCGTCACGTCGGAACTGGAGGGCGTGCCGGATGCGCTGATGCCGTATGTGCTCAACGAAGTTCGCGACGGCTTGGGCGCTTCCGAGATGAGCATCGTCGCCGAAGGCGGACGCGTGGTCGCTTCCAGTAGTCAGGATCCCGGCCGGATCATGCCGGACCCGCCGGAGGAAACCGTGTTGTTGCAGTTGCGTCGAGGGCTACCCTATACCTCGCTCGATCTCGGCGAGGACGGCGGATTGCATGTGCGGATCCTGATTCCCATCGGCGGCGCCGGCATGATCGAGCGCGAGCGGGTGCTGCAGGCCTTGTTCCCGGTGCCGGCGCGCCTGTCGCGACTGGCGGATCAGGTCCAGCGCGGCTACGGCGAGTATCGCGAGCTCGCTTACCTGCGCGAGCCCCTGAAGCAGAGCTTCATGTTGACGCTGTCGCTGGTGCTGCTGCTGACTTTGCTGTTTGCGGTCTGGACGGCGTTCTACATGGCGCGTCGCATCGTCGCGCCGGTACGCGATCTGGTCGAGGGCACGCGCGCGGTCGCCGCCGGCGACTACGGCACGCAGTTGCCGGCGGCCGGGCACGATGAGCTGGGTTTTTTGGTGCAGTCGTTTAACGACATGAGCCGGCGAGTGGCGCAGACGCGTGAAGCGGCCAAGCGCAGCCAGGCACAGGTCGAGAACCAGCGCGCTTACCTGGAGACGGTGCTGTCGCGTCTGTCGTCCGGCGTTCTGGTGCTGGACGTGGAGGGGCGCCTGCGGACCTGGAACCAGGCGGCAGAAGGTATTCTGGCTGTGCCCCTGGGCGATGCGGTGGGGCATTCCCTGCAGGCGCTTCTCGATGAGCACGAGCACCTGACGCCGCTGGCCGATGCCGTGATGCCGCGGCTGCGGGAAGGCGCGCACGACTGGCGCGCGGAAGTCGATCTCGAAGGCACCGACGGCCATAGAGTACTGATTTGCAGCGGTGCCCAACTGCCCGGAGGCTACGGCACCGGTGGTCACGTGCTCGTGGTCGAGGACGTGACCACCCTGGTGCAGGCTCAGCGCGATGCGGCCTGGGGCGAAGTTGCGCGACGCCTGGCGCACGAGATCAAAAACCCGCTGACGCCCATACAGCTTTCCGCCGAGCGCATTCGCCACAAGTACCTGGATCGCATGGAAGGCCGCGACGCCGACGTGCTGGAGCGGGCTACCCGCACTATCGTGCAGCAGGTGGATGCCATGAAGGAGATGGTCAACGCATTTTCCGAATACGCTCGGCCGCCGAAGCTGGTGTTGGGAGCGCTGGACCTGAACGCGCTGCTGCGCGAAATCGTCGAGCTTTACCGCAGCAACGTCGGTAGTGCGCGTATTCAGCTGCGCCTGGCGCCGGACCTGCCGCAGGTGCGGGCTGACGGCAATCGCTTGCGTCAGTTGATGCACAATCTGATCAAGAACGCGCTCGAGGCGGTGCCGGTCGATCCGGTCATCGACATCTCGACGCAAGTGAGGAAAGAGCCGGATGGGCTCGTGGTGGAGCTGCAGGTGAGCGACAATGGCCCCGGATTCCCCGCAGAGGTGCTGTCGCAGATCTACGAGCCCTATGTCACGACCAAGGCAAAAGGCACCGGCCTGGGTCTTGCGATCGTGAAGAAGATCGTCGAGGAGCATAGCGGCAGCATTCGGGCACGGAACAGTGAGCAGGGCGCGCAAGTGCTGGTGCGTCTGCCGGTCGCCGCCGATCGCGGCACCGCGTTAGCTAAGGAGGTTCCTTTATGACAGCGTCTCGCATTCTGGTCGTCGACGACGAGCCGGATATCCGCGGGCTGGTGCAGGAGATCCTCGAGGACGAGGGTTATGAGGTGCAGGTTGCCGAGAACGCGGCAGCCGCGCGCGACGCGCGCCGCCGGGGGCGTCCGGACCTGATACTGCTGGATATCTGGATGCCGGATGTCGACGGCGTGACCCTACTTAAGGAGTGGACCCAGGAGGGACTGCGGGCGCCGGTGGTGATGATGTCCGGGCACGGAACGGTCGAAACGGCGGTTGAGGCCACGCGGTTGGGCGCTTACGACTACATCGAGAAGCCCCTGTCGCTGGCGAAGTTGTTGCTCACCGTCGAGCGGGCATTGGAAGCCGACAAGAGCGGGCGCGGTAAGGCCGGGCTGCAGGTCGAGCAACCGCTCGAGCCCGTAGGCCGCAGCGCTACCCAGCGCGAGCTGCGCGAGCTGGTCAAGCGCATTGCAGCCCACGACAGTCGGGTGCTGTTCACCGGCGAGCCGGGGAGCGGCAAGCGCTGTTTTGCGCGTTACCTGCACGCCAACAGCGGTCGCGGGCCGTTCATCGAGCTGACCGCGGACGAATTGATGGGTGACGGCACGGCTGCGGACGAGCGCGACGACCGACTCGCCGAGGCTTTGCAGGATGCAGCCGGCGGTACCCTGTTCATCGATGAGGTCGGCGATCTCGACGCCGCGGCGCAGTTGCGCTTGCAGAAGGCTTTGCAAGCGCAGGATGCGCAGAGCGCGGAGTGGGCCAAGAGCGGTGTCCGCGTCATTGCGTCCACGCGCTATGAGCTCGACCAGGAGGTACGTGCCGGCCGCTTCCGGGAGGACCTCTACTACCAGCTCAACGTCGTCCCGATCCGTATTCCGCCGCTGCGTGAGCATGTCGAAGACGTGCCTGACCTGCTGAGCTTCTATGTCGACCGGCTCTCCGATCGCGACAAGCTGCCCTATCGGCGATTTTCGCTTGCCGCCCAGAACCGTCTGCGCAACTACGCCTGGCCGGGCAACGTGCGGGAGTTGGTGAACTTGGTGCAGCGGCTGCTGTTGCTCGGCTTCAGCGAGGAAATCGATGTCGAGGAGGTCGAGGCAGCGCTCAGCAGCAGCGCCCCCGCGCAGCCGCCGGGCCAGCACGAGAGTATCGAACTGTCGCTAGAGCTGCCGTTGCGTGAGGCGCGGGAGCATTTCGAGCGGGCCTATCTGCTGCACCAGCTTAAGCGAGCGAACGGCAGTGTCGGACGTTTGGCAAAACTCGCGGGCATGGAGCGCACCCATCTGTACCGCAAGCTCAAAGCCTTGGGCATTGATCCCAAAGAGGCTGTGTGACCCACGCTCGGGGCGCTTGTGTTGAACCTGGGCCCCGCGTAAGTTACGCGACTTATGAAAATAATCATCCTCGGCGCAGGCCAGGTCGGCAGCTCCGTCGCGGAAAACCTCGCGTCGGAAGCCAACGACATCACCGTGGTGGATGTCAACGCGCGGCTGTTGCAGGACCTCCAGGACCGTCTCGATATCCGAACCGTGGTCGGTAACGCGACTTTCCCGGTCGTGCTGACGCGCGCCGGCGCCGACGACGCCGACATGATTATCGCGGTTACCAACAGCGATGAGGCGAACATGGTGGCCTGCCAGATCGCCGACACGCTCTTCCGGACGCCGACCAAGATCGCGCGCATCCGCTCGGTCGAGTACCTCAGCTATCCGCAGCTCTTCTCTGAAACCGCCATTCCGGTCAACGTGCTGATCAGCCCCGAGCAATTGGTTACGCAGTACATCAAGCGCCTGATCGAGCATCCGGGCGCGCTACAGGTACTGGATTTTGCGGGAGGCAAGGCGCGCCTGGTGGCCGTGCGGGCCTATTACGGCGGCCCGCTGGTCGGTCATGAGTTGAGCCGGCTCAAGGAGCACATGCCGGGCGTCAAGGCGCGCGTGGCGGCAATCTTCCGGCGCGGCCAGCCCATCATCCCCGAGGGCGACACTGTCATCGAGGCCGGTGACGAAGTGTTCTTCATCGCCGCGCGCAAGAACATCCGCGCTGTGATGAGCGAACTGCGGCGGCTGGACAAGCCGGTAAAGCGCATTATTCTCGCTGGTGGCGGGAACATCGGTAAGCGTTTGGCGCAGGCCCTGGAGGGGCGCTATCAGGTCAAGCTCATCGAGCGCGACCCGGATCGGGCGCGCTCGATTTCGGAGGACCTCAACCGGACCATCGTGCTGCTCGGTAACGCCGCCGACGAAGATCTGCTGCTCGAAGAGAACATCGAGAACACGGACGTGTTCTGCGCCCTCACCAACGACGACGAAGCGAATATCCTCTCGGGCATGCTCGCCAAACGGCGCGGCGCGCGCATGGTGATGTCGCTCATCAACCGCCCGGCCTACGTCGATCTCATACAAGGCAGCGAAGACATCGACGTCGCCATTTCCCCGCAACAGGCGACGATCGGCAGCCTGTTGGCACATATTCGGCGCGGCGACGTGGTCAACGTCTACTCGCTGCGCCGCGGCGCGGCCGAGGCGATAGAGGCCGTCGCCCACGGCGACCGCCGCACCTCGAAGGTGGTCGGTCGCCGTATCGACGAAATCCGTCTGCCGCCCGGCACGACCATCGGTGCAGTGGTGAGGGGTAACGAGGTTTTGATGGGTCACCACGATACCGTCATCGAGGCCGAGGACCACGTCATCCTGTTCCTGGTCGACAAGCGCCGAATCCGCGACGTGGAGCAATTGTTCCAGGTCGGCGTGCATTTCCTGTAAGCGGGGCCGGAGGGGATGCGATTTACGGTGGTCCAGCGAATCCTCGGCATGCTGCTGATGGTGTTCAGCCTGACCATGCTGCCCCCCGCGCTGATGTCGACCATGGTCGGCGACGACGCAACGGCCCCCTTCTTATGGGCGTTCGCGCTCACGCTTAGTAGCGGGCTGCTGTTGTGGCTCCCAGTGCGCCGACATCACCAGGAACTACGCACGCGCGACGGCTTTTTCGTCGTTGCCATGTTCTGGATCGTGCTGAGCCTGGCCGGCGCCATACCCTTTTATCTGGCCGAAAGCCCGAGCATGGACATCGCCGATGCCGTGTTCGAGAGCACCTCCGGGCTGACCACCACCGGCGCCACCGTCATCGTCGGCATCGACGAGTTGCCCTTGTCGATTCGCTTCTATCGCCAACAATTGCACTGGTTGGGCGGCATGGGCATCATCGTGCTGGCGGTAGCCATTCTGCCCATGCTGGGCATCGGCGGCATGCAGCTCTACCGGGCCGAAATGCCGGGGCCGATCAAGGATGCCAAGCTCACGCCACGCATTGCCGAAACCGCCAAGGCGCTCTGGTACATCTACCTCGGCTTGACCGTTGCCTGCGCGAGCGCCTACTGGCTCGCCGGCATGACGCCGTTCGACGCCATCGCGCATGCCTTCTCGACGGTTGCAACCGGGGGGTTCTCCACCCACGACGCAAGCTTCGCTTACTTCGACAGCGCCTTAATCGAAATGGTGGCGGTGATCTTCATGTTCGCCGGCGGCGTGAACTTTGCGCTGCACTTTTACGCCTGGCGCCGGCGCTCGCTGGGCTCCTACTTCGTCGACGCCGAGTTCCGCTTTTACGGCAGCGTGATGCTCATCACCATGGGCATCGTGGTGCTGGTGCTTATCGGCACGCGCTTCTATGACCATAGCCCGACCGCGCTGAGTCACGGCATTTTCCAAGTCGCCTCCTTTGTGACCACGACCGGCTTTACGACCACGGCTTTCTACGAATGGCCCTTGTTCCTGCCGCTGCTATTGCTGTTTCTGGGCATGGTCGGCGCCTGCGCGAGTTCCACCTCCGGCGGCATCAAGATGATCCGCTTTCTGCTGCTGTTCAAACAGGGGCAGCGCGAGATCATGCGCCTGATCCACCCGCAGGCCCAGATACTGGTCAAGCTCGGCACCAAACAGGTCAGCGAGCGGGTGATCGATTCGGTTTGGGGGTTTTTCGCCACCTACATGGCCGTTTTCGCCGCGATGCTGCTGGCGCTGATCGCAATGGGGCTCGATCAGGTGACGGCATTTACCGCCCTGGCGGCCAGTATCAGCAATCTTGGCCCAGGTCTGGGCGCGGTGGCGGCGCACTTTGGTGGCTTGAGTGCGCCCGCCAAGTGGCTGCTAAGCTTTGCCATGGTCATGGGCCGGCTGGAGATCTTCACGCTGTTGGTGTTGTTCACGCCGGCCTTCTGGCGGCGTTGAGGCGCG
>JAJUGG010000041.1 GCA_029268285.1 Ectothiorhodospiraceae bacterium | reverse complement strand
GTCATCGAGCGTTTCTGGGACGAGGAGGCAGGGTTTGCCGCGGCGGCCTGGGGCGAGCGTAACCGCCTGCGCATGGCCCATCCGCTGGCGGACGCTCTGCCGCTGCTCGGGCGCTGGCTCAATATGCCGCCGCAGCCGCTGCCCGGCGATATCCATATGCCGCGGGTGCAGAGCCCCACCCATGGCGCTTCCGAGCGTCTGGTAGTGGCGCCGGGGGCGGAAGCCCGGAGCTTGTTCCACATGCCAGGCGGCCAGAGCGGCCATCCGTTATCGAAGGCTTATGCGGCCGGTCACGAGGACTGGGTGGAAGGGCGCCCCACGCCGTTGTTGCCCGGCGATCCCGTTCATGAGCTGGTGCTGGAGCCGAGCCGCTAGGCAGCCTGAACGAACGTCGGCGCAGCGCGCGGGAGCGCCACCCCGCCGCGCCTTGTGCATGGCCAAGATACGCGGCGAGGCGTGCGGCTATCGAGCCATTAGAATCGAGGCGATTCAGTTTTTCGGGCCGCGCGCGGACGCGAATACCCAGCGTTCGCCGTACGAGGGCACGACCACCGTACGATCTTCAACGTCCTCGAAGCGCTCGGCAAGGCCTTCGAGGACTTGGTCGCGCAGCTCCGGCTGGTGTTCGCTGCAGCACTGCATGCTGAGCATGCCGTCGTCTTCCAGGGCATCGACGACTTTGTCGATGATTTCGCGAATGAACGCATCGCGGCTTTGATCCTCGCGCACCGGATCCATGGTGAGGTCGTAGACGACAGCGTCGTAGCCGCTGCTGGATTCAAGGTAAGCAAAGGCGTCGCCGACGACGACATCGGCGCGCTCGTGATGAAAAGCCTCGCCGCACATGCGCGGCAAATAGCGTTCGGCGAGTTCGAGCACCTTGGCGTCGATGTCGACCAGCGTGACCTGCTCGGCGCCTTCCTGCAGCGCTGTGTTGAGCACGCCGCCGTCGCCGCCGCCGAGGATGAGGACGTTGCCGAGTTTGTCCGCCTCCAGCAGCGGATCGATCATGGCGCGGTTGTAGGCTTCGTCGGCTTCGGCGATCTGCAGGTCGTCATCGAGGTAGAGTAGGCGGCCGAACTCCGGGTCTTCGGCGATAACGATGTGTTGATAGTCGGAGTGCAGGTTCTCGAGTATGCGCTGGTTCTTGCGTAGATACTCCGGCAGATGGATATCGATCTGGGTCGACACGGTAGGAGTCCCCCATATTCGTCTTGCGTGGATTCCGTCGTATTCTAACAACTACGTCAAGTCGTGCCCGAGAGGGTTGGTTGGAGGCTTGGCGCCTATACGTGTATCGAGAAACCGATTGCGCGAGTTGAAGGATATCCATGTCATCACGCGACCCGAAGGTATGGATGTGGGCCGAAGCCTGCGAGGTGCTCGAGCGGGCGGAACGGATCCACCGGCAGTATTTTCAGCTCGGAAAGGCCGAGCGGCGGCCGACGTGGCAGCCGCCGGCCGATATCTACGAGACCGAAACGCTCTTGGTGGTGCAGGTCGCGCTGCCCGGCGTGGCATCGGACCGGTTGACGGTAACGTTTCAAGGTAGCGGGCTGGTGGTGTCCGGTGAGCGGCTGCTGCCCGCTGAAACGCGCCACGCCCACGTGCACCGGCTGGAAATTCCTCACGGTCTTTTCGAGCGTTATGTCGACTTGCCGCCTGGGCGCTACACATTGGAGAGCCGCGATTACATCGACGGCTGTCTTACCTTGCGTCTGCGTAAGCTGCCCTAACCATGCTTGAGCTGCTCTGGAGTAGGCGAGGGAATGGATACATCTGACGATAAGCAATTAATCCCCAGCTCGAACCAAGTCGAAGAAAATCGAGCGATGCCGGAGCTGCCGGACGATGCGCTGATTATTCTGCCGGTACGCAACGTCGTGTTGTTCCCCGGGGTGGTACTGCCCTTGACCTTGGGCCGCGGCCCGTCCATCGCTGCGGCACAGGAGGCGGCGCGCAGCGACCGCCCGGTGGGCGTGCTCCTGCAGCGCGACAGCGAAGTAGAGACGCCGCAGCCGGAGGACCTGTATGAGATGGGCTGCGTGGGGTCCATCCTGCGCTACGTCACCGGGCCTGACCGCACCCATCACCTCATCTGCCAGGGCGAGCGGCGCTTTCGCGTCAAGGAGTTCCTGGAGGGGTATCCCTTCCTGGTCGCGCGGGTCGAACAGATCGGCGTCAAGGAGGTGTACAGCACCGAGGTGGAAGCGCGCTACCGCAAGCTGCGCGAGCGCGCCCTGGAAGCCTTGAAGTTCTTCCCGCAGGCACCGCCGCAGCTGGGGCAGGCCATTGCCGAGATACGCTCGCCCTCGGCGCTGGCCGATTTGATCGCCAGCTTCATGGACATCGAACCGGCGGATAAGCAGGCCGTGCTCGAGCTTGAGGACGTCGAGCAGCGGCTCGACCGCGTGCTGGAACTGGTGGCGCGCGGCATCGAAGTGATGCGGTTGACCCAGGAGATCGGCGAGCGCACCAAGGAGACCTTGGACGAGCGCCAGCGCGAGTATCTCTTGCGCGAGCAGATGCGCACGATTCAGAAGGAACTCGGCGAACTGGAAGGGCAGGGCGCCGAGATCGAGGAGCTGCGAGAAGCCATCGCCAAGGCCGGCATGCCGGCCGACGCCGAGCAGGAAGCGCTCAAGGAGCTGCGTCGGCTCGAGCGCACGCCGGAGGCTTCGGCCGAATACGCCATGATCCGCAGCTACCTTGACTGGATGGTCGAGCTGCCGTGGAGTTCGCTCTCGGAGGAGCACATCGATATCGCCGAGGCACGCCGCATACTCGACGCCGAGCACTACGGGCTCGACAAGATCAAACGCCGCATTCTCGAGTATCTCGCGGTACGCAAGCTCAATCCTGAGGGCCGCAGCCCCATTCTCTGCTTCGTGGGGCCGCCGGGTGTGGGCAAAACTTCGCTCGGCCAGAGTATTGCCAAGGCGCTGGGGTTGAAGTTCGAGCGACTCAGCCTCGGCGGCGTGCACGACGAGTCCGAAATCCGCGGTCATCGGCGCACCTACATCGGCGCGCTGCCCGGCAACATCGTCCAAGCGCTACGCAAGGCCGGTACGCGCAACCCCGTGCTGATGCTCGACGAAATGGACAAGCTCGGGCAAGGCTTCCATGGCGATCCTTCCGCTGCACTGCTGGAGGTGCTGGACCCCGAGCAGAACTCGACCTTCCGCGACAACTACCTCGGCGTGCCCTTCGATCTCAGCAAGGTGTTCTTCATCGGCACCGCCAATGTGCTGGACAGCATTCCCGGGCCGCTGCGCGATCGCATGGAGGTGATCACGCTGTCGGGCTACACCGAGGAGGAGAAGGTCGAGATCGCCAAGCGCTATCTGGTCGAGCGGCAGCGCACGGCGAACGGGCTCAAGCCCGAGCAGTACACCATCACCGACGAGGCACTGCATACCATTGTCCGCGATTACACCCGCGAGGCGGGGGCGCGAAATCTGGAGCGTCGCATTGGTGCAACCTGCCGCCATGCAGCGGTGCGTATCGCCGAGGGCGAGGCCGAGCGCGTCGAGATCAACAGCGACAAAGTGCGCGAGATCCTCGGGCCGCCCCTGTTTCGCAACGAGGCGGCGCTGCGTACCAGCATGCCAGGCGTGGTCACGGGCCTGGCCTGGACGCCCGTGGGCGGCGACATCCTCTTCGTCGAGGCGACCCGTATTCCTGGCAGCGGCCGGCTGATACTCACCGGGCAGCTCGGCGACGTAATGAAGGAAAGCGCGCAGGCCGCACTGAGTGTCGTCAAGTCGCGCGCGGAGTCCTTTGGCATAGACCCCGCGATCTTCAAGGACAGCGATATACACGTGCATGTGCCCGCGGGCGCTATTCCCAAGGACGGGCCCAGCGCCGGTGTGGCGATGTTCACCGCGATGGTGTCGCTACTGACCGAACGCGCGATTTCGCCCGAGGTGGCCATGACTGGCGAGATCAGTCTACGTGGCCAGGTCTTGCCGGTGGGCGGCATCAAGGAGAAGGCTATCGCCGCGGCGCGTTCGGGCATCACCAAGGTATTGATGCCCGAGCATAATCGCAGCGATGTCGAGGATATTCCCGAGTCGGCGCGTAACAAGCTGGAGTTCGTTTGGCTCGAAACCGTCGACGACGTGCTCAAGGCCGCGTTCGGCTCCGAGCAGCCCGTGCTGGCACGCAAACAGGCCGCGGGTGGCGCTAACGAGTAGCACGAGGCATGCGTTAGAAAAGGGCCCGAGCGGCAGGGGACTTCTTCGCCCAAGCCGCTCGGGTGCCCCGGCGTCGACGCAGCAAGCTGCTGCCGCGCTGCGGAACCGAACACACAATGCGAGCTATTACTCCGTCGCCTACCGGCATCGCGCGTGAGGACGCGGCCGGCGGCATCGATATCTTCACCGAGGGCGACGAACTTTACGCCGCCATGGGCGAAGCCATCGCCGGTGCGCGCGAAAGCGTCGACCTGGAAACCTACATCTTCACCTATGACAGCGTCGGGCAAGCGCTTGCGCGCCGGCTCGAAGAGCGGGCTCGCGCCGGCGTGCGAGTGCGGCTGCACGTCGATGCCTTCGGCTCGCTGTTCGAGTTCCCGCGCTCTGCCGAGGACGCGCTGAAGGCTGCGGGTGTGGAGGTTCGGCGCTTCCATCTTTGGGACTGGCGCAATCCCGGCCGCTACAATCGACGCAATCATCGCAAGCTGCTGGTGGTCGACGGCCGCGAGGCCTACCTCGGCGGCTACAACGTCAACGAAGACAGCTCCTATGCGGCGCGCGGCGAGGCGCGCTGGCGTGACACCCATGTACGGGTGCGCAGCGATCTTGCACGGCAGGCACAGGTGCTGTTCGATATCTTTTGGCACAGCGACTTCAAGCGCTCGCTGCACTATCCTGCCGGCGCGCGGCAGTTTCTGCTCTCGAACCACAATCGTCACGCCCGACTGCGTCTTGCGCGGGTTTTCGATCTGATGCTGGGTAGCGCGCGCAAGACGCTGTGGTTCACCACGCCGTACTTCGTGCCCAACCAGCGCGTGCAGCGACGCCTGATTAGCGCCGCGCGTCGCGGTGTAGACGTGCGGGTGCTGGTGCCGGGCAAGAACGACGTGCGCCTTGCACGCTGGGCCTCGCATGCAGCCTATGCCCAGTTGCTGGCCGGCGGCGTGCGCATCTTCGAATACCTGCCGCGGGTTCTCCATTCCAAAACGGCGGTGGCCGACGGCCGTTGGGGCATGGTCGGCAGCTCCAACCTCGACTACCGCAGCTTCTTCCTGAACTACGAGATCAATCTGTTCTCCCGGGAGCCGCGCCTCTGTCGGGTGCTTGCGGAGCAGTTCGAGATCGATCTCGCCCAGTCCGAGGAAATTTTCCCCGACAAGTGGAGCCGCCGGCACTGGCTGCACTATCCGCTAGAAGCCGTGGGGTGGGCCGCACGGCGCCTGCTGTAGTTTTTTCACACTGCTACTCGTACAGATTGCCGTGGCTGCGCCATAATGCCGCCTTGCTCGAGAGCGGGGGATGACGATGACAGAGTTCGTGGGCGGGGCCGGCGCGCTGGTCAGCGTGGCGACGACCTACGGAGTGGTTGCGCTTGCGGAAGTGGGGGACAAGAGCCAGCTGGTGTGCATGACGCTGGCGTCTCGGCACCGCAGTTGGCCGGTATTACTGGGGGCGATCCCCGCCTTTGCGCTGCTCAACCTGATCGCGGTGCTGTTCGGCTCGGTCGCGGCGGAGTGGGTGCCGAGCCACGTTCTGGCACTGGGTGTCGGTGTTCTATTTGCCGTATTCGGTATTCAAGCGCTGCGCGCCGGTGCCGAAGAGGAGGACGTCGATGTGCGAGAGCCGGCGGCTCTGCACAGCATCGCGCTGGTAACGTTTTCCATGATCTTCATGGCCGAGTTCGGCGACAAGACGCAACTTGCCGTGGCCGGGCTGGGCAGCGCCGCCACGCCGCTGGGCGTGTGGCTAGGCGCGACAGCGGCGCTGGCGACGACATCGGCCCTCGGGGTGTGGGTGGGCGGCAGCTTGCTGCAGCGCCTGCCTGTAGTTTGGATTCATCGGGTCGCAGGCCTATTGTTCCTGGTTCTGGCCGCGGCGGCATTCTGGACGGCGTTATCCGGCTTTTATGACTGAACAGAACATCGTGCTCATCGGCATGCCCGCAGCCGGAAAGTCTACTGTGGGCAAAGTTCTGGCCGAGCGGACTCAACGGCAGTTCATCGACACGGATCAGGTTATCGAGGCCGCCACCGGAAAGTCGCTCTCCGCCTTGATCGCGGCGCTCGGCCTGGACGGTTTCCGACGCATCGAGGAGCGCGCGGTGGCCTCGCTGGAGGCCGTGAACGCAGTGATTTCCACAGGCGGTTCCGTCGTCTACAGCGCGCGCGCGATGCGAGCGCTTGCGGCCAAGGGCCGTATTGTATTTCTGGACGTGCCCCTGCACGAGTTGGAGGCACGGGTCGGCGACCCGGCGGCGCGCGGCATGGTGATTGCGCCAGGGCAAAGCTTTGCCGCTCTCTATGCCGAGCGCGAGCCGCTTTACCGGCATTATGCCGAGGTGACCGTGGATGCGTCCGGGGTCATGGCGGGCGAGGTGGTGGAACGCGTTCTGGACGCGCTGGAGCGATAGGCGGTAAGCCGCCGCGGCACCAGCCAGCGTTCTCTCTAGTGCAGTAGGCGGCGCGCACCGCGAACGCCCGCGGCCAGCGCGACCACGCCGATACCGGCGGCCGCGACTAATGCCGCTTTGCCGAGCGCTTCGGCCTTTACCTCAATGGCGTCGGTTTTGGCGTGTTTACCGAAGCGTCCACGCTGGCGATGCAAGCCGGCAACGGGATGCTCCAGGTTGTTCGGCCGGTGTTTCAGCGCCGGTTCGCCGGTCTGTTGACCGGAATAGGCTTGTTTGGCCATCAGCTTATCCAGCACCCACGGCATGACCATGTTGCCGACGATGGCCTTTACGGTGGAGCTGCCCACCCACAATTCCCGCGGTGCATCCTGAGCGGCGTGATAAATGGCGCGGCCGGCGACCTCGGGGCGGTAGATCGGCGGAACCGGCTGTGGGCGCGACTCGAGCTTGTTGCGCGCCCACTCGAACTGCGGCGTGTCATGCGCCGGCAACTGCACCATGGTCAACCGGACCCGGCTTCTGTCGTGGATCAATTCGCTTCGCAACGAGTCGGTAAAGCCGCGGATGGCCGATTTGGCGCCGCAGTAGGCCGATTGCAGCGGTATGGAGCGATAGGCAAGGGCCGAGCCGACCTGCACGATGGTGCCGCGATTGCGCGCGCGCATGCGCCCGAGCGCGGCTAAGGTCCCGTAGACGTAGCCTAGATAGGTGGTGTCCGTGACGTCCTTGAATTCTTCCGGCGTCATCGCGCTGACGGGGGAGAACACCGTTACCATGGCCGAATTCACCCAGACGTCAATGGGACCGAGCTCGGCTTCGGCGCTTGCCGCCGCCTTTTCCACCTGGTCGGCATCGGCGACGTCGGCCGGCAGGGCCAAGGCTTTCGCACCCATGGCTTGCAGTTCGGCGCGGGTTTCTTCGAGGGCTTTTTCACCTCGGGCGATCAGTCCGATCTGATAGCCATGGCGGGCGAACTCCTTCGCCGTCGCGCGTCCGACTCCAGCGCTGGCGCCGGTGATCACGACCGTTGGTCTACGTTCCACCATGTCGTCTCCTTATGCGTGTTCATGCCGCAACCGTGTCTATCGGACAGATTCGCGAATGGGGGCGCACGTTGAGCTATAGCCGGGCGCAGGAGGCTTCAAGCGCGGTTCCGTTATGCTTGACCTATGGCAAAGGGTGCCCCATCGAGAGGATGCAGACTGGTGGGGGAGATAATAACGTGAGAGGCCGGTCCTAAGCCGGGAGCCAAGCGATGGAGTTCAAGGATTACTACCGGATTCTGGGCGTGAGTCGGGACGCGTCTCAGGACGACATCAAGCGCGCCTATCGCAAGCTGGCACGTAAGTACCACCCCGATGTGAGCAAGGAGGCCGATGCCGAGCAGCGCTTCAAGGAAGTGGGTGAGGCCTATGAGGTGCTCAAGGATCCTGAGAAGCGTAAGGCCTACGATCAATTCGGCGCCAACTGGAAAGAAGGACAGGAGTTCCGTCCGCCGCCGGGCTGGGAGCACGGTTTCGAGTTCAGCGGCGGCGGCTTCACCGATACCGCGGATTTCAGCGATTTCTTCGAGGCGCTCTTCGGTCGCGCGGCGCGTGCTCGACATCGCAGCGGGTTTCGCGCCCGAGGGGAAGATCAAGTGGCTCGGGTCACCATCGATCTTGAGGATGCTTATCGCGGCGCGACGCGGGCCATCGGCTTGACGGTGCCCGAACTCAGCCCCGAAGGACACGTGGTGAATCGCCCGCGGACCCTGAATGTTAAAATCCCTGCGGGCATCACCGAAGGGCAGCGCATACGGCTCGCTGGGCAGGGTGCGCCGGGAATCGGCAACGGGCCGCCGGGCGATTTGTATCTCGAAGTGGTGATCCGGCCGCATCGCCTGTTTCGGCTCGATAAGCGCGACATCTATCTCGATTTGCCGGTTACGCCCTGGGAAGTCGCTCTCGGCGCCACAGTCACCGTGCCGACCCTGGGCGGTAACGTCGAACTCAAGATTCCGGCCGGCTCGCAAAACGACCGCAAGCTGCGTCTCAAAGGACGCGGGCTGCCGGGCGACCCGCCCGGCGATCAGTATGTCATCCTCAAGCTCGTTACCCCGCCGGCCGACAGCGAGCAGGCTCGAGCGTTTTATGAACGCATGGCGCGCGAATTGCCGATGAATCCGCGCAGGGACATGGGGGGCTGAGTCATGGCGACTGGAACGCGCTTTATTAGTGGCTTGGTCATGGACGAGAACGTCACACTGACCTTGGGAGAGCTGAGTCGGAGTTGCGGCGTCAGTGCAGAATGGGTGATCGAGCTGGTGGACGAGGGCGTCCTGCAGCCGCTGGGTCGACACCCCAGCGAATGGCGGTTTCAGGGCGATGCCCTGCGGCGCGCGCAGACGGCGCTGCGCTTGGTTCAAGATCTGAGGCTCAACCTTGCCGGCGCGGCGCTGGCGTTGGAGCTGCTGGATGAAATCGAGGAGTTGCGATGTCAGGTGCGGCGCGGGGAGCCGTGAGAGCAAGGCGGGCGGAGCGGTGATTATCGGTTACGGTATCGGCGAGCATGGGCTGGAGCGGCAGCGCTTTCAGGCCGACCACCCGCCCGAGCCTCTGCCGCTATGGCTGGACGTGCAGGCGCCGGATGAGACGGAGCGCGAGGCCCTGCGCCGGCTGCTCGGTGTGCGCATGCCAAGCCCCGAGGAAATGCGCGAGATCGAGCCCACCAGTCGTCTGTATCAGGATGGCGATGCCATTGTGATGACGGCTCTGGTGCCGGAAAGCGTCGAACTGGAGCACGCCGCGACGGTCGAGGTGGCTTTTATTCATGTGCACGGGCGCCTGATCACGCTGCGCTACGCCGATGCCGCGCCGATCGATCTGTTCGTCGAGCGCCTGGAACAGGATGCCACGGACTGCCGTGATCATGACGCGGTATTCCTTGGGCTGCTGGATGCCGTGGTCGATCGTGTTGCCGATGGGCTGGAATTCGTCGCGGCCCACATCGACGAGCTGTCTGCGGACATATTCGGTAACGGCCGCATGCGCGTGCGGCGCGACTACCGCAAAGTGCTCAAGGGCATCGGGGAGGTAGCCGATGCGATCAGCCGCGCCCGGGAAAGTCTGTTCACGCTAGACCGGCTGGTAAGCTTCTTCAATATCGTCGCCTCCACTCATAGCGGCGAGCGCCGCGGCCGAACGCGGCCGCTGTCGCGCGATATCAAGTCCTTGGCGGATCATGCCGGTTTTCTCGCCGACAAGGCGGGTTTCTTGCTTGATGCGACCTTGGGAATGGTCGGCCTCGAGCAGAACGCCATCATCAAGATCTTCTCAGTAATGGCCGTCGTTTTCCTGCCGCCCACGCTGATCGCCAGCATCTACGGCATGAACTTCGACTTCATGCCGGAGTTGGACTGGCCGCTAGGTTACCCTCTTGCCATCCTGCTGATGATTATCAGCGCCATCCTGCCCTATCGCTTCTTCAAGTTCCGCGGCTGGTTGTAGCTTCCCTGCCGGCCGCGCTTGCTTTGAATCGAGCACCGCCGGGCATAGATCGTTTTGCAAAGACATGGATAGTCTCGCGCGAGCGAGCCGGAGCTTAGGCGCAGGGAGGCGGTATGAAGTCAGTCTGGCATGTCGGGCGGCCGCAGGAGCGGGATTTTCCGCCGCTGTACAAGGATGAGCAGGTGGATGTAGCCGTTATCGGTGCCGGTATTACCGGTTTGAGTACGGCGCTGCTGCTCGCCGAAGGCGGCAAGCGTGTCGCGGTAGTGGAAGCCGGGCGTGTCGGCGGCGGTGCGACCGGTAACTCCACCGGCAATCTATACGCGAATCCCGGAAGCTCGCTCTCGACCATACGCAGGAAGTGGAGCGACGAGGTCGCGCATACGGTAGTCGCTGCGCGGCGGGCAGGGATCGACCTGATCGAGGAATCCGCCAAGCGCTTCAATATCGACTGCCAGTTCACGCGGCGGCCCTGGTATCTGTGCGCGCCGCCGGATGAGCCGGAGTACGCGGCCCAGGTCGAAAAGGAATACGAAGCCTGTCGCATTGCCGGCCTCCCGGTTCACCTCGAGCGTGGCGCGCCGGTGTCTGTGGCGACCGGGGAGGTGCTGCGGATCGACGACCAGGCGCAGTTCAATCCCTTGCGCTACACCCAGGGCTTGGCTGTGGCCGTGGAGGCCGCCGGCGGTAAAATCTACGAAGAGAGCCGCGTGATCAGTATCGATACCGATCAGGGTGTCGTCGAGACCAACCGCGCCCGCCTGCACGCCGAGCACATCGTGCACGCGACGCATACGCCCAAGGGCATTAGCGTCCTGCAGGCGGAAATGATGGTTTACCGGGAGTACGGCATCAGCGCTCGACTGCGCGAGGGGGGTTATCCCGAGGGCAGTTTCTGGCTACTGGGCCAAGCCTTTCATTCGGTGCGCAGCTATCATGTTGACGGCCAGGACTACCTCGTCGTCGTGGGCGAGAAGCACAAGACCGGGCAAGGCACGGAAGTCGAGGTCCACTACGAGAACCTGCGCGGTTTCGTGCGTCGGCACTTTGCAGTGGACAGCTTCGAGCATGCATGGTCGGCGCAGCAGTTTCAGCCCGCGGATCAATTGCCCTACATCGGCCGTGCGCCGCTAGCGCCGCGCAGCTACGTCGCCACAGGCTTCAAGGCCGACGGCTTGGTCTGGGGCGCTACCGCCGGCATCGTCATCAGCGATCTCATTCTCGGGCGCGACGAGCGTTGGGGCGGCTTGTTCTCGCCGCAGCGGTTTACCCCGCTGAAGTCGGCCAAGCAGTTGCTGCAGGAGAACCTTGCGGTCGCGGAGCACTTCGTCAAGGACTATCTTGGCGGCGCCAAGGGCGGCATCGAAGAGCTGCGTAACGGCGAGGGCAGAGTGGTATCGCTGGAGGGCGAGAAGCTAGCCGTTTATCGCGATGAGAATGGACGTCTCTCGGTTCTGTCCGCGGTCTGCCCCCACATGAAATGCGTCGTGCACTGGAACGCCGACGACCGGCAGTGGGAGTGTCCCTGCCATGGCAGCCGCTTCGCCACCGACGGCCGCATCCTCGACGGGCCGGCGCTGGAGCCGCTGGAGCAGCGTGCTCCGCGGCAATAGACGCGACGCCTCTGCACACCTCCTCCAGTCGTGGCATGATGAGGACAAGCATGCGCAGGAGGGGGTATGGGGCGCGAGATCGCTATCGTCGAGGACGAGCGGGATATCCGCGAAAACTACATCGACGCCTTGAAGCGGGACGGCTACCGTGTTGCGGGCTACGGCAGCCGCGCGGAGGCCGCGGCGGCATTCGCGCAGCGCTTGCCCGACCTGGTGGTGATCGATGTCGGATTGGGCGACGAGCCTGAGGGCGGCTTCGACCTGTGCCGCGACCTGCGGGCGCACGCGGCTGGGCTGCCCATTATCTTCCTTACTGCGCGCGATGACGACCTCGACGTGATCTCAGGCCTGCGCCTCGGCGCGGACGACTATCTCAGCAAGGACATCAGTCTGCCTCAGCTGAAGGCGCGCATCGCGACCCTGTTCCGGCGCCTGGACGCCCTGCGCCAGCCTCAGCTTGCGGACACGGTGCTGAATTGCGGCGAACTGGAACTGGAAGTCGAGCGCATGAATGTGCGCTGGCGTGGCCACCCGGTGCCGCTGACGGTCACAGAATTCTACATCGTTCAAGCGCTGGTGCGGCGGCCCGGCCACGTCAAAAGCCGCGATCAGCTCATGAGCGAAGCCGAGGTCGTGGTCGACGGCCCCACCATCACCTCGCACATCAAGCGCATCCGCAAGAAGTTCCTGGCATTGGATCCGGATTTCGACGCCATCGAGACGGTGTACGCCCTGGGCTATCGCTGGAAGAGTTGATGGGGCTGCGCGGCAAGCTGTTTCTGGTCGGGCTGGTGTTGCTGGTTCTGCCCTGGGCAGCGTGGCGCTATTTGCAGGAAACGGAGCGCTTCCTGCGCCAGGGCGAGGAGCGCGCACTGCAACTGACCGCCGCCGTGTTGGCGCAGAGCCTGGCGAGCGAGTGGCCGGCGCATGCCGATGACGCCGGGCTGTACGTGCGCGCCGCGCCGGCGCCCATACGCCTGGACGGCTACGCTGATGAATGGCGGCCCTGGCTCCAGGCGGCCCAGGCGCCGGAGGACGGAACGGCGAGACTGGCACTGGCCGAGCACCGAGACACCTTATATCTGTTGCTCCAGGTGGAAGACCCGTTGGTGCGATACAGCCGGAGCGGTGGCGCGCAAGGCGATCGACTGCTGGTAGCGCTTGAGGGCGCTGACGGCCAGCTTTGGCATTATACGGTTGCGGCTGAGGCGCCGGGCTGGCTGCGCGCCGAGCCGGGAACCGGCGGCCCCGGCCCGGCGCTGGAAGGGCAATGGCAGGAGCTTTCCAACGGCTACAGCGTAGAGCTCACTGTGCCGCTCGAGGCAGCGCCGCGAGCGCTGGGCGTTGCGGTGGTGGATGTCGATCGGGATAGTGCGGCCGCCGCGTTCGACGAGTTTCCGCTGCCGCGGCCGCTGGTGCGCCCGGCGCGTTTCGCTGCCCCCATGTTGACGGTCCCGCCCTCAAGCGTCGAGCGGGTCTGGGTGGTGGATCGGCAAGGCTGGATGCTCACCCGGCGTGGCGAGTTGCGTGGCAGCGCCGGCGCCGAGGATTCCTGGCGTTGGTTGCGCAGTGTCGTTTATCGCTACTTGCTCGCGCCGCCGTTCGGCGAGCTCACGGTGCGGGATGACTATACACTGCGTCTCGAGGGGACGGAGCTCGATACCGCGCTCGCCGGCCAAGCGGCAAGTCGCTGGCAGCCGGCGCTCGATGAGGCAACGCTGCTGCTATCTGCTGCCGCCCCGGTAGTCCGTGAGGGCCGCGTGGTGGGCGCTGTGGTAGTGGAGCAGGCGGGCGACGCGTTGCTCATCCTTGCCAATCGCGCCTTGGTCGGCCTGATGGGAAGCACATTCATAGCCTTTGCGCTCGCCCTCGCGGTTCTGCTCGGTTTCGCGACCAGATTGTCGCTGCGGGTGCGGCGCTTGCGCAATGCGGCGGAGGAGGCCGTGGGGCGGGAGGCCGCCACGCGCTTCCCGCTCAGTCGTGACCGCGATGAGTTGGGCGATCTATCGCGCAGCTTTGCTCACGCCATGGGCGAGCTGCGCGAGTACGCGCGTTATCTGCAGGGGCTGGCAAGCAAGCTCTCGCACGAACTGAAAACGCCGCTCGCAGTGGTCGACTCCTCCCTGCACAACCTCGAGCAGGAGGCCTTGACGGAGCTGGGGCGGCGCTATCTTGCTCGCGCGCAGAGCGGGAACGCGCGGCTGGCGGGCATTCTGAGGGCGATGAGCGAGGCGCGGCGGCTGGAGCAATCCCTGTCGCGCGAGGAAGCGCAATGCCTTGATCTGGGTGTGTTGCTGCGCTCGTGCGCCGAGGCTTATCAGGATCTTGCAGCACCGAGACAGGTGGCGTTATCGCTGCCGGACGGCGCCTGCGAGTTTTACGGCAGCCCGGAGCTGCTGGTGCAGATGCTAGACAAGCTGATCGACAACGCGCTCGGTTTCACGCCGCCGGACGGCTGGATTCGTCTGCAATTGGAGCCGGGGCGCGACGGCTACTTGCTGCGGGTTGCCAACCAGGGGCCGCCCCTGCCCGAGACCCTGCGCGGGCGCCTGTTCGATTCCATGGTTTCCTTGCGCGGCGGCGAAGACGGGCGACCCCATTTGGGGCTAGGGCTCTATATCGTGCGGTTGATCGCCGAGCTGCACCGTGGCGCGGTTGCCGCGGTGAATGTGGACCAAGGGGTGGAGTTCCGGATACAGCTTGGCGGCATGGAAGCGCCGACGGAGTGCGCGGATCAACCGTTGGCGGGCGGAGGGCCGAGGTAGCGCTCGACCAAGGAAAGGATGTCTACGATGTCAGCCGGCTTGCGCAGGAAACCGTCGACGTCGTTCTCCGAGATCCGGCTTTGGCCGGTGCCGTCCGCAGACATGATCACCACCGGAATCCGCTGTAAGTCAGCGTCCTTGCGCTGCTCTTCCAGAAACTGCGGGCCGCTCATGCCGCGCATCATGAGATCGAGAAGGATTAACGCCGGAGGCTGCTCCGCGGCGCGCAAGGCTTCCAAAGCCTGGGCGCCGTCGCTCACGCCCTGCACGCTATAGCCTTCCATGTCGAGCAGCTCGATAAGCGAATCCTGAATATCTTTGTCGTCTTCGACCAGCAATAGCCATTTATCTTTGAACACGGTAATTCTGACTCTGTTTTTTCGGGCGATTCTTGCCCGGCCTGCGTGTCGGCGCCGTTATGCTTCGATGACGATACGGCTCCGCCGGATAGGCCTGCGGGAGGTCAATTCGAGACGTCTCCGAGAATGCGGGCGAACACCGCTTCCATGCTGTTGAGATCCATGGGCTTGGGGAGATAGTCGTCGAATCCGGCTTCGGTCGCCTCGCGTCGATAGGTGGCGCTATCATAGCCTGTAAACGCGATCAGGCGCAGATCAGCCGCGCCCGAGCGGGCTCGTATCGCCTTGGCGAGATCGAAGCCGTGCATGTCGGGAAGGCCCAGATCGATCACGATGAGATTTGGCTGGTGCTTTTCAAGGGCCTGTAGCGCGCTGCGCCCGCTGTCGGCGAAGATGATCGGCCTGGAGACATCCTCGAGCAGGAGTTGCATGATTTCACGCAGCGGCGCGTCGTCTTCCACAATCAGAACGGCTGCATCGCTCCCGTGTTCGCCATTGGAAGTCATGAAGTTTCAACCACTATTGGATACATCGAGTACTCCGCGCCGCTCGCTTTCGAATACCCGCGCGATGTAAGTATCGCCCATGGCTGCCTGCGGAGGCTGCGACGCGCTATCTGAGAATGACTGCGATTCAGTATGCCGGAGCACCTGAATCACCGCGACCTGGGACTTACCCCAGCGTGCACAGTCGACATAAAGCCCACTTTCCCGCTCAAGATGGCTAGAATCGCCGGGTCGTTCAGTCCCTGTATCGCGCCAGCAAGTGCTAGGAGCGCCTTGTGAAACGAATTTTCGTCGTGGATGACGAGCTTGATATCGCTGAGGCTCTAGAGACGGTTCTCGAGACCGAGGGGTATTCGGTGCGAACCTGCCCGGACGGCGAAGACTGCTTGCAGGCTCTTGATGAGGAAACCCCCGATCTGGTGCTGCTCGATATCATGATGCCGCGCCTCAATGGTTACGGCGTGCTGGATCGGCTCGAGAAGGCCGGCCGGCAGATGCCGGTGCTACTCATGAGCGCGGTGCGCCCGGCGGATCTGGGGGGTTATCGCGACCAAGTCGTCGGCTTCATGCAAAAGCCCTTCTCTCTGGATACGCTGTTGGATCGGGTTGCCGATCTGGTCGATTCGACCGCCTGTCGCGAGCTTTGAACGACAGTGGACACGCCCCAGTACGATAAACGTCAACGACCACTCCGGCGGCCGCCTAGGGCATTTTTCGTTTAACAGGCGTGCTTGTTGCTACATGGATGGAAGACGGCATGGCGGCCGAAGCCTACCCCGGTGCGCAAGAGTTTCTACCACGTCAGCGCGATCCAACGCATCTGCGTCGTGCCGCAGCACAGTGCCGCGGGTGCGATCTTTATCGTAGTGCCACGCAAGTCGTGTTCGGCAATGGACCAACACCGGCAGAGCTGATGCTGGTGGGCGAGCAGCCAGGCGACAGTGAGGATCGTGAGGGGGAGCCCTTTGTCGGGCCGGCGGGCGAGCTGTTGTCGCAGGCGTTGGAGAATGTCGGCATCGACCGCGAGCAGGTTTATGTCACCAATGCCGTCAAGCACTTCAAATGGGAGGCGCGCGGCAAGCGGCGTATTCATAAAAAGCCTAGCCTGCGCGAGGTGCGCGCCTGCACGCCGTGGTTGAGCGCGGAGCTGGAGGTGGTGCAGCCGCGCCTTCTTGTGTGCCTGGGCGTTACCGCTGCGACTGCCGTGTTCGGCAAAACGGTGCGACTCAAGGACTACCGAGGGCTGTTTACCCGTTCGGCGCTGGGGCCGCTGGCATTCGTCACCACCCACCCGTCGGCGCTACTGCGCATGCGCGGGCGCGACGGGTGGGAGCAGGAGCATAGACGCTTCCTGACCGAACTCAAGACCGTCAAAGCCAAGCTGACGGCGTAGCGTCTGCAAGCATCAAGCAGCGTCTAGGGCGTTTCAGCTCCCGGCTGCCGAGCGCGCCCGTAGTGCTGCGGGTTGTCGCTGCAAGCGCTTCTCGACCCACAGAGGCAGGCAGATGAGCACATCGTAGGCGCGCACGAGAATCCCCGCTGCGCGCCGGACGAGCTGTCCGGCAAGGCGCAGCAGCACGGCCGCGGCCTGCAGTGCGAGCGCTAGTAGCGAGGCCGCGGCGTAGCGGGCGCTATGCAGGAAACTCTCCAGCGGCAGCGCTGCCAGCGCCGTTGCGAACGGCAGCAGCCCTGCCAGTAGCATCATCGCGATAGAAGCCTGCCACATATCCGTCGCGCCGGTCGCGGCCGCGGTGCCTGCATAGGCAAGATAAGCCTCGAAGACCGCGAAACCGCCTAGGAGTAGCAAGCCGCCCGTGGTCACGGTCCGCCTGACGCGCTCGGAAATGCTCTGGCCGATGTTGCTGAGGTGACTGATGCGGTTGGTCTCGGCCAAGGCCAAGCCGAGCCCGACATGCCAGAGCACGAGGAAGGTCGCGGCGTAGGTCGGATTGTTCCAAGCCGAGTTGCCGGCCATTAACGGCGTCAGGGGCTGGCTGAGTAAGCCTATGTTGAACAATATCGCGGCGGCGCCGAGCGCCAGGGTCAGGCCCGAGGCGATCACTCGAACCCTGGTCGAGCGCACCACGCTGCGCTCCACGAGGTGTTCGCCGGAGCGCAACGCTTCGTAGCGCTCCATGTGGCGATCGATGCGCCGCGCACGTAGTTCGAGCCGCTCCAGCGTACTATCGATGCGGCTCATCGTCTTGTTGAGGCGGCGCCAATAAGGGCGCATGCGCTTGAGGCTGACATGGCGCCGCTGGCTGCTGGCACGGTACTGCAGCAAGGCGTTGTGGCAGGCGTGCTGTAGTGTGCCGTGCATATCTTCAAGGATTTTGGCGACCGCCGGGTCGCCTTTGGCGTCGACGGCGGCAACCGCGGCCACGGCTTCCAACCAGGCCGGCGGCTGCGGCGGAGGGTCGGCCGTCTCGCGGTAGTCCGCATCCAGCCGTGCAACCTGCTCGCCAAGCGCTCGGTGTAAAGCGGGGTACTCGCTCAGATCGGACTGGAGCAGGTCGTGCATGCGCGACAGCTCCCGCTCCAGGGCGCGCTCCTGTTCGTCTTCGGCCCAGGCGAGCAGGGCTTCCCGGTTGCGCTGCGAAAGTGAGGCAGCACCGCGCATGAGGAAGCGCGCGAGCAGCACGAGCCACGCCTGCAACGTGCGGCCGACGCTGAGAATGAGCTCATGGGCCGGCGTGCGCGCCACGTACAGCAGGGCCATGGCGGTGAGCCCCATCAGCACGAGAATCAACGGAAGGGTCGATCCCCAAGCGGTGACGAAGGAAACGGAATTCTCTTCCATGGATACAACTCTGATTCTAGTTTTCTGAGCATTTCAACATATAGCTCATTCATGTGTCAGGCGCCCGTTCTCAAGTTCCTACCATAGGCCGATAAAGCTGCGTTGGCATCGCCGACGCACGGCCCCATGACCTCGCTGAAACGCTATACATGGTATAGAGAGGCTTTCATGGAAAAGGATTATCAGGCCCAGCAGGACAAACGGCCGCCTCAACATCAGGCGCGTCAGCCGGGGCGCGAGACCGCCATGACGCCGCAGCCCGTGATCATCCGCGACGATTACCGCGGCAGCGGCAAGCTCGACGGTAAGGCAGCGCTTGTTACCGGCGGCGACAGCGGCATTGGGCGCTCGGTTGCGGTGCACTTTGCGCGCGAAGGCGCCGACGTGGCCATCGTCTACCTCGAAGAAAGCAAGGACGCGGAGGAAACCAAGCGGATGGTGGAGGGCGAGGGGCGGCGTTGCCTTTTGATCGAGGGCGATGTCCGCGATGCCGCTTTTTGCCGTCAGGCGGTGGAGCGTACCGTGCGCGAACTCGGACGCTTGGACGTGCTGGTCAACAATGCCGGCGAGCAGTTCCCCAAACCGTCGATCGAGGACATCCCGTTCGAGCAGATGGAGGATACCTTCCGCACGAACTTTTTCGCCTATTTCGCCTTCGCCCAGGCCGCCGTAAAGCACCTGCCCGAAGGCGGCGCGATCATCAACACGACCTCGATCACCGCCTTCAGGGGCAGCGATCACTTGCTGGATTACTCGGCTACCAAGGGCGCCATTGCCTCGTTTACCCGCTCTCTGTCGCAATCCCTGGCAGCCAAGGGCATACGCGTGAACGCCGTGGCGCCGGGGCCGATCTGGACGCCCCTCATCGCGGCAACCTTCCCGGCCGAGCGGGTCGAGGAGTTCGGCGCCAATACGCCGATGGGGCGTGCGGGGCAACCGGCCGAGCTCGGACCTGCGTATGTCTATCTCGCTTCAGCCGACAGTTCCTACATGACCGGCCAGACCTTGCACCTCAACGGCGGTCAGTGGCTGGGTTCTTAGCGGCGCGAACCGCAGCTCAGCCCCTGCGGGCTGCGCTGCATTCATTGCCGCTCGAAACCACGCCCACGCCGGCGCAGGCTGGGGCGCCGGCGTAAAACGCTCACTTCAGTAGTGCGGGCGTGCAGTGCGGGCGGATGCTCTGCAGCATGCCCTTGAAGACCTTCGGGCTGGCAGCGACGATGTTGCCGCTTTCCAAATAGCTCTCGCCGCCAGCGAAGTCGCTGACAATGCCGCCCGCTTCACGCACCAGCAGTGCGCCGGCCGCCAGGTCCCATGGATGCAGGCCGATTTCCCAGTACCCGTCAAGACGGCCCGCGGCAACATAGGCCAGATCCAAAGCGGCGGAACCCGCGCGGCGCAGGTCGGTGGCCTTTTCGGTCATGCTGCGGAACATGTTCAGATAGGCGTCGAAATGGTGCTGCACGCGGAACGGAAAACCGGTGCCC
>JAJUGG010000040.1 GCA_029268285.1 Ectothiorhodospiraceae bacterium | reverse complement strand
GTGAGCATTGTCGGCCCCGCCGGCACCGGCAAGACCTTTCTGGCCATGGCCGCCGCCTTACATCAAGTGTTCGACGAGAGACGCTTTCAGCGCATCGTGATCACACGCGAAACCGTTTCCATCGGCGAGGACATAGGATTCCTGCCGGGAACGGAGGAAGAGAAAATGGCGCCTTGGATGGGCGCCTTTTACGACAACATGGAATCCTTGATCCAAGGGGAGGGGAGCTGGGGTGCGCGCAGCGCTCAGGACATGCTCATGCAGCGCGTGCAACTGCGTTCGCTCAGTTTCATGCGCGGCCGAACCTTCAACGATACCTTCCTGATCATCGACGAAGCGCAGAACCTCAGCCCGAAGCAGATCAAGAGCCTCATCACGCGGGCCGGACGCAATACCAAAATCGTCTGCATGGGCAATCTGGCGCAGATCGATACACCGTACCTGACCCCGACGACGTCGGGCCTGACGTATCTGGTGCAGCGCTTTCTCAACTGGCCGCATGCCGGGCATGTCAGCTTGGCCACGATTGAGCGCTCGCGCCTCGCGTTGCAGGCAGAATCCGTGCTGTAACGCGCCTACGGCGCATGCTCAAGGCGTGGGCAGCCCTGACGAGCGCAATCGCCGCGCCTCGTGCCTGACGGTCTTCGCCAGAACCGTGCGCAAGCAGTCAGGTGTAAAAGGAGAGAGCGGCCCTTAGGCGACGCTGATGCGATTGTCGCTATCGGCGCCGCTCTTGTATAAGGCCTCTTCGGCGCGCCAGAGCAGGGCACTCGGAGACTCGCCCTGGCGGAATTCCGTGACACCGCCGCTGACGGTCAGCTGCAACATGCGGCCTGGCAGGTTGAAGGGGGTGCGCGCCGTGCGCAGGCGAATACGCTCGCCCACCTCAAGGCCCCAACGCAGCGGCGTATTGATCAGCAGCACGCCGAACTCGCCGTCCTCGAGCCGCGCCAACACATCGCTGTGGCGCAGCTCCTGGCGAATGAGCCGCGCCAGCGCGCGCAGACTGCGATCAGCAGCGTCGTCCCCGTAGTGCTCGCGTATGGTGTCGAAATGATCGAGTTCGAGCATCAAGAGACAAAACGGCTCGCTATAGCGGCTGGAGCGCGCGACTTCGTCCTCGAGAATATCCATAAAACGGCGCTGGTTGGCCAAGCCGGTCAGCGGATCGGTGCCGGCCGCGGTGCTGCACTGCTGTTCCAGTTGCTTGCGTTCGGTGATGTCTACGGTAACGCAGGCCACCTGGCGTGGTTGTCCGGGCTCTCCGGCAATCGGAGCGATGCGTGCTTGGTACCAGCGCCCGCTCTCCTCGCCGTCCTCGGAGGACCCCAGCTGATATTCCTCGACCTGGGGCGTATCGCCGCTCAAGGCGCTGCGGATGCTGTGCAGCAGCTCCTCAGCCACCTCGGCAGGCAGTACCTCATGCAGGCGCCGCCCCACCACGGAGGCATCTGCGCCGGCATCCCGGCTCATCCCGCCGATGACATCGACATAGCGGCCCTCTTCGTCGACGACGAAAACCGGCGTAGCCAAAGCCTCGATCGCGGCGGCGAGAACAGAGTTATCTAACACTTCCTGGCTCATCCTTACCCTCAGTGTGGGCTGAGCAGCCGCTCTACAAGCACGCCGCCCGGAACGACGTTCACCGCCGGCGACGCCTCAGACCGATAGCTACTTACTGCCGCGCCTCATTGTCGCCCAGGTTGACCCCTTGCCGGCGCAGTACGTCTTGTACTTCAGCGGCGTCCATATCGCGCGGATTTCGCCCATCGCGCGTCGCCAGCGCCGCGCATACGCCGGCGGCCTGCCCGGTTGCCATGGCTATGGGCATCACCCGATAGGACGAGTGCGCTTCATGAGACCCGGAAATGCAGCGCCCGGCCACGAGTATGCGATCGACGCCTTGCGGCATTAAGGCCCGCAGCGGCAAGTCGTAGGCCTGGTCGGGCGGTAGCCGCTTGAGGGTAGTGCCTTTTCCGTTTGGGTTGTGGATATCCACCGGGTAGCTGCCACGGGCGATGACGTCGGGAAAGCGACGCGCGGAAAGCAGATCGTCCGCCGTCAGGTAGTATTCGCCAACGATACGGCGCGTCTCACGCACTCCGACCTGAACGCCGCTCTGAATAGGGTAGGCTTCTTCGAAGCCCGGCACGTACTTGCGCAGGAACTGCACTACTTGCCGGAACTGTCGCCGCCCCTCGGTTTCGGCATAAGTTAGATCCCATACGTCGGTGCCCAGAACGCGAGTAATGCGCGTCGAGTTCACCGACAACTCCCGCTCATGGGGGGTAGCGAAAAAGAGTAGATCCTCACGCGCCAGGTCAAGGTCACCCGCTGCGCTAGCACGCTCGATCAGATCCCATAGGCCGTGAACGCCCCGCCACTGGTCGGGATGCTCCTTGACGTAGTTCTCGAAGGCGGTGCGGCTGAACTCGCCCATGCGGAACATTAAGGTCATCGGCTGCACTAGGCCATCGCTGTCACGGCCGATTTCGTACCGGGCGCCCGCCCTCACGGCAATGTCGCCGTCACCGGTGCAGTCAACCACCGTGCCGGCCTTGATGACCAAAGGGCCGGATTTGGTTTCGAAGACTACGCCGATGCCTTCGGGCCCGCGGTACAAGTCGCTGGCAAACGCGTGGAAGAGGTACCGCACCCCGGCCTCATCCAGTAATTCCAGCGCCACGACCTTGAACGCTTCCGGATCGAACGGCACCACGTAGCCTGTGCCCAAC
Organism: Ectothiorhodospiraceae bacterium; assembly: GCA_029268285.1. Taxonomy (GTDB): domain Bacteria; phylum Pseudomonadota; class Gammaproteobacteria; order Nitrococcales; family AK92; genus JAJUGG01. The sequence goes on along the minus strand of JAJUGG010000040.1, from coordinate 17,003 downwards.
GTTGGCGGCACAGCGCCGCCAGCCTCGACCAAGGCTTCCAGGAGCTCCAGCACCACGCCGGCAATTACTGGATGGCCGGGGCCGTGGTCGCTGGGCAGCAAAGTCGTAACGCCTTGACGCTCGAAGGTCGGGCGCTGGGTATGGAAGGACATCAGCGGCATCACCAAGGCAGCGGTCGCATTCCCGCCAAGAAACCCGTAGCGCTCAACCAGCGCCACGCTGGCCCCGGTCTTGGCGGCGCCTAGAGCCGCGCCTAGCCCGGCTGGCCCACCGCCCACCACCAGCACGTCGACTTCCGTGGCCAGGCTGGCCTTGCGCGGCGGCAACTCAAGTTCTTCAAGCGTTTCCGGGGGCGGTAGTGCGGGCATGATGCGAATCCGCTCGGTCGAGGAGTAAGGAAACAAGACGTGTGTTGTTGGCGCTTGCACGCTCCTGCAAATGCGGCAAGCGCTTCAGAATGTGCTCCCGTACCTCCTGGCGGCGATCCCAGGACTGATCGATAGCCGCAATCAAGCGCCCGGCGTTAACGTCGCGCAGTTGGGGCATTTCCATTTCCAGGTCTTGCAGCAGGCCCTTGACCTTGGAAGCGTACGGGAGCGCAACGAAGGGAACGCCCTGCAACGCGGCAAAGATCAGAAAGTGGAGACGCATGCCTACCGCGAACTGGAAGTGACGAAACAGCCCGAGTAACTCGGTTGCACCATAGTCCCGGCGGAGCACTGTGGCGCGATCGGCACAGTGCATTTGCGCTATCACGGCATGGCAGTGCTGCATATCGTTACGTACCCGCTCCATGGGGACAAAGGCCACATCAGCCTCGAAGCGGTGCACCATGAAGTCCGCCGCGTCGGCCAGCAATTGATGGTAGTGACGGACGTCGATCTCTGGGGCAGCAGGCCCCGGCTCGCGCACGGATACCGCTACCACCGGCCGTTCCAGGCTCAAGCCCTCAACGCGCAGTTGCTCAGCGCTCACGTCGGCAGGTTCCAGCAATAGGGCAGGATCGGCGGTAACTTCGATGCCCCGCGTCACACCTACGTCCTCAAGCAGCTTGTGCCCAGTACGATCGCGCACCGTGATGACATCGACTTCTTCCAGCGCCAAGCGCACGGCCTCGCGCGCGCTTCCGTAGGTGAGCGGCCCGGCGCTGATCGCGTAGACCATGACCGGGATGCCGAGATCCTTGGCAAGCCGGACTTCGCGTAGGTACCGACTAGCGTCCTTATCGTAGAGGAGCCCACCGCCACCCAGCACGAACAAGTCCAGGCACTCCAGCTCCGTCATCGAATCCTGGCGACTGAGTTCGCGAACGGGGACGGCGCGGCTGACGCGGTGGCGCCGAAGCGTATCTTCGGGACAGCGCGAGAACACGGTGATCTCAGCGGGCACTTGTGCTTCGATCTGGGTGATCATGGACGACAAGATCGCCTCATCGCCCATGTTGAAGCCCCCATAGGACCCGGAGATTCCGATTCTGAAGGGCCGTTGCACTTCCGCCGTCATTCGCAAACCTAACCGCTATGAGATCGGACCGAAGACGGATATCTGGCCGAAAGCGAACAGCCACAATACCGCGGCGGAACAGAGCTTAGTACCTATCGAATACGCCCGGTGCGGCTAGGGCATAGAAAGGTCATATACGCAGAGCGAGGCGAGCGCGCGCCGAACCTAGGCGACGGCACTCGGCCTAGCGCCGAGTCCCGTGAAGCAGCTGGGCGTTCAGTCCTGCTCGCTGATCCGGTAGTGCCAGCCGCCGGCCTTGCGATAGGGCTCCAGATCCATGCCCGCTGTGGCCTTGCGCCAGTCGATCTCACCTGATTTCCAGTACCGCTTGAGCCGGATGCCGGCACCTTCCGTGCTTTGCCCGCCGGCAAGCTGGATCAATGCCTGACGCGCTTCGGCCTCGGCCGCGCGCGCCGCATCGAGCCATTTCTTGCTCTCTTTCCATTGCGCCACCGCATCGCGCCACTCGGCATCGTTACGCGCATACACGTCCCGTTCGCCCTGCGGCGGCGCAGTGTCAGCGTCCAGATATGGAAAGAATGCTTCCCACGCCGACGCGATTGCGGCGTGCGCTTCGAGGTCCGGCAGCACCGTACACTCCGCGGCATCGACGATTTCATCATTCTCCGCGTGGCAGACGACGAAGCGCGCGCGTTCGGCTCCCGAACAGTACAGCTGCTGCTGTACCTGCCACCAATAATGCTCCGGCGGCCGGCCATCCTCCGAGACGGCAATCCAAGTGGCGGACTCGCGTCCCTGCTGCGGGCACTTTATTTCGAGCACAACGCGCCCGTCGAAGCTCAAGCCGTCTAGGCTTGCGCTGATGCGCCCGCGCGCGACGACCTGCGGTTCATAGATCTCGTCGTGCAGGCGCTCAGCGAATGCCCGCGCGAACGGCTCGAGCCTGCTGCCGCGCCGCATGGCGGCTGTGCTCGATACGCTGGCACGTCCCGTCTTGACTAGCCACAGTTCGTAGGGGGTGCGCGGAAACCACGGCGAGCAATCCATCAATGCGGCGACTTCCGAAGCATTGCCGCGGCTGCCGCGATAGGCATGCCACTCAGGCGAATCCTGATGATGATGGGGCTCCAGTGCCGGCTTCATGCCGCGTTACCCTCCTTACGTTTCTTCTTCTCCAGCATCCGACGCGCTCGCTCATAGTCCGGCTCCGGCAACTGATCGAGCGACTCGACCTTGAAGAAGCGGCAGAACTTGGTGCCGTCCGTGGCGGTTTCCTCGATCAAAGTCTTCAGCTCGTTAAGCTGCTTGCTCGTGATCTTTGGCAACTGACTCCGCGCCTGCGCCTCCTGCTTTTCACGGAACTCCGCAGCTACTTCCTCGACGTATTTATTGTCGTCATAGCGGCCGAGGTATATATCCGCCGAGAAGCCGAGCAGTGACAGGCACTTGCTCATCGCATCCGTCAAAGACTTCTTCGGCGCTTCCTCGTCGCTGTAGATACCGTTGCGGTTCTTGCCGACAAAAGTAGTCTGCCCGAATTGAATGACTTCGCCGCGCTGGCCTTCGTACAGGTACCATAGCTTTACGCGCACCTTGTGAATGCTCTCGCGAGTGCCCTTATCGTCCAGAGGCGCGCCTTCCATGAGCGACTCATCCAGAATCTCGAGGCCCCAGCCGATGCCCATCGGCCCGAAGGTTTCAGTCGCGCGCCGCGCTAAGTAGGTGGCATTGGTCGCGGTGCCGCGGAACCCGCCGCCGCGACTGAACGGCTTGGTATATTGCGGGTCGGTCTTCTCGACCTGTTCCCACAGCTTGAGATGATTTGTAGCAGCTTGCGCTTTTGCTGGCATGTCCTTTCCCTCGTATTCCTCGACCCACCGTCGCTGTTCGCACTCTTCCTGTTCCTGCCACAGGGCTTCCTCGAGCACCGCGGGCCTCCTCGCATGTACTGCGGTTGATTGTCTGAAACGGCCCCGGCGGCAGTGCTTAGAAGTGTTATCGGGCGGGACGCTGCAGCGCAGCGCTGGGTGGAAGCATTCGAATAGGAATGCGACGCTGGACCGTTGTCTTGCCGGGTATCCAATAGACCTAGGTTGGCGGTCAAAGTTCCCTGCAGAGCAGCAACTTTCTCTGGGATGTCCGATATTTAGGCTAACTTTATGAAGCTCAAGTTCAGCCGGCAGGGATTCTCTGAAAAAACTAGGGTTAAGCCGCGGTTACAGCGGCCAACGGAAGCTTGTCGAAGCGTGGGGCATGAACTGTAAGCCGCGTGACAATCATTGTCATCCGGGAGGAGGGATGCGAGGTCCGCTCATGCGGATAAAGCGAGCCCGGTCCCCGCAATGCCGATACCGACGGAGGCGACACCGCACAGCAAAGCCAGCCACCCGGCAACGCTGCGTCCCGCATTTCGTTCCGCTGAGTGATTGAGATCGAGAAACATCGGCAAGGCGGTGCGCAGGTAATACCAAATGCTGACGATACTATTCACGGCGGCGGCTAGCGCCAGCCAGCCGAAGCCGCCGAGATGCGCTTGCTGAAGTAGGCCAAAGCGCCCGACGAAACCGGCGAGGGGAGGGATGGCCGCCAGCGACAACAGCGCCAGGAGCAGCGCGACGGCAATCCCGGGCTGGCTGCCGGCTAATCCACGCTGATCCCCCTGGCGCTTACAGCCTGTACCCGCCAGGGCGGCGACCGCACCAATGTGCGCAAGTGCAAAAGCCGCGAAGGCGAACAGGATCACTGCCCGCTGCGGGCCGAGCAGACCCATGAGCAGGTAACCGACTTGGGCCGAAGCCGAGTACGCCAGCAAAGCGCACAGGTCTTGCGTGCGTGCTGCGCACAGGTTTGCTGCGGTCATCATAACTAACGCTGCTGCCGCCATCGCGAGGTTCAGAATGCTCTGCACCGATGGCCAAGCGTTTAGCAGTCGTGCCAACGCGAACAGCACGGCGTACGCCGGCAGAACGGCGAGTAGCGCGGCGCCAACGGGTGCAATTGCGCGCGAGTTGCGGGTGAGGCCCGCGTGCAGTGCCAACAGCCCGCTCAAGACGAGTAAGCCGCCGCCGGCGAGGGCGGCGCCGAGCCAGAAAACCGGGGTGCTGCGAACGGCATTGTGGGCATCGCGCGCTTCCAGGCCGGGGCTAGCGCTCACGCCATGAACTAGCAATCCACCGTATATGAAGGCAATCAATCCGACTGCCGCGGCAGCAAAAACAGGGTACGCTTTTGCCGCCTCACCCTGCCCCATGGCGAGCGTGACCGCGCCCAAACATAGCATGAGCGCCCCCAACGCCATCGTCGTCAGGTTCGGGCCATGTGCCAACATAAGCGCGCCGACGGTCGCCAGCATGACGAGGGCATAGCCGGCAGCGCCGGGGCGCTCCTCGCGCTGCGGGACCAACGCGAGGCAAAGCCCGGCTATGAAAAGCGGGAGTAGGGCAGTCCATGCCGGTTCTACATCAGCGAGCGAGCCGAATACGCCGCCCGGTGTTACCGATAGGATCGCGACTGCGCCGCTGCCGAGCAGGCCAAGCACACACAGTGCCAGCGCCCAGAATGGGCGGCGCAGCCAAGAGCCAGCCAATAGCGCAGCCAGCGCGGCCAGCCAAAGCAGGTCGAGCGCTCCGAAGCTCGATATCACGGTTGTTCGCCTTCGTCGTAACCCTGCCGTCTGTGCCGACGGTGTGCAAGGAGCATACTGATACCGACTGTTGCCAATGCGACAGCACCGGTCAGCACACTGAGGGCGTGCAGCAAACCTTCAACGCCGTACGGCGCCACGAAGTGCCAGAATGCAGTAGCAGTGAGCAGCAAGCCGGCAAAAGCGACCTGCAGCGCAATAAGAAAGGCGAGCGCGCCGCGCTGGCGGAGCGTGCCCCAGGCGCCGAGCGCGATCAAGGCGGCGCCTACGAGCAGAAACCCGGTGAGATCCAAGCCCCTTATCCTCCTTGACGATGATGCTCGCGGGGTAGTCGTACCGCGCCGCTTACAGGAGCTGTCGCTTCTTCGGCATCTTCCTCGCTGGCGCGTCGGCGCGAACGGGGTGCGACAATCCACGCGGCTGCCACCAGCGCCGTTACTAGCGTCAACGCCAGGGCAAGCAAAACCGACCGGTGCTCGGTCAGTAGCGTCGCTCCAAGACGGACAGCGGTATTGGCCTCCGCCCGAAGCACCGGCACCGGGTACTGACTGAGCACTAGCGCGGCTGCCGCAACCGAGAACATGACCAGCGCCAGTACGGCCGCCAAGAACCGCTTTTGCTTGGGAGGTCGTAGCGCCCGACGAGGCGCGCCTTGACCTAACAGCAGCAGCACGAAGCTACACGTAAGCAATAAGGCCAGCATGGCGCTTAACAATGCGATATAGGCCGCATCCAGGCTGAGCAACAGGCCTGCATTGGCCAGTGTGCCGACGCCGACTGCAAGGACACCGCGCACCAGCCTTCCGGTGGCTAAGCCATACCAGCAGGAAGTGAGGACAAGTAGGGCCAGCGCATAATCAACCAGCGGCGCCATCGAGGCCTCCGCCGACAGCGAGTCCGAGCGCCCACGCCAGATTAAGCAGCGCAAGCGGGGCGAGGAAGCGCCAAGACTCCGTAATGGCCCGCGATAGGCTTCGGCGAGGCAGGAGGTGGTAGGCCATCAGCATGATAACGGCCACTCCGAGAGCCTTGAGCGCAACCCATGCTGTAGGCGGCAGTATCGGTCCTTCGCCGTTGCCGAGATAAAGCGGCACTGCCAAGGTCGCCGTGCCGAGCAACAGCAGGTAGCGGCCAAGCCGCCATACCAGCAGCGGCGCACCGCTCATCTCCGCTTCGACGCCGCCCGCCAGGCGCGCATCCACGGGCCCATCCACCGGGCCCCACCCCGCGAGCAGGGAAGCGCAATGGAGGTAGAGCAGGGCACCCAGCGGCTGCTGCACGATGGCCCAGGTACTGTCCTGCTGGGACCTCACCAAGGCATCTAACTGCAGGGATCCGGCTGGTACGGCCAGCGCCGCCAAGCTGAGCGCCAGGGGTACTAGAGCGGCAACCATCAGGCCTAACGCTCGGCCTGCGCCGATCAGCGCGTAGCCGGAGTTGACCGCCCAACCGGTTACGAACTGCAGCGCTGCACCCAGCACGAGTGCCGCGAGCGGTACGAGCAATCCAGCCGGCAGCCCCAGCGCGCCCCCAAACGGGCCGAAAGCCAGCAAAGCGCCACCCAGTGTCAGCAGCAGCAACGGCGCCAGCCGCCAAGCCAAGCTATCGGCGCCATGAACATCGCGGGGCTCCTTGAACAGACAACGCAACACTTCCCGGGCGGGAGCGCCGGCTCCGTGCTGCATCCACAGGCCTTGCGCCCGAAACCGCGCAAGCGATGCGTTGACGATCGCCAGGAGCCAAACCGCACCCAAGGCCATTGCCCAACCGAACACGAGCGCAGGCCAAGCGGGTGCGGACGTCATTGCAGGGCTGCCTCCAAGGGCGACAGGTCGAGGCTGCCGATAAAGAGCAGTGCTTGAGACCATTCCAGCCCGCGCAGCCGGGTTTCCAGCAATGGAAAGAGACTTGTGGTCGGTGCCACGAATACCGAGTCGCCTTGCCGAAAAGTACCGCGCGGGCCTTCCGCGGCATTGATAGGGCAGTTCCGACCGCGCGCAATCAGATTCAGCGACTGCTCGCACTCCCGAACATGAACTCGCCAGCGAGCCCAGGCATCGCCGTCCGTTTCCAACACCGGCTCGAAGCCGAGACTCAGATAGGCCGCATCTTCATTGCGTGCGTCAGCGGCCACCCCGGAGGCACGCGCAACTGGCCCGCTGAGCCCTAGCCGACGTACTGTGCTTGCCGATACCGTGCCTATCCCTGGACACAGGGGCTTAAGTTTAGGCTCGACGCGCGCCACGATTCGTCTGAAAGCGTCCCGGTCGGGCAAACGCCGCAGGGGCCGCAACTGCGCGGCGGCACCGGGCATTCCGGCTAGGGCAATAAAATCCGCCATCCAACTGATGTGGTTGTACCAGCGCGCGCTCTCCATGGCGCTCATGGTGCTGCCGCGACCGAGGAGAACCTTTAATGCGGGAAGATTTCCGGCGCCGAGCTTTACCGGGTCAGTCGTGCTGAACGGTGTCAGGGGAAAGGCGTTATGCACCCCTTCACAGGCGCGTATGCGATCACCGTCCAAGCGAAGCTCGAGTTGCAAGCCGGAGGGCAGGCCAGGGAAATGCGGGCCAAGCACGACTGCGCTGCCGGCGCTTCCTGGAACATGCTGTATGGCTTCGTGCCCCTGGCGCGGGACGGCTTTTCCGCTGTTGGCTTGCAGCTCCAGGGCGAGGCTGGACAGGCGCAGTGATTCGACGCGCGACGAGGCCACGCTATGGTGGATGCGTATGCCCTTTGGCGCTTCGCAGTGCCAGGAGGGGCGCAGCCAGACCACCGTGCGCGGCCGCGCCACGGTGTCGACCATGGCACGAATGCGCTCGCGCCATTGGGATGGAATTTCGCCCGCTAGCAGGAACAGGTCGCAGTCATGCGGCGCTAATGCCGTGCTGGTGCCGGGCACCGAAAGAAAACGCTGCCAGAGCTCGTGTCCACCCCAGCCCAGGACGGGAAACACCCGCAGTTGGGAGAACGCGTTGCGAAACAGCCTTTGTCGAGGAGTCAGGGGCATTCGAGCAGTCCCTCCCGCCAGATATATAAAACGCCGATGAGCACCGGTAATAGAAAAGCCGCCATACCTGCCGCGAGCCCCGGCCCGATCGACGGCGCGGCGGCTGCAAGAGGAAACAAAATGCCGCAGACCAAGGCGAGTACCAACAAAGCCGGCAGGTACCGGAGCCAGCGAACATTCAAGCGGTCCCAGCGTTTGGGTTTTACATTGCCGCCCGATTCGTAAGGCGCGCAAACGCGCCGGTTCGGCATGCCGATCTGCCTGCCCAAGTACAGCAGCAGCAGACCCAACCCGAATCCGGTAGCGGCAAACGCTAAGACAGTGGTGTACATCGGTTTGACTACAACAACGGCTCTGCATCCGATATGGAGGAGCGCGGAAGGTTTTCAACGCGGAACGAATCTACAACGCGGCTGAAGGTGCCTCGGTTGGAGCGGAGGTAAGCTAGGGCGAGCTAGGGAAACGCCGCGGCGGGCCGGAGGAGCCTTGATCGGGGCTTGGAACCTGCGGATGCGCAGGGGGGGGCGTAGAGAGGCTTTCAGCGATAGGTTGAAGCGGCGGTTGGCACCGAATCAGGGGCCGGGCAGAGCCACCTGCAACAACTGCGAAGGCAGCTCGCCCGACACGGCGCAGTTACTCGAGATCCTTCTCGACGACCTTGATGTTGAAATCGTCTGGGCTGGTACGGATGGAGAACCCGAGTTTCTGCATCAAAGCGAGCATCTTGACGTTGTTGGAAAGCACTTCACCTTCCATGACGCGCAGGCCACGGGATGCCGCGGTTTCCATGAGAGCTTTCATCAGCCGCGAGCCTACGCCCTTGCCCTGCACATCGTCCCGGACAACTAATGCGAACTCGCAGCTCTCGCCATCGGGGTTGGTGGTATAGCGCGCAACGCCGAGCTGTTCGTCGCGATCGCCGGACCGGCGCACGGCCACCAGAGCGATTTCGCGGTCGTAATCGATCTGAGTAAAGCGCACCAGCATCGAAGGGCTTAGCTCGTTGAGCGTTTCCATGAAACGGAAGAACCGGCTTTCCTTCGATAGCTTCTGGACGAAGTCCTTCACCATTTCCGCGTCTTCCGGCCGAATCGGGCGCACCGTGAGCGAGGAGCCGTCGGCAAGCTGGAGCTCGGAGACGAACTGGGTGGGGTAGGGGTAGATTGCCATGTGAGCATAGCGGTCCACGCTCGCAGGGGGAAAGTCCACCACAAATTTCGCATCTACCGCCAGTGCGCCTTTTTCGTCCACCACCAGCGGATTGATGTCGAGTTCCTTAATGTAGGGCAGCTTGCAGACCATATCGGAAATGCGCAGCAGCACCTGAATAATGGCGTCGGAGTCGACCGGCGGCTGATTCTGCCACTCGCCCAGGAGCTGGGACACGCGGGTACGCTTGATCAAATCGGCCGCGATAAAGCCGTTGAGCGGGGGCAGGGCGACAGCCCGATCGCGGATCAACTCGACCATGGTGCCGCCGGCGCCAAACGAGATGACGGGGCCGAACACCGGGTCGCGCAACACGCCGACGATGAGTTCGCGTCCGTGGGGCTTGCCGTGCATGCGCTCGACGGTGACGCCCGTGACGGTAGCACGCGGATTCGCATTCTGCGCCGCCGCCATCAGATCGGTAAACGCGCTACGCACGGCCTGGGCGTTGGCGATATTCAAGCGGACGCCGCCAATGCTGGACTTATGAGCGATATCGGGAGAACTGACTTTCATCGCCACCGGGTAGCCCAGCGACTCGGCCAGGACCAGCGCTTCACTCGGCGTGCGAGCTTCGATGGTGCGCACCACGGGGATGCCGAAGGCCGTAAGCAGCGCCTTGGCCTCCATCGGGCTCAGGGAGTGTCGGCCCTCGGCGAGGGCGTTCTCGATGATCAGGCGCGCACCCTGCACATTCGGTTCATGTCGAACGGCGAGCGGGCCCGGCACCTGCATGAGCAACTGCTGGTTACGGCGATACTGGGCTAGGTAGTAGAAGGCTTCGACCGCCGCCTCCGGCGCCTGAAACTGCGGCACCTTGGTACCGGCCAACACTTCGCGCGCGCCCTGCATCTGCCCGTCGCCCATCCAACATGCCAGCAGCGGCTTGCGACTGCCCTGGGCGGTGGTGAGCACAGCTTCGGCAATCTCAGTGGCGTTGGTGCAGGCGCGCGGTGCGACCAGCGCCAGCGCACCATCCACAGACGGATCCTCCAGAACCGCTTCCAGTCCCTTGGCAAAACGCTCTGCTTCGGCATCCGCACCGAGGTCGAGCGGGTTCAGCAGCGCGCTCGACGGCGGCAACAAGGCCTGAAGGCGGTGGGTCGTGCTTTCTCCCAGCTCTGGCAAGGCTACGCCCAATTCGGCGGCGCGGTCAGCCGCGAGTATGGCGGGGCCGCCGCCGTTGCTGAGAACGGCGAGCCGGTTCCCCTCAAGGCGGTACCCGCTCGAGAGGATCTGCGCAGCCGCGAACAACTGCTCAATGGTGCGCGCGCGCACTGCGCCCGCGCGGGCTAGCGCTGCCTCGAATACGTCATCGCCGCCGATCAACGCTCCGGTATGAGAAATGACCGCCTTCGAGCTCGTCGAATGTCGCCCAGCCTTAACCACGATCACGGGCTTCATGCGCGCCGCTGCTCGAAGGCCGCTAATGAAGCGCCGCGCATCATGAATGCCTTCCACGTACAAGAGGATGCTGCGGGTTTCCGGGTCGGTAGAAAGAAAATCGAGGACGTCGCCGAAATCGACGTCCGCAGTGTCGCCCAAGGACACCATGGCGGAGAAGCCAATGCGCCGAGGCAGCGCCCAATCCAGAATAGTGGTGCACAAGGCGCCCGATTGGGATACCAGCGCCAGCCGACCCGGCAAGGCTCGGTTGCTGCTGTTGGTTACGTTCAAACCGATGCCGGGCCGCATTAAGCCCAAGCAATCCGGTCCCAGCAGCCGCACTCCGTACTGGCGCGCGTTGTCCAGCATGGCCTTTTCCTGGCGCAGGCCCGAACGGCTGTTATGCCGTGGACTGGGCGAAATCACCACGGCAGCGCGAATACCGCGCTCGCCGCATTGACGCACGACCTCGGGGATAGTAGCGCTCGGACTGGCGATGACCGCCAGGTCAACGACGTCATCTACCGCCGCGACACTGGGATAACTCTGCCTCCCCGCGACTTGCTCGTGCCCCGGGTTAACCACGAAGATCGAACCCTTGTAGCCGCTCTCGATGAGGTTCTCGAAGACTCGTTTACCGACCGAGTCTGGGCGGTCGCTGGCACCGATGACAGCGACCCCGCGAGGATTGAAGAAATGCTTGAGGTAGTGTGTGGTCATTTTCAGCCAACGCGACGGCAGTCGTGTAAAACCGGTCCTGTTCGAATGGGCGGTGCGCCGTATCGGGTTGCGGGTCTCGCCGACAGCGCTGGGGAAACCTCGCCGCCAACGTCGTTCCGGCGGTGCAATCGGCGTCAAAGCCCTATAAGCGTAGACCGGAACTGGTGATCGCGCCTTACGGGCACAATGGCAACAAATCCAAACACCACTGGAATGCTGCACCGCATCAAAGGTAGCAGCGCCCCTCTGGAATGACAAGCAAGGCCATTCCCGTCGTCCGACCGAAGCCTTCCCGCGGATTACCCTGAGCCGTAATGTTCCGCCAAGGCCTGTTCTAGGGTATTCACTGCATCCAGGCCGGCGAAGCGGCGATTGTCGAGGACCAGCGTGGGTACGCTCGACACACCCAACTGCAGCGCGGCTTCCACATGCTCCAGCAAACGCTGCAGGAACTCCGGCCCGTGCCAGGCCTGCTGTGCCAAATCCTCAACGCCGAGTTGCCGGGCCAACCCGCCGAGTAGATCTGCCTCATCGAGGCGATGCCCTTGCACGAAGTGTACGCGCAGCAAAGCATGGTGCAGATCCCAGAAGCGTTCAGGCCGTCGATCCAGCACCGCCTGAGCCAACAACAACGCCGGCCGGGAGCCTGTCGCTGGGCGCTCGCTGTTCAATGGAACACCATAACGTTGCGCTTGCTCGAGCGCGCTGGCTTCTGCGGCCGCATCAAGACTCCAGGTATTGGAAGAGCGCGTCTCGATGAAGCGCCAGTGCAGCGCCAAGGGGTAGTGCGCCGCCAGTTGCTCCAGGCGGGCGCTGGCAATATGGCTGAAAGGGCAGGCGTAGTCGAAGAAAACGCTGACCGGGACCGCAACTTCCCGTGCTTTATCGCTCATTCGATCAGCCCAGGCGGTTATAGCCGTTCAACGCGGCAACGCGATAGGCTTCCGCCATGGTCGGGTAGTTGAACGTGGTTTGGAAGAAGTAGCGCAGGTTATTGGCGTCGCCTTTCTGCGCCATGATGGCCTGGCCGATGTGTACAATTTCCGCGGCCTGATCGCCAAAGCAGTGAATGCCGAGGATTTCCAGCGTTTCGACATGGAACAGCAGCTTCAGCATGCCGACGGTTTGACCGCTGATCTGGGCCCGCGCAATGTCTTTGAAGAACGCATGCCCGACCTCGTACGGCACTTTGGCTTCGGTGAGCTCGCGCTCGGTCTTTCCTACCGAGCTGATTTCCGGAATGGTGTAAATGCCGGTGGGGATGTCGTCGCGCAGCCGCGCCTCGCTTTCCCCATGCACGATGTGCGATGCAGCAAATCGGCCCTGATCGTAAGCCGCGCTGGCAAGGCTGGGATAACCGATGACGTCGCCCACCGCATAGATGTGAGGCACCGCGGTTTGATAATCGGCGTTGACCTCGATTTGCCCGCGACTATTGGGCTCGATGCCCAAGGCTTCTAGGCCCATGTCCTGGGTGTTGCCGGTACGGCCGTTGCACCAGAGCAGGATGTCACTTTTTACCCGTTTGCCTGAGGCGAGGTGGAGGATCACGCCGTCGGCGCATGGCTCCACCCGCTCGTAGGCCTCGTTGTGCCGAATCAGCACGCCGTGTTCGCGCAGATGGTAGCTGAGGGCATCGGAGATCTCGTCGTCCAGGAAGCTAAGCAGACGATCTCGCGTGTTGACCAAATCCACTTTTACGCCGAGGCCGCGGAATATCGAGGCATACTCGCTGCCGACGACGCCGGCGCCATAGATGGTGATGCTACGGGGCGTGTAGTCGAGCGTGAGAATCGTGTCGGCATCGCGCACCCGTGGATGGTTGAAATCCACATCCTCGGGACGATAGGGGCGAGAGCCGGTAGCGATCAGGAAATGGTCCGCCTTCAGCAGGCGCTTGCGGCCGCGCCCGGCTTCAACCTCCAGCGTATTGGCATCCAGAAATCGAGCCTGCCCCTGAACCACCGGGACGTCGTTGCGACTGTAGTAACTGCTGCGAATACCGACCTGCGATTGGATCACTGACTGGGCTGAGCGCAGCACCTGAGGAAATGAGAGCCGCCGAGGCTCGGTTACTTCGCGGAACAGCGGGCTGGTGTTGAACTCCATCATGCGCTTGACGTTGTGCCGTAGCGCCTTTGAGGGAATCGTGCCCCAGTGCGTAGCGCCGCCGCCGACTTCAACGTAGCGCTCTACCACGGCGACCCGTTGGCCTTCTTTGGCAAGCTTCATGGCTGCGCCTTCGCCACCCGGGCCACTGCCTATCACTACGGTATCGAAAAAGCTTGGTTTCATAGGCGGCTCCGTCCCGAATCCTGGAAGGTCGAATACGTACGAACGCGGCGGTAACACCGCGGAGATGTACTGCGCGCCGCGCAAAGGGCAGGCGACGCTCGCGCGAGCGCCTATTATAGCGGCTGAGCGCTACTGCGCGTACCGGCACCTCCGGCGCCGAGTAGGCGCAGGGTAACGAGGCGATCGGCAGCGTACCCGATCGTATCCGGTTCGGCCCCGAGGAGGCTGGCAGCCGGATGAAGCTCAATGCTGAGCCGCTCGGGCGCCATCCCCAGTTCGACGAGATACTCGCGTACGGCTTCTGCGCGCCTTTTTGCGAGCTCACTATTGTACGCAGCACTGCCCCGTGGATCGGTATAAGCAGCGATCGCCAAGTGCTGCCTTGCCAATCGTCCTTGCAGCAAACGCCCCAGCACTTCCAGCCGTTGCATGGCATCGAGATCCAGCCCCGCATTGTCGGTGGCGAAGTAGATACGCGACACTGCCTCCCAAGGCACGGCCGGGGTCGTTGCCTGCGCCATCTTAGGCGCGCTGTACCCGAGTAAGTAATAGGGGTCGACCAATGCCGGCACGGACTCGTGGCTGGAAAGGCTACGCAAACACGCCTGGTGTTCACGTAGACCGGCGCGAAAACCTACCGGCGAAAGACCGAACCGAAGCGGTTCTTCGCTCTCGATCCTTACGTTGACGATTTGCCCCGCCGCGAGTTCACGCACTACACGCTGCGCCCCGTACTGACCGAGGCGCAGTAGGGCTTCATCTCGATGCACGCGCGCTTCGTTCAGCAGCGACTCAGACGCGGGCTTCCACGGCGGCGCCTCGCTGAACACGCTCGCCTTGTCGATCGAAAACGCCATCGTTCGGTGCGCGTGGATGGCAAGCGCCGCGCGGCCCGCGCGGTCCTCGCTGAACACGGCGACACCGAAATACGGAATGCTGTGGCTAAGGTGACACAGCATCCCATCGCCATCGCTACGCCACACGGACTCATCCAGTGGGGCTAAAAACTGAGTCGCAAACGCGCGCGAGCAGGCGAGCAGGGCGAGCACCCCAAAAATGGTACTGAGCTGACGGATAAAGCTTCGCATACACGCTATTGTCGGCTGCAGCTGCAGGAGCTTTAGCCGTGAGCCCGCCCGGTCTTGAGCGAGCATCCGCAATGCGGCTCGGGCCGCTAAGCTCGCAACGGGAACGTCATCGCAAACCGTACTCTAACGCTTCGGTACAGTAGCGCATAATCAAACGGCATGAGGCCGCCATGGGTGACATGAGCGGAAAGTGATGATTTCCCAGTTGAACAGAGCACAACGCCAAGCGCTATGGCAGGCGATTACCGCTCGGCGAAGAGTGTATGTCTGCTTCGCTGCAAGCTTTGCGGGCATGCTCGCACTTGTGGGAATGCAGGCGGCACAGACGAGGCTAGACAGCGTGTTTCCGGCAGGCGCCTTGCTCATTACCTTAATGACCTTGTACCTGATCGCCCTAAGTGCGCGAGCGCTCAAAAGCTTTGTCTCCCTCCGCAAGGCCGCGCTGCGACACGGTATCAACCCGGACACAATTTCCTTCAAGTTCGCCTGCGCTGAGGGACTTGCACCGCCCGAAAGCTAACACCTGATTCGGTAGCGGTTGCATGCGTTCATCGAAGAACTGCCACAGCCGAAAATAAAAAAGCCGCCCGCTCAATGAAGCGGGCGGCTTTGATTTAGCTCGACCCGTGATCAGGCCGACAGGGCTTTATGCAGCCTGCTTGGACGCCAAGCCGCGCAGAACGTAGTGCAGGATGCCGCCGTTGCGGTAGTAGGCCCACTCGTTCGGCGTATCGATACGGACGATCGCTTCGAAAGTGGTCTCCTTGCCGTCGGCACCCTTGGCCGTCACGGCCACCGTCTTCGGCTGCCCTTCGAGGCTGGCGACGGTGAAGGTTTCCTTGCCGGTCAGGCCAAGGCTCTCGGCGCTGTCACCGTCCTTGAACTGTAGCGGCAGTACGCCCATGCCAACGAGGTTAGAGCGGTGGATGCGCTCGAAACTCTCGGCGATGACGACCTTGATGCCGAGCAGGTTAGTGCCCTTGGCCGCCCAGTCTCGGGAAGAGCCGGTACCGTATTCCTTTCCGGCCAGCACCACCAGCGGCACGTTCTCCTGCTTGTACTTCATCGCGGCGTCGTAGATGAACATCTGCTCGCCGGACGGCTGATAGGTGGTGTAGCCACCCTCGGTGCCCGGCGCCATCTTGTTCCGCAGACGCACGTTCGCGAAGGTACCGCGCATCATCACCTCGTGGTTACCACGACGCGAGCCGTAGGAGTTGAAGTCCTTCGGCGCCACGCCCTGAGCCTGCAGGTACTGGCCTGCCGGTGTGTCGGCCTTGATCGCGCCGGCCGGTGAGATGTGGTCGGTGGTGATGGAGTCGCCCACGTAGACCAGAACGCGCGCGTCCTTGATCTCCGGTACCCCGGGTTCCTGCATCGACATGTTCTCGAAGTAGGGCGGGTTCTTGACGTAGGTCGACTCCGGCCAGTCGTACATCTCGCTTTCGGTGACCTGGAGGCTCTGCCAGTTCTCGTCGCCGTCGAGTACGCCGCTGTAGCTGTTGCGGAACATCTCGGAGCTGATGTTGCTGCCGATGGCATCCGCAACTTCCTTCTGCGACGGCCAGATGTCCTTCAGATAGACATCGTTGCCATCCTTGTCCTTGCCGAGCGGGTCCTTGGTGAGGTCGATGTTCAGGTTGCCGGCGATGGAGTAGGCGACGACCAACGGCGGCGAAGCCAGCCAGTTGGTGCGCACGTCGGCGTGGATGCGACCTTCGAAGTTACGGTTGCCGGAAAGCACCGCACCAACGACCAGATCGCCGTCGCGAATCGCCTTGTTGATGGCCTCGGGCAGCGGGCCGGAATTACCGATACAGGTGGTGCAACCAAAGCCGGTTACGTTGAAGCCGACCGCTGCTAGGTCGTCCAGCAGCCCGGCCTTCTCGAGGTAAGCCGGAACGACAGGGGATCCCGGGGCCAGCGAAGTCTTCACCCACGGCTTGCGGGTGAGGCCCTTCTCACGCGCCTTCTTGGCAACCAGTCCGGCCGCCATCAGCACCGCCGGGTTGGAAGTGTTGGTGCAGCTGGTGATGGCGCCAATGACCACCGCGCCGTCTTCGAGCTTGTAGCTGTTGCCGCTCTCGTCGGTGTACTCGACACCCTCGACCGCGCGCTTCTGACCGCGCCCCTCGACTTCGTCGTTGTACGCCTTGACGGTAGCCTGGAAGGTGGACTTGACGTCGCC
>JAJUGG010000039.1 GCA_029268285.1 Ectothiorhodospiraceae bacterium | reverse complement strand
CTGGTGGAGCCGAGGGGAGTCGAACCCCTGACCTCAGCAGTGCGATTGCTGCGCTCTCCCAACTGAGCTACGGCCCCAGACGCGGCGTAGATTAGCATCGCGAAGGCGGCTTGTCACTATCCTCCCTGGCTCTCAGGAGGCCAATTCCACGCGGTTACGGCCGCGCGATTTGCCGCGATAAAGGGCAGCATCGGCGGAACCGATAAGCTCTGCGAGCGCTTCCGGGCTGGCAGGGGCGTCGGGCACGATGGAAGCGGCGCCGATGCTCACGGTGAGCGAGAAGTTTTCACCGTTGTGCTCAAGGCTGAGCCGAGAGATTTGCTGCCGAATTTTCTCGGCTAGGGCTCGGGCGCCCTCCAGCGAGGTGTTGGGCAGGATGACCATGAATTCCTCGCCTCCGTAGCGTCCGAGGGTATCGCCGGCGCGATGGAGCAGGCCTTCGATGGTGGCGGCCACTCGTTGAAGTGCGACATCGCCGCACTGGTGGCCGTAGTTGTCGTTGACGTCCTTGAAGTAGTCGATGTCGAGCAGCAGCACCGAAAGCGGCGTTTGGTCCCGGTGGGCACGGCGCCATTCGGCTTCAAGCGTGTCATCCAGGAACTGTCGGTTGCGCGCGCCGGTCAGGCCGTCGATGGTATTGCGTTCCTTGAGTGTGAGGTTGGCGCTTTCCAGTTCCACCAAGGCATGGTGCAACTCTGCGGTTCGTTCCGCTACGCGCGCTTCCAGCATGAGCTTGGCTTCGCGCTCCATGCGCTCCTGCTCTTCTCGCATCACCTTCAGGCGGTCGCCGAGCGCCAGCGAGAGCAGAATCATTTCTAACGCCGAGCCGATCTGTAGCGCATGCTCGGTGACGAGGTTAGTGGGCAGGGCGTGAAAGGTTTTTAGCCCGTACAGGAGTACACCCAGTAAAAGCACTCCGAAAGCTGCGAGGAAATAGCGTGCCGGTCTGTGGCCGCGGAGCAGCATCTTGCCACTGATCGCGAACACAATGATGGGAATGATCACGGCCGAGGCCGTGGCCGGGATGATCGCCCAGTTGTAAGGGGCGAACAGCGAGAACACGGCTAGAACGGCAAAGGCCGTGTTGCAGACCCTAAGTACTTTGTCCGCGCGAGGGAGCTGCGTGGCAGTCTGCAAGAAGGAGCGCGCCAGCTTGATCATGCCCAGCATGGCCGCGGCGATAAAGAACGGCACCGCGCGATTGGCCCAAGCGGTTGCGTTGGGCCACAGGTACTCGAAGGCCAGGCCGTTGAGCGAGAGCTGGAACAGCGCGTAGGCGCCGATGTATAGCACGTAGTAGAGGTAGGTCGAATCGCGAATGGACGTGTACAGCAACAGGTTGTACAGCAGCATGGACAACAGAATGCCGTAGTACAGCCCGAGCAGATGCTGCGCGCCGCGCATGGATTCGATGAAGTTGACGTCGCTCCAGATTGTGGCGGGCAACTGTAGCGAGCCCTCGGTTTGCACGCGCAGATAGAGCCAGCTCTGTTCGTTGCCCGGGATGGGCAGAGGGACCGTGAAATGGTGGTGCTCGATCGGCCAGGTCGCGAAGGGGTGGGCGTCGCCGCCGCGCGCTTCGTAGAGCGTACGCCCCTGGCGATCGGTAAGGTACAGGGCGATGTCGTCCAGCGGCGGGTAACCGATCTCGATCAGCCAGGTTTCCGTGCTGTCGGAGCTGCGGGTAAGCGGGATGCGAAACCAATAGGTGGATCGGGTAAAGCCGAAGTTCGGGATGCCGCGCAGCGGCGGGAGGAATGCGTCGCTGTCGAAGACATCGCCGAGTTGCAGCTTACCGTTGGGGTCTTCCAGGTATTCTAGCTGCGAGGTCAGCGGGTAATGCCCGACGGATTCGAGAAGTTCGAGGGGCTGCCGAGCGTGGGCACTGCTGGTCGCGCCGAGCGTGACGAGAAGAAGCAGGAGGTAGAGAAAGTCACGCCACGGGATGCGTTCGATAATCCGGCTGTCCACGTCTCCCCCCTGATTCTTATTTTTTAAAGGGCGATAGCTGACGAGAGCTTACATTTGTCTTACATGCTGCCGAGATCGGCGGGGTTGGTTCGCCCCTGCCGACATTGGCAGCCCCGCGTCCTGCCAGTATGCTATCCCCGTCCTTTGGGAGCACGGATTCAGTATGTTCGTCGAACGCAATCCCCGTTTTGTCAGCCGGCTGACTCGTGACACGCTGGCGCTCATTCTCGCCGGTGGGCGCGGTGGGCGCCTCTCCAGTCTTACCGACTGGCGTACCAAACCGGCCGTGCCGTTCGGGGGGAAGTTCCGCCTTATCGATTTTCCGTTATCCAATTGTATCAATTCGGGTATTCGCCGTATCGGCGTTCTTACCCAATACAAGGCGCATTCGCTGATTCAGCACATCCAGCGTGGCTGGGGTTTTTTGCGCGGTGAGTTCGGCGAGTTCGTGGAGATTATTCCTGCGCAGCAGAGGTTGGACAAACCCTTGTGGTTTGCCGGCACGGCTGATGCGGTGTACCAGAACATCGACATCATCAAAGCCCACAATCCTAGCTACGTGCTCATTCTTGCCGGCGATCATGTCTACAAGATGGATTACGGCGCGATCATCGCCCAGCATGTAGAGACCGGTGCGGATATGACGGTGGGCTGCGTGCAGATGCCGCGAGAGCAGGCGCGTGCCTTCGGCGTCATGACGGTGGACGAGGAGGGGCGCGTGCTGGAGTTTACCGAGAAGCCCAAGGAGCCGGGCACAATGCCCGGGCGGCCCGATACCGCGCTGGTTTCCATGGGCATCTACGTGTTCAATCGGGAGTACCTGTTCCAGAAGCTGCGCGAGGACGCCGAGGATATTAATTCCGCGCGCGACTTTGGCCGCAGCATCATCCCCAGCGCCATCGCCAGCGACAAGGTCATGGCTTACCCCTTCAGCGACCCCCGCTCCGGCAAGCAAGCCTATTGGCGCGACGTCGGTACGGTGGATGCCTTCTATAAGGCTAACCAGGAGCTGATCGGTGATAACCCGGAGCTCGATATCTACGATGACGAGTGGCCGATCTGGACTTATCAGGCCCAGTTGCCGCCGGCCAAGTTCATCTACGACGACGACGAGATGCGCGGAATGGCGGTGGATTCCATGGTGTCCGGCGGCGATATCATCGCCGGGGCCTTGGTACGGCATTCCCTGCTATTCTCCCAGGTCGTGGTCGAGCCGCGCGCGGTGGTGGAAGATTCCGTTATTTTGCCGGACGTTGTGGTCGGCGCCGGCTGCCGCATTCGCCGCGCTGTCATCGACGAAGGTTGCCGCATCCCGCCGGGCACGGTGATCGGGGAGGACCCTGAGGCCGATCGCCGGCGGTTTTTCGTCTCGCCTCAAGGCGTGGTTCTCGTGACCACAGAAATGCTGGGGCAGGAAGTCACCCACGTTCGCTGAAGTGCGCGCCGCCTCTTCTAAAGCCGCGTCTACCCGCCGCTGGCGCCGCATTCTCGGGGCGATTCTCCTTGTCGCCGTCTTGGCCGTGGCGCAGGGGGCTGTAGCTGCGCCGCTGCAGATCGCGGTGGCTTCCAACTTCGTGGAGGTCGCCCGTGAGTTAGGTGCCGCGTTTGCCGCGGCAAACGGGCATCAGCTTCGCTTCAGCCCCGGCTCCACCGGTAGGCACTATGCGCAGATTCGGCACGGTGCACCGTATGACCTGTTCCTGGCCGCTGACGCTGCGCGCCCTGAGCGCCTGGAGCGGGAAGGCCTGATAGTGCCCGGAAGCCGCTTTACCTATGCCATTGGTCGCTTGGCTGTCTGGACCGCGCGGCCGGGCCTGCCGATGCCCGAAGGCTTGGCTACGGGGGCTGTACAGCGTCTGGCGATTGCCAATCCTCGCCTTGCGCCTTACGGCCTTGCGGCCGAGCAAAGTCTGCGGACGCTCGGCTACTGGGATGAACTGGAGCCGCGTCTGGTGCGAGGGGAGAACATCGCGCAAACCTTTCAATTCGTCGCCAGCGGCAATGCTGACGCCGGTTTCGTTTCCCAGGCGCAGTTGATCGATCACGGTGTCGATCCTGCCACCTATTGGCTGGTGCCGGCCGAGCTGCATGAACCCATCATTCAACAAGCTGTGCTGCTGCGCGATAACGCTGCAGGGCGAGCCTTCTTGCAATTTATGCGCGGGCCCGCAGCGCGCGCGATCATCGTCAAGCGCGGCTACGGCGTGCCTGAGGCGGATTGATGGCGCTTTCCCCTGCCGATATCGACGCGCTTTGGGTGACGCTGCGCCTGGCGGCGCTCACCACCCTCATCCTGCTGTTGATCGGCACGCCCCTTGCGTGGTGGCTGGCGCAGACGCGGTTTCGCGGCAAAGCTTTGGTTGAAGCGATTGTCGCGCTGCCGCTGGTGCTGCCGCCCACCGTGCTGGGGTTCTACCTGCTGATCGCGCTGGGTGCGCGCGGCCCGCTAGGCGAGCTGCTAACGGCCCTGGGCTTGCGCCCGCTCGCCTTCACTTTCGCCGGCCTTGTCGTGGGGTCGGTGCTGTACTCGCTGCCCTTTGTTGTGCAGCCGTTGCAGAATGCTTTCGTCGCGGTAGGTCGGGCTCCGCTGGAAGCGGCGGCGATGCTGCGAGCCGGACCTTGGGACCGCTTTTTCACCGTCGTCGTGCCCTTGGCGCGGCGCGGCTTTGTGACTGCCACCGCTCTTGGGTTTGCGCATACCGTGGGCGAATTCGGCGTGGTACTCATGATCGGGGGGAATATTCCCGGCGAGACGCGCGTCTTGTCCATTGCGATCTACGACCATGTGGAGGCATTGGATTATGCGCACGCGCATACCCTCGCCGCAGGGCTGCTGGTGTTGTCCTTCGTCATGCTGTGGCTGGTCTATCGCAGTAACCGACACGCAGCCTCGGTAATGCCATGAGTCTGGAAGCCGCATTCGTGCTGGAGCGGGAAGGTTTCCGGCTCGATGCCGAGCTAAGGGAAGCTGAGCCGGGCGTTATCGGGCTGTTCGGGCCGTCGGGCTGCGGCAAGACCACCTTGCTTCGCTGCTTGGCAGGCCTGGAGCGCGCTCGCGGATATTGCCGGGTGCAAGACCGGGTATGGCAGGATAGTCGGCAAGAGGTCTTCCTGCCGCCGCACCGGCGCGGCATCGGGATGGTGTTCCAGGACCCGCGTCTGTTTACGCACATGAACGTAAACGGCAACCTGCGTTACGCCGCCAAGCGCGCCGATACGCTAGACCAACTCGCTGGCGTGGTAGACCTGCTCGACCTCGGGCCGCTCCTTATGCGCGCGTCGCATACGCTTTCGGGCGGCGAGCGGCAACGCGTGGCTCTAGGGAGAGCGCTATTGAGCCGCCCGGACCTGCTGCTTCTCGACGAGCCGCTGGCGGCACTAGATGCCGAGCGCAAGCGCGAGATTCTGCCGTACCTCGAGCGCGTGCAGCGTAGTCTCGAAATTCCGCTCGTTTACGTCTCCCACAGCCTGGAGGAAGTCGCGCGTCTTGCCGACCGCCTGGTACTGATGGAATCCGGCCGCACCATCGCCGCGGGGCCGGCCGCCGATTTGCTGGCCGACATGGCGCTGCCGCTGGCACAGCGGGACGATGCCGGGGCGCTGTTGATCGGACGCGTGGAAGCGGACGATCCCCTCTATCACCTGATTTCGGTGCGCGTCGGACGTGATCGGCTACGGGTGCCTCGCCACGACGTGGCGCTCGGCGACAGCGTCAAGCTGCGCATTCCCGCGCGCGACGTCAGTCTCACGTTGGAGGCGCCGCAGCGAACCAGCATCCTCAACGTGCTGCCGGCGACCGTGGTTGCGGTGGGGCCGGCAATGGAAGGGCAAAGCATCGTGCGCTTGCAGCTTGCGGGCGGCGAGGCGTTGCTGGCGCGCATCTCCATGCTCTCCGCCCGTGAGCTCGCACTCGAGCCCGGAAAAGCCGTATTCGCACAGATCAAGAGTGTGGCTCTCGTGTGACGAGCGGCTTGGCCGCGCCCAGGCCGGTTTTAAGGCGAAACAGCTTTTCCAGCTCCAGAATCAGGAACAGCGCAACGCCCACGCCGATGACCACAAGACCGTCACCGATGGCGACCGGGCGCGATTCAAAAATGGCCGCCATCACGGGCGTATAGGTGAAGATCAACTGCAGTACCGTTACCGTCACAATGGAGGTCAATACCGCCCGCGTGCCCATCGCTCCGCGCCAGGTAAGCGAGGTCTTGCCGAGGTAGCGCACGCTAAAGAGGTAGAACACCTCCATCACGACCAGCGTATTCACTGCGAGCGTACGCGCTTCCTCCAACGGCAGTCCGCGCTCTAGCGCCCAGTTGAACACGCCGAAAATCCCCGCCAGAAACAGCAGCGACACCAGCAATACGCGCCAAGCCAGAAAGCCGTTGAGAATCGGCTCCCGCGGCGGTCGGGGAGGGCGTTGCATGACGTCGGACTCCATGGGCTCGAAGGCCAGCGCGAGAGCAAGGCCGATGGAGCTGACCATGTTCACCCACAGAATCTGCAGCGGCGTAATCGGCAAGGTCACGCCTAGTAGGATGGCGGCGACGATGGCCGCCGACTCGCCGCCGTTGATGGGCAGCATGAAGGCGATCGATTTCTTCAGGTTGTCATAAACAGTGCGCCCTTCGCGCACGGCATTGTCGATCGAGGCGAAATTGTCATCGGCAAGTACCATTTTGGCGGCTTCCTTGGCGGCCTCCGTGCCCTTGCGGCCCATTGCGATGCCGACGTCGGCGGTTTTCAGCGCCGGGGCGTCGTTGACGCCGTCGCCGGTCATGGCGACGACATGCCCTCCGGCTTGCAGTGCTTTAACCAAGCGCAACTTGTGCTCGGGCGCGGCGCGCGCGAATACATCCACTTCCAGGGCAAGGCGGCGCAGCTCCTCATCGTCGAGTTCGGCCACCTCGTGCCCTGTCAGAACGCGCTCGCTGTTGGCGAGTCCGAGTTGCGCGGCAATGGCGCGCGCGGTTTCGCTGTGATCGCCGGTAATCATCTTTACGCGGATGCCCGCCTGCTGGCAGTCATGCACCGCGCTGATGGCTTCTTCGCGGGGTGGATCGATCAGGCCAAGCAGTCCCAACAGAGTCAGGCCGTCCTCGACATCGGAAAATCCAAGTTCGCGATGGTCGTGTGGGGCGGTCCGGCGCGCGACAGCCAATACCCGCTGCCCCTGACCGGCCAAGGCATCGATGCGGCTTTCCCAGAAGGCACGGTCGAGCGGCCCATCACCTTCCGTGCCACGCTGGCGGGCGCACATGTCCAATACACGCTCCGGAGCGCCTTTGACGTACACGAACCCTTGTCCTTGGCGGTTGTGATGCAAGGTGGCCATAAAGCGATGAGCTGCATCGAAGGGGATGACGTCCGTGCGAGGCAGTGCTTTGTGTTCATCGGCGGCTGATAGGCCCAGCTTGCCTGCGCCGGCGAGCAGCGCGCCTTCCATAGGGTCGCCCTCGACCGTCCAATGGCCATCTTCGCAGTAGGTGAGAGCGGAATCATTGCAAAGAGCCATCGCACGAGCGATTTCTTCGGCAAGTGCCAAGCGTTCACCAGTCAGTGGCGAGCCTTCCTGTTGCCATTCGCCCTTCGGCGCATAGCCGATGCCGCTCAGCGTGAAGTCGCCCAGCGAGGTTGCGATATTGCGTAGGGTCATCTCATTACGAGTGAGGGTGCCGGTCTTGTCCGAGCAGATGATGGACACCGCGCCCAGGGTTTCGACCGCCGGCAGTTGGCGAATGATGGCCTGACGGCCGGCCATGCGCTGGACGCCGATCGCCATGGTAATCGTGAGCACCGCCGGGAGGCCTTCAGGGATGCCGGCTACGGCCAGGCTGACCACGGCGATGAAGGTCTCGGCGAAGCCGTAGCCGCGCAGGCCCACCCCGATGGCGAACACCGCCAGGGCGACCACAGCCAACGCTAAGGTGATTTGCCGGGCCAAGCGATCGATCTGGCGCAGCAGCGGCGTCTCCAGCGGCTCGACGTCCTCCAGCATGCGGCTGATCTTGCCGATTTCGGTGTCGGCGCCGGTGCCGACCACCAGGCCCGTGCCTTGCCCTGCGGTGATCAGTGTGCCCGAATACGCGAGGCAGGCGCGGTCGCCGAGCGCGGCATCTTCAGCCACAGCGGATTCGCTCTTCTCCACCGGCACTGATTCGCCGGTCAGGGCGGCTTCCTGCGCCTGCAGGTTCCTGACTCTCAGGAGGCGCAAATCGGCGGGAACCTTGTCGCCCGCCTCGATGAGCACGACATCGCCCGGCACTAGGTCCGCTGCGGGAATACTGACGCGCCGACCGTCGCGTAGCACTGAAGCATTTGACGAGAGCATTTGCCGAATTGCGCCCAAGGCTTTCTCCGCCTTGCCTTCCTGGATGAAGCCTATGAAGGCGTTGAGCACGGTGACGGCGAAGATGACCGAAGCGTCGGTGTAGTGGCCGAGTAGCGCCATCACCGCCGATGCCGCCAATAACACGTACAGCAGCATGTTATTGAACTGCGCAAAGAAGCGGCGAAGGGCGCTACGCTGTCGCGCTTGAGCAAGCTGGTTGGGGCCGTAGCGGCTCAGGCGGCGTTGCGCCTCTTCACTGCTCAAGCCGCGTTCGCTTGCTTGCAGGCGCTCGCAGGCGGTTTCGGCGCTGATCGTGTGCCAGGAGGCAGCGGGGGTGTTTTCCTGCGCGACGTTCTTCATTTCGCTCCCAGGCTCGAGACCGGCGTAGCTGGACACGTTTCCTTCCCCCAGGGCTACTGCCGCCGTTTCGGAGCATTTCCAAGCCCAGGTACCTGCGCGCGCTCGGCTATTCTCTGACCTATGCTTAGGCCTATCCGAACCCGCTATGCCGCCGTGGCAGGGAAAGGGACTTCGGATAGGCCTAAGGGAATGGTACCCCCGCAAGAACATAACGCGCATCAACGGGGTATTAGGCACGCGTGCTCCTTGGGGGGGCGCCGATCGTCAGGGAAGGAGACGACATGAACGTGCGAGCGAACGGTATTCTGTTCTCGATATGCCTTGCCGTTTTGATCGCCGCGTGCGGCGGCGGTAGCGGCGGCAAGAACCCTCCGCCTCAGCCAGAACAACCCGGTGCGCCGGCTGAGCCCGGCAAACCGGGCGACGGTGAAAAGCCGCAGGCGCGCACTTTTCTGATCGAGCCGGGGCCGGATGCGACCCATCGAGCCCTGGAGGCATTCATCGCCGCTCGCCCAGGCGACACTATCCAGTTCGCCAAGGGCTTCTTCGAACTTACAACCGGCCTGATCATGCAGAATACCGAGGGCGTCACCATCCGCGGTATGGGGCGTGACGAGACGGTGCTCTCATTCCGCAACAGCGACACTGCCGAAGGCATGTTGATTACCAATGTGCCGGGTATCGTCATCGAGGGGCTGACAGTGATCGACACCCCCGGCGACGGCGTAAAGGTCAAAGGCTCCAATCACGTGACGTATCGCAATATGCGCGCCATGTGGTCCAGCGACGGCGTCCTTGCCGGCCCGGACAATTACCAGAGCGTGATTCAGGTCGACTGTCCGGCGGATCCTCGTGCCCCCCATGCTTACACGCCGAGCCCGCAGAATGGGCGCTACGGCGTGTATCCGGTGGAGTCGCGCAATGTGCTGGTCGAGGGCGTCGAGGTGGTGGGCGCCTCCGACGCCGGCATTTATGTGGGGCAGTCGGAAGATGTCATCGTTCGCGATAGCCGCGCCGCCTATAACGTTGCCGGCTTCGAGATCGAGAATACCGATCGCGCGGACATGTACGGTAACCTCGCCGAGTGCAACACGGGCGGCTACTTGGTGTTCGACCTGCCTAACCTGAGCCTTTACGGGGACGGCACGCGCGTATTCGACAACGTCGCCCGCAATAACAACATCGACAACTTCGCCGCCGCCGGCATCGTCGGCGCCGTGCCGCCCGGCACCGGCATGCTGATACTCGGCTACGACCGAGTCGAGGTCTTCGGCAACGAAATCCGCGACCATAACACCGGCAGTATTCTCGTCGTCAGCCACGAGATGATCGAAGTGCCCGAGGACCGGCGTTTGGATCTCTACGCCGAGGGCGTCCACATCCATGACAACATCATGATCAACGGCGGCGGCAACCCGCCGCTTCCGGATATCGAGAGCCTGCTGCAGGGCGATCTCACCAGTGCCATGCCTACTCTGGTGCGGCTCAAGAACCGTGGCTATGGCGCGCACATCGTCTGGGACGGGCTCTTTGACGACTTGGCCGCAGACTGCGCCTATCCCGTGGACGCTGCGGGGGAGCCGGTGCCGGCCGACGAGTACGGCGAGCCGCAATACCGCGGCAGCGACCCCAATCCTGACTGCCGCTACAACGCTTACAAATTCGACCCACGCGGCGAGCGGCTCAAGCCCTCCATGTGGCTTTGTATCGAGAACAACCAGTTCTCTCAGGAAAACCCGCTGGTGGCCAATTTCGTAAACTTCCACGGTATGCGGGGGTTGGAGCTGCTGGATCTCCTGTTCGATCCGAGTCTCATGACCTGGCAGGGCTTGCTCAATGTGTTGAACGGCCTGCCGGGATGGGTCGGCAGCAACAACCTCAAGCCGCATCAGTGCAGTGCACAGTACGGCGAAACCCTGCCGCGTCTGGCCGCAGTGGAAATCGAGCCCTACGTTCCGGGTGAGGGAGGTTTCGAGCCGCCGACTGAAGAAGAAATTCTTGCGGCTTGCGAGCGCGATACCGGCTCTGCCGTCAACCGAGAGGCGTTGCAGGCTTACGACTGCCCCTTGCTGTCGCACTACAATCTGTTCGCCGACAGCGAGGATCCGCGCAGCATGCCAAACGATGGCGGCGTACCCTTCGTGCTCAACAGCAAGCTGTTCTCGGATTATTCCGTGAAATATCGGGTCGCGTTCCTGCCGCCTGGGGAAGCCGCGCAGTTTCGCGACGCGGCCGATGGCGTCAATCAAGCCATCGAGTTCCCGGTCGGTACGGTGATCGCGAAGACCTTTGCCTTCCCGGATGAGCGCACTGGCAGCGAAAATGTGGTCGAAACCCGCCTGCTCATCAAACGGCGGAACCCGGAAGGTGCCGTGCGCTGGGATGGCCTGCCCTATATTTGGGAAACCACAGAGGACGGCCAGCGGGTGGCCCGTCTGGCGCTGGGCGGTGGAACCGCCGCGGTTGCCTGGCATTATCGCGACCCGGCCACAGGGCGCCTGTATCAGGGCAGCACGGAAAACTACGCGATTCCGCATGCCAACCAGTGCGTAACCTGCCACGCCGGTGATGATCGCCCGACCGGCGCGCCGCCGATCGGGCCCAAGCCGCGCAATCTCAATCGCGCCTATGCGCCGGAGGCGCTGCTCGGCACGCACACCGCGCAGGGGCAGTTCCCGCAAGTCAATCAGATCGCTTATTGGCGTGAGCACAGCTTGCTGGTGGGAGGCCCGGATGATCTCGGGGTCGATCCGAACACCGGAATCGCTGCCAATGTCGAGCGTCTGCCGCGCTTCAACGTCGCTGGCGACGCCGGACACTTGGGCGGAACGCCCGAGGATATCGAAGCACGGGCCCGCGCTTACCTCGAAATCAACTGCGCGTATTGCCACAACCCCAATGGCAACGCGAGCAATACCGGCCTTTTCCTCGATAGTTTGCGGGAGGTCAACGTCAACTATGGCATCTGCAAGACGCCGGTAGCGGCCGGTAGCGGCAGTGGAGGAAGGGAGCACGACATCGTTCCAGGCGATGCCGATGCTTCCATCATGCCTTACCGCATGGCTTCGCTAGACCCCGAGGCTAAGATGCCGCCGCTCGCGCGCAGTGTCGCGGACCAGGAAGGGGTAAGCCTGGTCCAGCAGTGGATCGACACTGTTGTCGACGGCAGTTACGCCGACGCCGGCTGCGAAGGCAGGGCTCGCTGGCCCTGGTGGTAGGCCTGAAGGCTGCCGCCAGGCAGGTGGGGGAGCGCAAAGCCTCCTTCGGCCTGTCTGGCGGCACGCCCTTCCAAGGGAATGGCAGCGGTATCCGCTTGAGCATTCGCCAAGTGTGGTTTAACAATGCCACCTGGGCGGCTCGGCAACACACTAGCGTTTGGTTGTACTGCGCCGCTCATCGCCCGGCGCGCGGGTCTTGTCACCGTACCGGTCGCGGTGGAGCACGGCGCGCGCGAGCACCATGAGGGTCACTGGCGTGGTCAGCGTCACGAACAGGCCAATGAGGAGTTCGTGCACGACCAGCCGCGATTGCAGCGCCGAGAAATACAGAATTGACGCCAGCACCACGCCCGCGGTGCCGTAAGACGTCGCCAAGGTAGGCGAGTGGATGCGCTCGAAGAAGGTTTTTAGCCTTAGCAGCCCAATGGAGCCGGTGAGGCTGAGTGCCGCGCCGACGAGCAGGCACAGCGCGATCAGGGTTGCGAGCCAAAGAGGCAGATCGGCGTCGATCATCATTCGATCACCTCACCACGCATCAGGAACTTGGCGAGCGCTACTGTGCTGACGAACCCCAGCAGCGCGATGCCGAGAGCGACCTCGAAGTACACGGTCTGGCCGCTTTGCATGCCGAACGCAAGCAGCAATAGCATCGCGTTGACGTAGAAGGTATCCAACGCCAGGATTCGGTCCTGAGCGCGGGGCCCGCGCATCAGGCGCAGCGCGGCGCAGCATATGGACACGCCCAGCATCAACTGAGCGATGGCGACGGACCAGGTCAATATCAGCTGGCTCATTCGAAGATCTCCATCAGGAGTGTTTCGTAGCGGTGCGTCACCGTGGCCTTCCAGGCCTGTTCGTCTATCAGGTCCAGCACGTGAATGCGCAGCAGGTTCTTGTTGGGGTCGTAGTCGACCCAACAGGTGCCGGGTGCAGCCGTGATGATGCAGGCCAGGCAGGCCAGGCCGTAGGGGCTGCGCATGCGCAGCGAGATGTCTACGAAACCGGACGAAGCGTTGCGGGTTTTCGGCAGCAGAATGATGCGCGCCACCGCAACGTTGGAGCGGGCGATGTCGGCAAAAACGCGAGCTGCCAGCCGCGCGGCCGCGACGGGGCGTTTAAAGCCGGTCGGCGGAAGTTGCAGCTTGTGAAGGAGGCGCCCGCCTATTACGCCGAGCGTGGCGCCGAGCAGAATGTGTGCGGGGGCGAGCGTCTGGTTCATCAATAGCCAGATGACCATTAAGCCCAGCGACAGCAGTGGGAAGGGCAGATAACGCGTCATAGCTCGGCCTCCTGCGGCAACTCACCGGCCCGAGGCGCGCCGAAGACGCTTTCTACATAGCTTTCCGGAGCGAACAACTCCTCCGCGGCGGCCTGCGTATAGCGCAGCACCGGCCCCGCCTGAACCGTCAGGACCATACACAGAATCAGCAGCGTCCCGATGGGCGCCATCTCGATCAGCCGCACACGCGGCACCCGGGTGCTTGCAGGCATCCAGAAAATCTTCATACCGGCGCGTGCTAGCGCGATCAGGGCTGTCAGCCCCGAGAGCAGCAGAGCCGCGAGCAGTAGCCAGCCGGTGGTCGAGATCGGCTCGCCTGTCGCGCCTAGGCCTTCAGGGTTGAAGGCCGCCGTCAACAGCGCGAATTTGGCGATGAAGCCTGAGACCGGCGGCAAGCCGGCAATCAAGAGCGCGCAGAGTATGAAGCTGATGCCTAGCAGCGCCATGGTAGCGGGGATTGCGACACCGACTTCTTCCTCGCCCGGGAGAACGTCGTCGGCCTCGCCGAAGGCCTCCCAGGTTACCGCCAGAATGTCTGCGCCCGCGGTCTTGTTGCGCTCGGTGAGCTCGATGAGCAGATAGAAGGCGCCGATACCGAGGCTCGAACTGATCAAGTAGAACAGGGCCGCGCCGACCACGCCGGCTTGGCCGGTACCGATGGCGGCCAGCAGTGTGCCGGAGGAAACCAGCAGACTGTGGCCGGCAAGTTGCTTGGAATCCTGCGTGGCCAGAACTGCAATTGCCGCCACGGTCACGGTGGCGAGGCCTGCGTACAAGAGCCAGTCGCCGCCGAAGTAGGCGGAGGCGCCTGCATGCGGACCGAACACCAGCATCCAAACCCGTAGCACGGCGTAGATGCCGACCTTGCTCATGATGACGAACATGGCCGCCACGGGCGCGCTGGCGGCGCCGTAGGTATTGGGAAGCCAGAGCCCGAGCGGCCAGATTGCGGCCTTCACCAGGAACGCGACGGCCAGGATGGCTGCGCCGACTTCCAGCAGAGGACGGTCGGCGGCGGCAATGTCCGGAAGCCGCATGGCCAAATCCGCCATGTTCAGCGTGCCGGTGACGCCGTAAATCATGCTGACGCCGATCAGGAAAAGCAATGAAGCCGCGAGGTTGATGGCGATGTATTTCAGGCCGGCCTCCACGCGTTGCTGACCGGCTCCATGCAGCACCAAGCTGTAGGAGGCGGCCAGCAGCACCTCGAAGAACACGAACAAGTTGAACAGATCGCCGGTCAGAAAGGCGCCGTTCAGCCCCATGAGCAGGAACTGCACCAGAGAGTGGAAATGCAGGCCGGCGCGGTGCCAGCGCGCCAGAGCGTATATTTGCATGCATAGCGCCAGGACCGCCGAGAGCGTCAGCATGAGCGCCGAAAGCCGGTCGACGACGAGCACGATGGCTACGGGTATCGGCCAATTGCCGAGCAGGTAGGCGCGACCCAAAGACGCATCGCCGGCTGGGACGTCGGCTAGTTGTACCAGCATGATCGCGATAACGAGCAAAGCCAGGGTCGAAACCAAGCCCAGCGCCGCGCGCAGGCGATAATGCCGGTCGTTGACTAGCAGCATGGCCGCGCCCGCAAGCAGGGGCAGCAGGATCGGCGTGATGATCAGATGATCGGCCAAGAAGCTCATTGCCTACCCTCCCCGCCGTCGACGTGGTCGGTACCGGAGAGGCCGCGCGCCGCGAGCAGGACCACCAGGAATAGAGCCGTCGTTGCGAAACTGATGACGATGGCCGTCAGTACCAGTGCTTGGGGCAGCGGGTCGGCCAGGGCGGCGGGGTCTGCCTGCACGCCTTTTTCTAACAGGGGTGCGGCGTTGCTGCGCAAGCGGCCCATGCTGAAGATGAACAGATTCACCGCGTAGGACAGCAGCGACAGGCCGATAATGACCTGAAAGGTCCGGGGGCGCAGTAGCAGCCACACGCCGGAGGCC
This sequence comes from Ectothiorhodospiraceae bacterium, assembly GCA_029268285.1. Classification (GTDB taxonomy): domain Bacteria; phylum Pseudomonadota; class Gammaproteobacteria; order Nitrococcales; family AK92; genus JAJUGG01. The sequence goes on along the minus strand of JAJUGG010000039.1, from coordinate 4,726 downwards.
GTTAAAACAGCGATAGAAAGAGCAACAAGCGCTTCCATCAGGATTTTTCCTTACGAGAAACCGTGGGTGCCGGAACGCCCTGACCGCGATGGCTGCGAATCGACTGATGAGCCAGTGCGAGTAGTAGCAGCGCGGTGGCGCCGACGACCAGCAGGAACACGCCCACGTCGAAGAGCAGCGCACTGGCGAAGGGCAGGGCGCCCAGCAGCGGTATCTCGATGTAGCGGGTATGGGAGGTCAGGAACGGATGGCCGAACAACCAGGAGCCGAGCCCCGTCGCTGCCGCGCAGAGCAGGCCCAGCGCTATCCAGCGCACGGCATTGATGCGCCAGCGCGCTTCGAACCAGCGGGTGCCGCCGGTCATGTACTGCAGAATGATCGCGATGGCCAGCGTCAGCCCGCCTACGAAGCCGCCGCCGGGCATGTTATGACCGCGCAGGAACAGGTAAATGGCCAAGGCGCCGGCGGCTGGGAACATCAAGCGCATGATGACTGAGGGAACCAGCATGTGCTGCGGAATGCTGTCACCGCGCGGCCGCGCGGCATGAGCGTCGTCATGGGCGGCGGCGAGCCGTTGTTGCTTGGGCCGCTGAATGCTCTCTGGCGCTGGACGGAACCGACGCAGCAAGGCGTAGACCGTTAACGCGACGATGCCTAACACCGTAATTTCGCCGAAGGTGTCGAAACCGCGAAAATCCACCAGGATGACGTTCACGATGTTTGTGCCGCCGCCCTCGCTATAGGCGCGCTCCACGAAGAAGCGCGCAATGCTGTCCGGCAAAGGTCGGGTCATGACGAGAAAAGCAAGGCCGCCGAGGCCGCCGCCGGCAACGCAGGCAATGACCAGGTCGCGCAGACGGCGGCTGCGCTCGCGGACTGTTGAGCGCGCGTCTTTGATACGGCGCGGCAGCCAGCGCAGGCCGAGCAGTAGCAGCACGGTGGTGGCAATCTCGACCATGAGCTGGGTGAGCGCCAGATCGGGAGCCGAAAACCACACGAAGGTCACACAGGTCGCGAGGCCGGCGCCGCCCAGCAGAATAAGCGCTGCAAGGCGATGGAACTTCGCCATGTAGGCCGCGCCGATGGCACAGGCCATGCCCGCCAGCCACACCAGCGCGAGTCCGGGGCTGATCGCGGACCAATCGATGGGCGGCAGGGAGAAATCGGTGCCCCAGAGTACGGCTGTCGCCACGAGCAGCGTTACCACGACCATGATCAGTAACTGTCGCTGCAGGCGCCAAGTAAACAGCCGTGCTTCGAGCGGCCGCGCCAGGCGCCAGGACAGGAACACCAGCGTGCGCTCGAAAATACGCCGTCCGACCAATCGAACCAGAGGCGGGCCGTCGACCCGATTCAGTAGGAAGCGGCGCAGTGTGGCGTATAGCGCGATGCCGCCGAACATTGCACCGAGGCTCATCATGAGCGGCAGCGTGAAACCGTGCCAGACCGCCAAGCTGTACTCGGGCGTGGCTTCTCCGAGCACGCCCTGCACCGCTGTGTGCAGATAAGGCTCGATCGTTCGACCCGGGATGACACCGACCAGCAGGCAGGCCAGAACCAGCAGCTCGATGGGAAAGCGCATCCAGCGCGGCGGCTCATGCGGTTCTCGGGGGAGATCGTCCGCGGGCGGGCCGAAAAATACGCCGTGAATGAAGCGCAACGAGTAAATCACGCTGAATATGCCCCATACCACCGCCGCGTAAGTAAGCAGCTCGCCCAGCAGCGGGAAAGGCGTCGTGGTGTGCAGCGCCTCGGTGTAGAACATCTCCTTGGATAGGAAGCCGTTCATCAGCGGCACGCCCGCCATGGCCGCGCTGGCCACGATGGCTAGTGTTGCTGTAATCGGCAAGGCTTTGCGCAGGCCGCGTAAGCGGCGCATATCCCGTGTGCCAGTCTCGTGGTCAATAATGCCGGCGGCCATGAACAGCGAGGCCTTGAAGGTGGCGTGGTTCATGATGTGGAAGATGCCGGCGACGGCTGCGATTGGCGTGTTCATACCCAGCAGCAGCGTGATTAGGCCGAGATGGCTGATGGTCGAATAGGCCAGCAGGCCTTTGAGGTCTTGCTGGAACATCGCCAGGTACGCGCCTAGCACCAGCGTGCTCAGGCCTGCCGCGGTGACTAGCCAGAACCATTCCTGAGTGCCGGATAGAACCGGCCACAGACGTGCCAGTAGGAATACGCCCGCTTTCACCATGGTGGCCGAATGCAGGTACGCCGAGACCGGCGTCGGCGCGGCCATGGCGTCCGGCAGCCAGAACTGGAACGGGAACTGTGCCGATTTGGTGAAAGCGCCCAGCAAGATCAGCAGTAAGGCCGGCAAATACAGCGGATGAGCGCGAATCGCGTCGCCCGCCGCTAAAACCACGTCGAGCTCGTAGCTGCCGACGATATGGCCCAGAACTAGAATACCGCCGAGCAGCGCCAAGCCGCCCGTGCCGGTGATGATCAGCGCCATGCGCGCGCCGTCACGAGCCGCGCCGGTATGGTGCCAATAGCCGATCAGCAGGAACGAAAACAGGCTGGTCAGTTCCCAGAAAAAAGCGAGCTGGATCAGGTTGCCCGAGAGCACCACACCCAGCATGGCGCCCATGAAGGCGAGCAGAAAGGAGAAGAAGCGCGGCACTGGGTCTTCCGGCGACATGTAGTAGCGCGCATAGAGGACGACGAGGAAGCCGATACCGGTGATCAGCAGCGCGAACATCCAGGCAAAGCCGTCCATGCGCAGGCTGAACTCAAGCCCGAGCAGGGGCACCCACGGCAGCTGCAAACGCACCACGCCGCCGTCCGCTACTGCCGAGTGCAAGCTGATGACGATCGCCAAGGCGCCCAGGGCAAGCGCGCCCGCCACCCACGCTTCCCGGTTGCGGGCGTTAGAGGGGAGGAAGGCTGCTATCACGCTGCCCAGAAAGGGAAGGGCGATGAGGGTGATTAAAGATGTCGCTGCGGTCATCAGTTACTTACGCGGATATGGCCACCGAAATGCACATCTCAGGATTCGACTGCCGCGGCTGGTGCCGCGTTTATCAGCGCCCTTCGCTTAAAAGCGGAGCGGGAACCCGATTGTGCGTGAAGTACTCGTCTACCCGAGCAGTTGCTCGCGAAGCTTCGCTGCAGCTAGGCGGCCGGAGGCGCGCGAGGGCTGTTCCCACCGATGCGCGGCGAATCGCCCCAATTCGTACCGCTCGCGCCTTCAGTTTCAGTGAGTCGGAACCACTGCGTGCCTAGCTCAAAACGGGCCGCGACCACGGCTAAAGTCGGATCGGGCGCATCGTCGGGGCCGCCCGAATCACGTACGAAATCACCTGGAGAGAGGTGATACAGATGCCGCGTCGATGACTTGGCGGCAGCCGCGCTCCAGCCGTCCGCGTGTACACCGTGAGGAAAAACTTGAATTCTGGGGGCAAAGCCGGCGACCACAACGAGGCCGGCGATCATGCAAATGGCGACGACGATCCGCCCGCGCCAAGCGGGAAGCGAGACATACTGTTCGCGGTCGGACGTTTCGCGCATGCAACTACTCTAGTAAGGCGGCGGGTGACCATGGGTGCCGAGGCCGTGCTCGGCCGCCCACGGCGGTCAAGGGTACCAGATTGTGCGCCTGTCTGACGAGGCGGCTCAGCGTTCATTTCGGCTTCTGTACGGCCTGTGCGTCGCTCAAAGCCGCGGCGCGCTGGCGCAGCACGTATTTCTGCACTTTTCCGGTAGAGGTCTTGGGCAGGTCCTCGAACAGGATGTGGCGAGGGATTTTGAACCCAGCGAGGTGTTGTCTGCAGAAATCAAGGAGCTCTTGTGCCCGGACGTGCTCCTGGCCGGGTTTAAGGGTGATGAACGCGCAGGGCGTCTCGCCCCAGCGCTCGCTGGGTGCGGCTACCACGGCGCATTCCAGCACCGCGGGGTGGCGATAAAGGGCGCTCTCCACTTCGATGGTGGAGATGTTCTCGCCGCCGGAAATAATGATGTCCTTGGCGCGGTCCTTGATCTCGATGTAGCCGTCGGCATGCCAGATGGCGAGATCGCCGGTGTGGAACCAGCCGCCGCGGAAGGCTTCGTCGGTGGCGGCTGGATCGCTCAGATAACCCTTCATGACGCAGTTGCCGCGTAGCAGAATCTCGCCGATGGTGTCGCCGTCCTGCGGTACCGGTTCGAGACTATGCGGATCGGCGACGATGGTGTCTTCCACGGTGAGGTTGCGCACGCCTTGCCGCGCTGTGTATTGCGCCCGCTCATAAGGGTCCAGCCCGTCCCACTCGGGCTGCCAGGCGCAGTAATGCGAGGGGCCGTAGGTTTCGGTAAGGCCGTAGAGGTGCACCACATGGATGCCGATGCTCTCCATGGCGCTAATGACGGCTGGCGGCGGCGCGGCGCCGCCGACGTAGGCGGTGATCGGCCGCTCGAGCTCCGTGTCGCGCGCCTCGGGCGCATTCGCGATCATGTTCAGAACCAAGGGCGCGCCGCAAAAATGGGTGACGCCGAGCTCGCGCATGGCCTTGAAGATGGCGTCCGGCTCTACCCGCCGCAGGCACACGCTGGTGCCCGCGACCGCCGGCAGGGTCCAGGGAAAGCGCCAGCCGTTGCAGTGGAACATCGGCAGCGTCCAAAGGTAAACCGGGTGGCGCGGCATCTGGCAGGCGATGATGTTGCTGAGCGCGCCCTGATGGGCGCCGCGGTGGTGGTAGAGCACGCCTTTCGGCCGGCCCGTGGTGCCGGAGGTGTAGTTGAGGCT
>JAJUGG010000038.1 GCA_029268285.1 Ectothiorhodospiraceae bacterium | reverse complement strand
CTTGAACGACATGGGCTGCGACTATGCGCAGGGTTACTACATCGCCCGCCCCATGTTCGGGAAAAATCTAATCGAGTGGCTGGCCCACGCGCCTTATCCGGTCGTGGCGCCGGAAAACATTTTAGTGTGCTAGAGCTCGCGCCGCACTCCACCCGCCGCGGCGACAAGCTCCAAAACGAAAAACGCCGGTCGCATAACGACCGGCGTTTCTGTCTCTAGCCGCTCTGCTTCAGACGGCCTCGGCGGCCGGCAGGGTGGGCAGATGAATGCCCGACATGGCCTGCATGATGCGCACCACTTGGCAGCTGTAACCCATCTCGTTGTCGTACCAGACATAGAGCACACAGCTATTGCCGTTGGCGATGGTGGACGCGGAATCCACCACTCCGGCGTGGCGCGAGCCGACCAGATCGGTCGAAACCAGCTCGGTCGATGCGGTGAAGTCGATCTGCTCCTGTAAGTCGGAGAACATCGCGATTTCACGCAGGTATGCGTTCAACTCCTCGGCGCCGACTTCCTTGTTCAGGTTCAGGTTGAGCACCGCCAGCGACACGTTCGGCGTGGGCACGCGAATCGCGTTGCCGGTGAGCTTGCCCTTGAGCTCGGGCAGAGCCTTGGCTACCGCCTTGGCGGCGCCCGTTTCCGTGAGCACCATGTTCAGAGGAGCGCTGCGACCGCGGCGCGCGCCCTTGTGGAAGTTGTCGATCAGATTCTGATCGTTGGTGTAGGAATGCACCGTTTCCACGTGACCGCAAGCGATACCGTAGCGATCGTTGATCGCCTTCAGAACCGGCGTGATGGCATTGGTCGTGCAGCTCGCGGCGGAGACGATCCTGTCGTCAGGGGTGAGTTCGCCGTCGTTGACGCCGAAAACGATGTTCTTGATATCACCCTTGCCAGGCGCCGTCAGCAGGACGCGTGAGACGCCCGGGCAGCGCAGGTGCTGCGACAGCCCCTCTTCATCGCGCCACTTGCCGGTGTTATCGACAACCAGGGCATTCTTGATGCCGTACTGGGTGTAGTCGACGCTGGCCGGATCGTTGGAGTAGATCACCTTGATGTAGTTGCCGTTGGCAACGATGGCGCTCTCCTCGGGCAGCACGTAAATCGAGCCGTTGAACGGACCGTGCACCGAGTCGCGGCGCAGCAGGCTGGCACGCTTCTGCAGATCGTCCTCGCTGCCCTTGCGCACCACGATGGCACGCAGACGCATTTTGTTGCCCGCGCCCGTGCGCTCGATCAGAAGCCGTGCCAACAGGCGGCCGATACGGCCGAAGCCGTACAGCACGACGTCCTGCGGCTCCTTGAGAAGCGGCCCGCCGTGCCCGACGATGTCGCCCAGCTCCCGGCGCAGAAACGCGTCCAGATCGCCGCCCTGCTTCAGGTAGGCGTTGGTGAGCTTACCCAGATCGACTCGTGCGGGGGCGAGATCCAGGTTCGCCAGCGCCTCGAGAACGGTGTAGCTATCCTTGATGGACAGCGCCTTCTTCTCGTACTGCTTGACGAAGCGGTGCGCCTTGAGCAGATCGATCGTGGATGCATTATTAATGGGCCGGCCGTAGCAGCGTAGTACCACGCCTCGATCCCGATAGAGCTTGCCGATGATCGGCAGCATGCGCTCAGCGAGTTCCTGCTGTTCCAGCCAATTCTTGAGCAAAGAGTCCTGATCTTCCGGATGCATAGAGGTCACCCCCGAGTCGCTGGCCGCGCCCGTTCCCGATGCGGCGTCTAAAGACTTGAATACGTATATCCGTGATGAGTTTGTCTACCGGATCAACGGTTTTCCGACGTCCGGCACATAGGCGTGCCACTCATCGCGAGGCGGTGCGAAGCTTACGACAAAAACGGCGCTCGCGGCACCCCTAGGCGCTCATCCTGAGCACTGCGTCCCCCATTACACCGATTCGGCACCGCTGGCAGGCACAGCAAGGGCAAATCCGCTATGCTCGGCAGGAACACGATCTACTGTGGGAAGCAAAGGCTTCATCGTTACGAATGCGCCGTTGTCACGCATCCCCGCCACCGCCATGTCCAATGCCGGGAATTCATCCAAACGAACTACGCCAGGTACGAAATGCGTCTTTTTCTTCAGCTCTTAGCGCTAGTGCTCCTGTTCTCGCCGATTCAAGCCTCGGCCGCTCCTGAGCCCAAGCAGGCGGTCCATCTGATCGAAACCACCTTCTCGGACTCGGTGGAAGCGGTTCGCCGCGAACAGGAGGCTATCAGTCAGGATCCGCGCGTCGCATACCGCCTGATCACAGAGTTATTGTCGCCGCACATTGACTTCAAGTTGATCAGCCAGTTGGTGCTCGGCCCGCATTGGCGCAGCGCTGACGAAGCGCAGCGTGAACGCTTCGTCAGCGCTTTCCAGGAATCCCTGCTGCGGACCTACGCCGTCGCCTTGCAAGAGCACATCGGAGAAGTCGAAAAGCACTTGGACAAGGGCGAGCAGTTGCTTAAAGTCCACCCCTTGCCGCCGGGCGTCAAGGGTCGGCGCGTCATCGTGCGCTCGGAGCTGCGCCTGGGCGGCCAGCCTATCGCCATCGATTATCGCTTGTACGCACGCGAGGACGGCTGGAAGGTGTATGACGTGGTTATCGAGAACGTCAGCTTCGTGGCCAACTACCGCACCGAGTACAACGGGATTCTGCAGCGCAGCGACCTGGACGACCTGATCGCTCAGCTCGAGGCGCGCAACGCCAAGAGCCTGCGCGACACTGAAGTACCGCAGCATGCATTAATGGAAGAGGATTCGCAGCGCTAATCAACAAGGCAACGAACCCCGCTGAAACCGCGGCGATGCGGCCGCGGTGTTCGTCCTTTATCAATAGGCTTTGGGCACTCAATGCGCGGCGGCAAACGTTCCGCGCGTTGCATCGCCCCGCTGAACCCGCCGGGCGCGCTCGACTCGCCCCCAGGCCTTTTCATGAAAATAGAAGGCCACGGTGTTGCAGAGCGGTTCCACCAAGGCCACCGCGCCGCCGACAGCAAGGCTGCCGGTCAAGAGATAGGCCACGGTGAACGCGACCGTGAAGTGCATGATGGCGAAAGTAAAAGTCTTGGTCATTTCATTGGCCTCCAGATCGTGCCGACCTTGAGACAATGATAACCATTCTCATTTATTAGTGAATTCGATCTTTCCTATCCCAGCGATAGCCGCTCCTTATCACCCGGTCGCATCGCTTGCACCACGCTTGTCGCGCCGCCGCGGTGTGCGCTTGCCGGCGATGGACGCGCCCAGCTCCGAAAGAATGAGCGCCTGCATTTTCGCCACCGCTAACAGCTCCGAATTCGCCAGTTCCACGACCCGCTCGTTCGGATCCAAGACGATCCAACTGGCGCGGCTCCCATCCCGCGCATGCGGCGACTCCACCACGCATACCTTATAGCCACCGCGTCCGCGCTTGACCAAACAGCCCATCGTGCCGGTATTCGATGCGTCGCACGCGTCCGTTGTAGCGTCCATCACGCTCTCCCTCGCAAGGTCGATCTAGAGCTTCATATCATGGCTATAAGCATTAAGCGCGTGCAATCGGGGGAAAACCATAGTTTATGAATTTCTAACATCAGCACCGGACACTCAGGCCCAGTCCGTCAGCCCCCCCGACTCCAATAGACTCCCGCTCGCTGATCTCCCCAGGCAGGCTGTGGTATAACAGCAGCCTGAATTACAAACGGGGATATACTAATGACCGTTATTCGCCAGGACGACCTGATTCAAAGCGTCGCCGACGCGCTGCAGTACATTTCCTACTACCACCCGGTGGACTTCGTTAAAGCCGTCACCGAGGCTTACGAGAAGGAAGAATCGCCGGCCGCCAAGGACGCTCTGGCGCAGATCCTCATCAACTCCCGCATGTGTGCTGAAGGCCACCGGCCGATCTGCCAGGACACGGGCATCGTCACCGTGTTCCTGAAAATCGGCATGCAGGTGCAGTGGGACGCCACCATGAGCATCCAGGACATGGTCAACGAAGGCGTGCGTCGCGCCTACAACCATCCCGATAACGTGCTGCGCGCTTCGGTGCTTGCTGACCCTGCCGGCAAGCGCCAGAACACCCGCGACAACACCCCGGCCGTCATCCACATGGAGGTCGTGCCCGGCGACAAGGTTGAGGTCATCGTCGCCGCCAAGGGCGGCGGCTCCGAGGCAAAATCCAAGTTCGTCATGCTGAACCCGTCCGACTCCATCGTCGACTGGGTGCTCAAGACCGTGCCCACCATGGGCGCGGGCTGGTGTCCGCCGGGCATCCTCGGCATCGGCATCGGCGGAACGGCCGAGAAGGCCATGCTGCTGGCTAAGGAAGCCTGCATGGAATCCATCGACATCCACGAGCTCAAGGCGCGCGGCCCGCAGAACACGGTCGAGGAACTACGCCTCGAGATCTTCGAGAAGGTTAACCAGCTCGGCATCGGCGCTCAGGGCCTAGGCGGCCTCACCACGGTGCTGGACGTCAAGATCCTCGACTACCCGACCCACGCCGCCAACAAGCCCGTCGCCATGATCCCGAACTGCGCCGCCACGCGCCATGCGCATTTCGTCCTGGACGGCTCCGGCGCGGCCGAGCTCGAGCCGCCGCGGCTTGAGGATTGGCCGGTCATTACACGCGCCGCCGGCACGGCCAGCCGCCGCGTCAACCTTGATGAAGTGACGCCGGAAGAAATTCAGTCCTGGAAGCCGGGCGATACCCTCCTGGTATCCGGCACGCTGCTCACCGGCCGTGACGCCGCCCACAAGCGCATTCAGGACATGCTCGCGCGCGGCGAAGAGCTGCCCGTGGATTTCCGCGGCAAGTTCATATACTACGTCGGCCCGGTGGATCCCGTGGGAGACGAAGTGGTAGGCCCGGCCGGCCCCACCACCTCGACCCGCATGGACAAGTTCACCGAGATGATGCTCGCGGAAACCGGCCTCGCCGGCATGATCGGCAAAGCCGAGCGCGGACCGGCGGCCATTGAAGCCATCAAGAAGCACAAGGCGGTCTACCTGATCGCCGTGGGCGGCTCGGCCTACTTGGTGTCCAAGGCCATTCGGAAATCGCGCGTGGTCGCCTTCGAAGACCTGGGCATGGAAGCGATCCACGAGTTCGTGGTCGAAGACATGCCGGTCACGGTAGCGGTCGACTCCCAGGGCGATTCGGTGCACCAGAGCGGCCCTGCCCTGTGGCGCTCCAAGATCGGCAAGATTCCGGTCGTTACGGAGTAAGCCTGCGTAGGGGGCCGGCCTTGGCTGTAAATGCCGGCCCCCTGGGTCTGGAACCTGCTCCCGCAGCTTCAGCCCGCCTCGGCGCCCCCTCAAACCGCCTGTCGCGTCGGCTGCGGCGGCAATTCGGTGCCGATCAGCAGCTCCGGCCGATGCAGAGACCAGCCTTGCGCATAGTCCACCCCCATCTTGCGCAGCAAAACCAGAGTCTCCTCGTCTTCCACGAACTCGGCGATGGTCTTCAGACCCATCACATGCCCGACCCGGTGAATGGCCTCGACCATGGACTGGTCGATCGGATCCGAGCACATGTTCTTGACGAATTGCCCGTCGATCTTGAGGCAGTCCACGGGCAAGTTCTTGAGATAACCGAACGAGGACAGGCCGCTGCCGAAGTCGTCCAAGGCAAAGCGGCAACCCAGGGCTCTTAACCCTTCGATAAAGCGCAATGCGCGCTCCAAATTAGCGATGACGGCGGTTTCCGTGATCTCGAAGCACAGCCGGCGCGGATCGACCCTCGTTTCATCCAGCAGTTCCAGCACGTAGTCGAGAAACTCCTCGTCGGCCAGCGACTGCCCGGACAGATTGATCGCGAACGAGGCGACATCCCGCAGCTGAGGACGGTTCCCCGCGATAGCCTCCAGCGCCAGCCGCAGCACGTGCCGGTCGATTTTGCCCATCATGTTGAAGCGCTCGGCCGCGGGCAAAAACACGCCGGGCGCCATCAGATGGCCGTCGACAGAGCGCATGCTCAACAAGAATTCCACCTCCACCGCGCCGGACGGCGATAGCGGCACAATCTTCTGGTAGCGCAGACGGAACAAGCCCTCGTCGAGGGCCTGCTGGATGCGACTGGTCAACCGCATTTCGTCGTGCCGGTGAGCGACCTCGGCGTCTTCGGCATGCGCGGTATGTACACGATTGCGGCCTTGGTCCTTGGCGACATAGCAGGCAGCATCCGCCGCCGCCATGTGCTTAGCGGCGGTACTGCTGGGATCCAGAGGCACCACGCCGATGCTCACGCCAACCTGATAGACCTGCCCGTCCCAGTGAAAACGGTACTCGCGCATCAGCGCACACAGGCTTTCGGCGATGCGACGCGCCTTATCCGGCGTGCACCGGTACAGCAGAATCCCGAACTCATCCCCGCCAAGCCGTGCCAACACATCGGTATCGCGGATGCGCTCGGCAAACTGCGCCGACAACTGCTTGAGGACTTCATCGCCGGCGTTATGCCCACAAGTGTCGTTAATAACCTTGAACTGATCGAGATCGAGATAGCAGATCACATGCCCGGGACCGCTGCGGTCCACCGTCGCCAGCGCCTCGGTGAGGTAGCTCTCGAATGCTTTCCGGTTGGGCAAGCCCGTCAAGCTGTCGTGCTCGGCATGATAGGAGATCGCCGCCTCCAGGCCCGACAGCGCCGTCACATCGCGGATCACCACGACCACACCCTCGAGATCGCCCTCCTCCTCAAGCATGGGCGAGGCCTTCAGTTGCACCGACCAGGAATCCGCGCCATCGCGGCTCAGCAGTTGCACTTCGCCGGGCAGGCGCCACGAGCGTTTGGCTCGGACGCACTCCGCCACCAGATCGGCCGCGCCGGCGCACCCCAAGACCTTCTGCAACGGCCAGCCTCGCGCGGCCTCGCTACGCCAGCCCGTCAGGCGCTCGGCAGTGGCATTGAGGTACTGCACGCGCCCTTCGGTGTCGGTCGCGATAACGCCATCCCCGATTGCCTTGAGCAGCACCTGTAAACGCTGGCGCTCCTCGTTCACGCGGCGCGCCCAGCTGTCGCGCTCGACGCTGAGCAACAGCGTCCGCTGCAAGCCGCGCACGATCTGAGCCCCGGCCCGCATCATCACGAACACCGCAAACACCAGCAGAACCAGAGCCTGCGCCAACCAGCCCGGCGCCTGCTGCATGGACCAGGCCATTACCCCGAGAACTATGGGAATAAAAAAGGCCAGGTAGGCGGGCAGATAAAATCCGGTCATCGACAGGGCGCCGAAGCTCACCGCACCGAGGACGAACATCACCACCAGACGAACCGCTTCGTCTCCGCCTTGCATGGAGGCGTAGAGCAGCATCGCCCAGGACAAGCCCAACGCAGCGGCAAAAACCGTTGCGGCAAAAGTCCAATATGTGGTCGAACGCGTGGCGGCTCGCCGCTGACCGAAACGCCAAGCGTTGAAGGACACCGCGAGCGAGCAGGAAAGACAGACCGCGCACCACTGAATAAGTGCTAGCAGCGAAATGCGATCGTAGAGCGCCAAGGCAACCAACAGACACGCCGCCGCGCTCAGCAAGCCCGCCTGCTGCGATGCTTCCGCAAAAATGCGCAAACGCTCGATATAAAGTCGGCGCCTCAGGACTGGCGACGCGGCTTCGGCCTCCTCCCGTGGGACGAGCGCATCCCGCAGCGTCCACACCCGGGCCTCGCGATCGGACATACCTCCCTCCTCTCACTGGCCCGCCCTGGCCTTGCTTCATTGTTATTCCGTCGTCGCCCCTTATCCTTGGGCTGAGTTTGAGTATACGAGATAACCGTGCATTTTGCCGACGGATATCCGTAGCCACCATCCAGCGCCGTGTTCGCCCTGGGATGCACAAGGTAAGCTAGGATGCACGTCATCGTTTAGGCAGGATCGAACATCATGCAGCAGAGTGACGCTTTACAGCCGAACACTATTGCCGAAATCATTCGCGGCCGTCGCAGCATCAGCCGCTTCCGCCCGGAGGCCCCGCCCCGCGAGACGGTTCTTGAGGCGTTGGAGCTCGCTCTCTGGGCACCCAACCACCACCTCACCGAGCCCTGGCATTTCTACCTTCTGGGGCCGGATACCAAGCAGGCCATCGTGGACTTGAACACGCGCCTGGTGCAGGAGCGCCAGGGCGAAGCCGCGGCGCGAGCCAAGCGGGAGCGCTGGTCGGCCATTCCGGGCTGGTTGCTGCTGACCTGCGACCGGAGCTCGGAGCAGCAGCGCTTTCTCGAGGACTACGCAGCCTGCTGCGCGGCGGCGCAGAATCTGGCGCTGTATCTGTGGTCGGCCGGCATCGGCATGAAATGGACCACCGGCGACGTAACGCGCCACCCTGAGTTCTTCGAGCACACCTGGATGGATCCCGACAGCGAGGCCGTTGTCGGCCTTTTCTGGTATGGCTACCCCGACGAAAGCCCCGATGCACAGCGCCAGCCGCTGACGTCCCGTCTCGTGGAGCTACCCTGATCGGCGCCTCGGCACGCCTTTGCTTCACAAAACGCGGCCCCAACTAAAAGCGATAGGAATCACTATCGGAAGGGCCGTCATCATGACTAAGCTGCGTCTGCCCGCCGCGTTCGCCGTAATCGGGACTTTGCTCGTCGGCGCCTGCGCCTATTCGCCGCCGCAAGAGGAACCGCCGACGCCCTCGCCCATCGAGTCGCAGACACATGCCGCTTCGCCGGAAGGCGTGGTGGAACTCGCCTGGGAGCGACCGGAGCAGCGCTTGAGCGGGAGCGAACTCGAGGAGAACGAAATCGCCGCCTATCGGATCTACTACGGCGACGAACCGGAAAGTTACGAAGACGTCGTAGAGGTAGAGCCGGATCAGCCCATGCCACATACCGTACAGGGCCTGGAACCCGGCAAGCGTTATTACTTCGCGATCACTGCAGTGGATAACGAGGGCCGCGAAAGCCCCCGCTCCTCTCCGATTGCGCTGACTGCGGAAGCACCCAGCGGTGAGGAACCTGAACAAACGCAGGCTGCGCTGGAATAAGGCCACGAGCGCCGGCGAAGCGCCAAAACCTAATGCGGCACTCTTCGCCCCGGGTTGGAACGCGCCGCCCAGGTCGGTAGACTGCAGCGCTCAGAGTCACTAACGCAGCCTTGCTGTGCTTGCGCAAAGCGCATATCCGTGACTCTTTAACCATCGACAGTAGTAAAGGTGCCCGCTCATGCAAGTCGCAAAGGACAAGGTCGTTTCCATCAACTACACCCTGACGGACGACCAGGGAACTCTCCTCGACAGCTCCAAGGGCCGCGAGCCCCTGGCGTACCTGCACGGCGCGGGTAATATCATTCCCGGTCTGGAGCAGGCGCTGGAAGGCAAGAGCGCCGGCGAGAACCTCACCGTGCGCGTGCCGCCCGAGGAGGGCTATGGCGAACGCGACGACCGCCTGCAGCAGGAAGTGCCGCGGGAAATGTTCGAGGGTGTCGACCGCGTTGAGCCGGGCATGCAGTTCCAGGCGCAGACGCCCGCCGGCACACAGATCGTAACGGTACGCCAGGTTTCCGACGAGTCCGTGACGGTGGACGCCAACCACCCCCTGGCCGGCGTGGCGCTCAACTTCGAGGTCGACGTCGTGGAAGTGCGCGACGCCACCGACGAAGAGCTGAGCCACGGCCACGTGCACGGCCCGGAAGGCCACGCACACTAAGAGCTTGCTACCGTAGGCTCTATGCACTAGATCGATGCCGCTCAAAGGCGGCGTCGGTCTAGTGCTATGCCCACCCTTCTGTGCCATTTTCCATAGGGCGCCATCGCGCCGCATGGCGCCGATCACGTTTCTGCCCCGGTCCTACGCGAACGGCGTAATGCGGCTAGCGCTGCGATTGCATCCTACAAGGACACGTCCCAATGGCCGCGGTCGCAGCAGTAGCGCGCGCTCCTGGCACACCAAGCAGGACAAGAACACTACTCCCTAAAGCCCGAAAAACGCCCGTACACGGCTGCGATCTTCCGCGGCCATGGCTTCTATCTGGAAGCCGGCTCCATACTCGTCACTGAAGCTAGAGCGCTGGCACCATACGCAGCGCGCATAAAACTCCACGCGCCGAAAGCCTTCCTGGTCCAGAGGCAACTCGATTTCCATTCGCATCACCCGGTTCTGCTCCATGGGGTCCGGACTGGTCAGCATGAAGCCGCCGTGAGAAAGATTGGCCAGCGTACCAGTAGCACCATCCTCACTCCGAACCTCTAGCAGTTTCGTCACCGCCCACCGTGGGGCGCGGCGCTTTTCTTCCCATGCCGGTTCCATCATGACGCCCTTCCCTGTTCTGGCTTTTGATTATTGGCGGCACTCCCTCCCACCTCGGTCGGCAAGCGTACTTCAGCAATATCGAACCGCCGCAGACGCCCAAATTCTTCGAATTGGACGAAGTGCCTATATCACTCTTTTAGCCTAGTCGATCTCACTGAGAACAGGACCAAAATCACACATCGCTACTTGGGAGCCGAGATCGTGAATAAAATCCGGTTCGCCGCTACGCAGGCATGGTCTTATGAAGACATGAGCAAGAAGCCTATCGATCCGGATACGGTCACCGCGGAAGTGCTGTATGAACTGCTTGCCGATCGCGTGGAACCGGCCTACCTGAGGCAACGACTAGGCATAGAGACAGAAGGCGAGCAGCCCTTGTTCGGTCAGGGCGAGCGCAGGCGCGCGACCACAGACAGGCTCTCCGCCGACAACCTGATTCGGCTCGCGCTCAAGGTCGGGCTGGTCTACGAGCGTGGGCGGCGCAACGCGCTGAACATTCAAGTTACCGAGAATCAGGTGTTGTTCCCGCACCTGCCTCCGGCGCTGGACGGGCTGACGCTGCTACATATCAGTGACCTGCACCTGGACATGAACGCGGACTTCCCGCGCGCGCTCAGCGCGGTGGTACGCGAACTCGAATACGACGTCTGCGTGCTGACGGGGGATTATCGTTACCGTACCGCCGGTTCCTGCAAACCGGCGGTGGCCGCGCTAACGGAACTGCGCCATCATCTGAGTGGACCCGTTTACGCGGTGCTGGGGAACCATGACTCCATCCGCATGGCGCCAGCCATCGAAGCGCTCGATATTCGCCTGCTACTGAACGAGCATGCCGTTATCGAGCGCGACCGAGCTCGCCTGTACCTCGCGGGCGTAGACGACCCCCACTTTTATCGCGCCGACGACTTGGCTCGCGCAGCCTCGGGCATACCGGAGGACGCACCTTCGGTGCTGCTATCGCATTCGCCGGAACTGTTCCGCCAAGCGGCTCATGTAGGCTTTGACTTAATGCTGTGCGGGCACACCCATGGCGGTCAGATCTCGCTCCCCGGAGGACTCCCTCTCACGCTCAACGCCAACTGCCCGCGCCGCTATGGCCGCGGCGCGTGGCGGCACGGCCACCTGCAGGGCTACACCAGCGTCGGCGCCGGCTCGTCCATCGTGGATGTGCGCTTCAACTGCCGGCCGGAGGTCACGCTACACCGGCTGCGACGAGGTTGATCCCGGCTTGGAGCTTATCCGAATAAGCCCGGCCGTCGTAGTAACGCATGGTTATTAAGAGAAGCCTTTAATGCGGCCGCTGTCGAATACCTAGCCGGAATAGCAGCCGGGATAGCGGTAACTCGAGCAGCAGGAAGATAAGCGGGATCAGGACAATCTCGACCAGACCGAGCGGGAGCCAGCGCTGCACGATCAAAGCCGGAAGCAATGATTCTGGAATCTGATCGATACCGAAAGCCATGCCGCCGGACTCAAGACCGCGCCGACGCTTGATAAAGCTCGAGAGCAGGTCGCCAAGCATGGCCGCGGCTCCGGCCGCCAAACCGGCCGCAACGGGCAAGCCTAGCAAGGGCGCGGCGACGGCGCAGCCCACCATCGACGCCGCTAACCCGCGCCACGTCTTATGGCTGCCGAGTAGACGGCGGCCACGCCAGATCGCTCCCCCGTCCACGGGCTTGGCCCAAAACCCGGGGGCGAAGCGACGGGCGAGCACCGGCGCACCGTTAGCGGTAAGCACCAGCGCCAGCACTTTAGCGATCGACAGCCCGGCTACCGCGTCATGTTCGGTCATCCAGCATGACTCCTGCTACACGCACTCTGCCCCGAACGCTTTCGAAACCGAGCCTCAGTCGTCCAACGGCGGCGGCGTAACCCTCAGAACCTCTTCAAAGGTGGTCAGGCCGCGGCCGATCTTATGCGCACCGCTCAACCGCATCGGGCGCAGACCTTCTTTGATGGCTTGCCTGCGCAAGGTATTCAAGTCCAGCTCCTGGACGACGAGTTGCCGCAAGCCGGAGCTCATCGGCAGCAGCTCGTAGAGGCCGGTACGGCCTTTGTAGCCGGTGTTGCGACACTCGGGGCAGCCCACCGGCTGGCAGATCCGCTCGGGCGCCGCTACCTTGAAAGGCTGCACCAGCGCATCCCAGGCCGCGCGGTCCGCATCGACTGTAGTCTTGCAGTGAGGGCAGAGCGTTCTTACCAGCCGCTGCCCCAGTACGCCTACCAATGATGCCTTGATGAGATAGGAAGGCAGCCCGAGGTCGAGCAGACGCACAATGGCCGAGGGCGCATCGTTGGTGTGCAGAGTAGCCAGCACGAGGTGCCCGGTTTGGGCGGCCTGAACGGCCATTTCCGCCGTTTCCAGGTCGCGGATCTCGCCGACCATGATGATGTCCGGATCCTGACGCAGCAGCGCGCGGATGCCAGCGGCGAAATCCAGGTTGATGTTGTGCTGAACCTGCATCTGGTTGAAAGATGGCTCCACCAGCTCGATGGGGTCCTCCACCGTGCTGACGTTGACCTCCGGGCTCGCCAGCGACTTGAGGCTGGAATAGAGCGTAGTGGTCTTGCCCGAGCCGGTGGGGCCCGTGACCAGCACAATGCCGTTCTGGTTGTGGATCATGCGATCCCAGATCTCCGCTTCGCGCGCTCCGAAGCCGAGATTGGTGACATCCTTGACCAGCGCTTCAGGGTCGAAGATGCGCAGTACCAGCTTCTCGCCGAACACCGTGGGCAGCGAGGCGACGCGGAATTCCACCTCGACGCCGCGCGCACTGCGGGTCTTGAGGCGACCATCCTGCGGCCTGCGCTTTTCCGCGACGTCCATGCGCGCCAGGATCTTGATACGGCTGGAAACGGCGGCCATAACCGCCGGCGGCAGCTCGTAGACGTGGTGCAGCACGCCGTCGATACGAAAGCGCACATTGCCGCGCTCGCGCCGGGGCTCCATGTGGATGTCGCTGGCGCGCTGCTCGAGGGCGTACTGCAGCAGCCAGTCCACCACGCTGACCACATGCTGATCGTTGGCGTCCAGTTCGCCGCGGCGCCCGAGCTCGACGAGTTGCTCGAGGTTGTGCCCACTGCGACCGCTGTTCTGGTCGTTAGCGCCGTATACGGAGCGCGAGAGCTTGTAGAACTCGGTCAGATAGCGATCGATATCCTCGGGATTGGCGATGACCGGCCGAATGTCCTTGTGCAGGATATGCGCCAGTTCCTCCTGCCACTCGCGCACCTGCGGATCCGCCGTGGCGACCGTGACGGCCGTATCCGTCACCTCGAGCGCAAGAATGTTGAAGCGCGCAGCGTAGGCATGGGTCATTACCGAAGTGACTTTGCTCACCTCCACCCGTAGCGGGTCGATGCGGTGATATGGCAAATTCGAGCGCCGCGCCAGCCACTCGGTGAGGAACTCGAGGGTGAGCTTCTTGTCCGGCTCATCCGCGCGCGGCCAATCCCGCGCGGCAAGTTGCACCAGCGGGTGCTTGTCGCTGCGTTCGCCAACGGCGCTCCAAAGCCGTCGCCTTTCCTCATCGAGCAAGCCGTCCTCGACCAGAGCCTGCAATAGCTCTTCGACTTGGTAGCCGCGCGTCGCGGCGCGCCGTGTGGGGGTGCGGGTACTAGCCATGTACTACTGCGTATTGTTCTTTGGCTGTGTGGTGGGTGGCACTGCGCCGGGACTCCCGGCGAACAACCGTGTTCAGGCCACGGTTTCTTGCAGTGTAGCCGAGAGTTCGCGGCTGCATCCGGACTCAGCGCGCAGATAGAGCTTACGAGCCCCTGTATGCTCAGTTGCCGATCATGATGCCCACACCGAAGTTCACCCGCGGCTCTCGGCGCACCCGTTCCTCAGGCCAGAGATAAAGCTGCTCGAGTTCGACCACGGGATAGGTGTATCTGGATTGCCCGACTTGGCCTTCGGCGGCCCCCTCCAGTACGCCGGTAACCGTGATCTGGCGCCCCGGCGCGTAGTCCGCCGTTTCGATGTAACCGGAACGGAAGCCGATAAAGCGCCCTAGCGCGCGTTGATCGGTTTGTGGGCGCTGATTACGCGCCAGGGGGTAGGCAAGAATCTCTAGACGCGTGACGTCCTCGAGATTCGTGCTGTTGACAATGACGCCGCCCCAGACGACCTGCTCGCCCTCGACCTGTTGCGCTGCTGCACGCCTCGGGGTGAGGTCAGGGTTAACGCCGCTGGTATCGAATCCAGGCGTGCTGGCACAGGCGGCAAGCATGAGAGCGAGCAAGATCGTCGCGAGCAGTTTCATCGGTTCCCTCTCGGCTTAGCGATAACGGTAATAGGGGTAATAAGGATAGCCGCGCCACGGATAGGGCCCATAAGCCGGCCAGGGGTAATACCAGAACGGATCAGGCTCGTAGTAACGTAGATCCGAGAGCGGCTCCCACAAATGATGACTGCTGACCGCAACAACGGGATACCGATAGGGATACTCGCCGACCTTGCGCGTCTCGACCCCGACGACCGTGCCGCGCACGGTCAAGAGGCGCCCGTCTTCATAGACCACTGGATCGAGAAAGCCGGGAACGCAGGCGAGGAAACGCCCTTGGCTGCGATCCTCCTCGACCGGTCTGCCGCCGCTTTCCAGTACCCGTTCAACGACCTCAATGCAGGTTTGCTCGGCGCGATTCTCTACCGCAACGATGCTGCCGCCCCAGCGCAGCTCGCGCCCCTGGTAGGCCTCAGGATTAGCCCGCACCGCCCGTAGCGTGGGGTTATCGTCAGGAGACTTCCGAATGGGATCCGGTGTGGTCGCGCAGCCGCCAAGCGCAAGCCCCATCAGCAACACTAGCGATAGCAAAAGTTTCATGGCTACTCGTCCTCTGGCGCGTAATGCACCGCCAGCCACACCGTCGCCTCATGGGGATGGGTCCACTCGACCCGATGGCGGCAATGAGCGGGAATATCGACGTAATCGCCTGGTTTCAATATATGAATTCGGGGTTTATCGGCAAAGCGCAAGCCGGCGCTACCGGCAAGCAGCAGCACCCATTCGTGCCAATCCTGGTCGTACCACTGCTCCGGAGGCGTCGCTTGCCCCTGCGAGACGATGCGTTCGATGCGCAACAGCCTGGATTGCGTGGGCAGTTGGGTGAACGCTTCGGCCGCCGCCGCATCCGGCAGTGACCGGCATAGGTTCTGGATATCCATGGCGCCAATAATTGCTTAGTACCGTGACCAAGCTTACTGCTGCATGATCCATAGTGCACGGTACACGCTCGGCATACTCGACCAGCCCGTGAGCCGCCATCGAACCCGCGAGAGGCGGGGGCGCTGAGAAAGCCGTGATCCCGGCTCGGCGACGGATTTTATTATGCGCGGGCAACGATGTCGCCACGATGGGGTGCCTGGCTTCCTGTCGAAGCCGCCGCTTTCTTGAATACGCTACCGCTTAGGCGCTGAGCGCGACTTGGATGCGCAGCCGACGCGACAGGACCGGCGCATAGGTCCCGACCAGATGCTCGCATTCGCTGCGCAAGTTCGCCTCCGAGACCGCGTCCCAAGGCTTCAAGCAGTCGCTCAGGTCGCGCTCCAAGGCTCGGCGGTTGAAGTCTAGCGGGGAGAAAACTCTGACCTGGTCAAGCACGCCCTGAGCGTTCAGGGTGCAGCGTGTGACGAAAGGCCCATCGCTGCTCGATGCGCCACCCCACCCTTCACCGGCTCTGACGGCCAGCGGCACTGAAGGGTTGCGTGGCGAGTGATAGCGCCGTAGTAGTTCCAGCGCTTCCTCGATGACCGCTGCCAATTCCACGGCTCGCACGACGACGCCACGAAACGGATTGCGATTAACGCTATCCAGCCCGGCCGAGGCCGCCAATTCGCGCACCGCCGGCGACAGGCGCTGCTGAAATAAGGCGTAGCGCGCCAAGGGCCCAGTAAGCACCGGCGGTACGGCCTCGCACAGCACCCAGGAATCGCCGATCTCACGCCGCCCGGCACTGGTCAGCCACCCATCACCCAAGGCGGGATAACCGCTTTCGGCATCCATGGCGGCAAACTGATACTCGCCCCGGTAGCGATAGAACGGCAACCGCGCGACCAGCGCGAGCGTGGTTTCCACCGCCGCTCTCGCCCATCGAAGCTCCGGCTCCAACTCCGCCAGCGCGCGTGGCGCGGGCAGTTCCAGCAGGCCCCCGGGCACTAGGTTACTGGGCTTGGTAACGGATCCCGCCATGCAGGCAATCAAGCGATTTCCCAACCGCACCAGGCGTTGCGCGCGCGTGGTGACTTCCGGATAGTCGCTCGCCATGGCGCGCAGGTTGGGATAACCCAGCAGCGCGGCGGCATGCAGCAGATAGATGTGGCGCGTGTGGCTTTGGATCCATTCGCCGCACAGCATCAGCCGCCGCAGCGGCAGCAGATCCTCATCGAGAGTGGTCCCGGTCGCCGCCTCAATGGCTTGATGCAGGCTGAGCGTACGCGCAATCGGGTTATCTACGCGGATTGCCGACAGGGGCGGCAAGGCCCGCACCGCCCGCCCCTGCAACAGGGCCGCTCCGCGATCCTGCTCCGGCAATTGCAGCCCGATGTGCAAAGCGCGATTGGCGCCGCGCGCGATCAGCAGCTGCCCATCGACCCGGCAATGATCGTTCTTCACACCCGCCTCCCGATAATATGGTGCTCAGCCGCGCCAGTATGCGCGGGCCCATACGGGAAGCCTTTGATCTGTATCAAGAGCTCCTCTAGGGGGCTCGGCGTGCAGCGTCGGTCAGCTCCAATCAGGCCTCGCCAGGCTGGCGGTAGCGGTAGACGCTATGAACGTCGTCGTTGCAAGTGATGCAGACATCGAGGTCATGGAGCCGGCCGTTCTCGAGCCGGTAGATCCAGCCGTGGACCGATAAGTCCTGACCGCGCGCCCAGGCCGCTTGCACGATGGGTGAGTGGCATACGTTGTAGACTTGGTCGATGACGTTGAGCTCGCACATGCGGTCAACCAACTGGTCGAAATCGTCGATCTGCTTGAGCTCGGCTTCATGCCGGCGGTGCACGTCCTTGATGTGGCACAGCCAGTGATCGATGAGCCCCAAGCCCTGAGGCTGCAGGGCCGCGCGCACGCCGCCGCAACCGTAGTGGCCGACCACCATGACGTGTTTTACGCCCAGCACTTCCACCGCGAACTGCAGCACCGACATGCAGTTCATATCAGACGGCACCACCACGTTCGCGACATTTCGGTGTACGAACAGCTCGCCCGGCAGCAGGTCGACGATGTCGTTGGCCGGCACGCGCGAGTCGGAACAGCCGATCCACAGGTACTCCGGCGCCTGCTGCTTGGACAGCGTCTCGAAGAACTGCGGATCACGCTCGGTAATCCGCTCCGACCAAGCCTTGTTGTTGTCGAATAGGTGCTTGAGTACGCGCATGAGTCTCACCGTCTAGGAGTCTTCGGATTCTGCCCAGAACGCCTCTAGGGCTTCCTGTGCTTCCAGCCATTCGCTCTCGAACTGCTCCTGGCGCTTACGCGCCTCGCCCTGCTGCTTGAGCAGTTCCTCGAGCTGGGTTTTCTCGCCCGGTTCATACAACGCCGGATCGGCAAGGCGCTGCTCTAGTTCATTCAACTCGCTGCCGACTTTCTCAAGCGCTTTATCGAGCTGCTCGACCCGCTTCTGCAGCGGACGGGCCGCTGCGCGGCGTTCGGCTTCACGGCGGCGGTTTTCCTTGCGCGCCGTCGCCGTATGCTGCCCGGTTGCGGCCGGCGCCGCTGCCTCGCGCCGACGCTCGTTGAGCCACTGCTGGTAGTCATTGAGATCGCCATCGAAAGGCTGCACGCGCCCCTCCGCCACCAGCCGGTATTCATCGACGGTGCTGGAAAGGAGATAGCGGTCGTGCGACACCAACACCACCGCGCCTTCGAAACCTTGCAGCGCTACCGTGAGCGCATGTCGCATTTCCAAGTCGAGGTGGTTAGTCGGCTCGTCGAGCAGCAAGAGATTGGGCGCCTGCCAGACGATCAGCGCCAACGCGAGCCGCGACTTCTCGCCGCCGGAAAAAGGCCCGACCGGCTCCAGCGCCTGCTCGCCGAAGCCGAAACCGCCGAGGAAATCCCGCAACTCCTGCTGCGGCGTTTGCGGCGCAAGACGCAATAAATGCTCAAGCGGTGTGGCACCCGCATCGAGCTGCTCCAACTGGTGCTGGGCAAAGTAGCCGATCGCCAGCCCCTGGCTGCGTTGATACTGCCCGGTAATCGGCGCCAACTCGCCCGCGAGCGTCTTGATCAAGGTCGATTTGCCCGCCCCGTTCGGACCGAGCAGGCCAATGCGCTCGCCCGGCCGCAGGCTGAAATCCACCTTGCTCAGCAAAGGCCGGCCTTGGTAGCCCAGCTCGGCCTCCTCCAGGCTGAGCATGGGGTTGGAGGCGCGCGGCGGCGTGCGAAACTCAAACGAGAACGGCGAATCCACATGCGCCGGAGCCACTCGCTCCATGCGTTCCAAGGCCTTGATGCGCGATTGCGCGGCCCGTGCCTTAGTCGCCTTGGCACGGAAGCGATCGATGAAGCGCTGCAGGTGCGCGATCTCGCGCTGCTGCTTCTCATAAGAGGCCTGCTGCAAAGCCAGCTTTTCGCTGCGCTGTCGCTCGAAGTCGCTGTAACCGCCGCGGTAGTAATTAAGCTTCTCGGCTTCTACATGCACGATGCCGTCCACCACGGCATCGAGGAAGTCGCGATCATGGGATATGACTAGAATGCTCGCCGGATGACGCTTGAGATACTGCTCCAGCCACAGCACCGCCTCCAGATCGAGGTGGTTGGTGGGCTCGTCCAACAGCAGCAAATCGGCACGGCACATCAGCGCCTGCGCCAGATTCAAGCGCACCCGCCAGCCACCGGAGAAACTGCGTACCGGCTGGTTCAGCGAGCTCTGCGCAAAACCCAGGCCGTGCATCAACTCGGCGGCGCGAATATGCGCGGTGTAGCCGCCGATCGCGTCGAGACGGCCGTGCAGCCGGGCGATGGCCTGGCCGTCGCCGGCAGCTTCTGCTGCTTCCAGCTCCTGCTGTACACGCCGCAGTTCTTCGTCGCCGTCGAGCACATAATCCAGCGCGCTTCGCTCAAGCGCCGGCGTCTCCTGCGCCACATGAGCAATCACCCAGTCCGGCGGCATCTCTAAGCTGCCGCCGTCGGCGTGCAGTTCGCCCCGAATCAGGGCGAACAAGCTGGATTTACCACTACCATTCGGCCCCACCACGCCCAGCTTCTGGCCGGCATGTAGGGTCAGATCCGCCCCACGCAGCAAAGCGTTGGGGCCGCGATAAAGGCTAATGTCGCGGAGGGTAAGCATGGGCGGGCAGTTTATCGCCAGGCCGAGCACCCGCCAAGCAATCTGATGACGGATTTAGGAAAGTGTGGATGATTTCCTGAAACGGCGCACCATTCAGGCTGTTAGCGCCAGCGCGTCGACAGCCTCGGCCGGCACCTCCAGCCGCATCAGCACACCTTCCATAGAGGCGCCGTTGTCCTGCAGCCATTCCATCGCCTGATCCACCGCCGTATCGCCATAGGTTCTGCGGGAATAGGTGACGGCCGCACCCTTGCTGTCTAACAGTTTGAACCGCGTCATCACCACCTCGACGAACTCAGGGGTGCGGAAAGCCACCACGGCCAAATGCTCAGCCGGCGTCGTTTCCGTCGCGGGCACCGAGTCGGT
>JAJUGG010000037.1 GCA_029268285.1 Ectothiorhodospiraceae bacterium | reverse complement strand
GGACAACACGCTGCGGCTGGCGACGAAGATTCCCGCTGGCGTTACGGTGGTGACCGAAAGCGGCATCTATACCCGCGAGGAGGTCGAGCACATCCGGGCGCATGGCGTGCATGGGTTTTTGATCGGCGAGAGCTTCATGCGCGCCAACGACCCGGGCACAAAGCTGCGGGAACTATTCGAGAGTCAATAGACGGATGTCGTTCCAAGGAGGGGGCGGCATCGCCCCCCTTGGCATTGCGACGGGGGTCAGCGGGTGTTGTAGACCACGATGGTCTTGCCGCTGACCTCGATCAGGCCTTGTTCCTCGAGATCCTTCAGCACGCGCCCGACCATCTCGCGCGAGCAGCCGACGATACGTCCGAGTTCTTGGCGGGTGATGCGGATCTGCATACCGTCGGGGTGCGTCATGGCGTCCGGCTCGCGACACAGGTCGAGTAGGGTCCGGGCGATGCGGCCGGTGACGTCGAGGAAGGCGAGATCGCCTACCTTGCGGCTGGTCCGGCGCAGCCGGTCCGCCATCTGCCCGACGACTGGGAAGAGGATGTCGGGATCCTGCTTGGCGACTTGGCGGAAGCGGTTGTAGCTGATTTCCGCAAGTTCGCAATGAGTGCGGGTGCGCACCCAGGCGCTACGCTCGCTCTCTTCTCCGAACAATCCCATTTCACCGAAGAAGGCGCCGGCATTGAGATAGGCGAGCACGATTTCGTGGCCGTTCTCGTCCTCCATCAGCACGCTGACCGAGCCCTCGATGATGTAGTAGAGCGCGTCGGACTTGTCGCCTGCATAAATAATCCCCGTTTTGGGCGGGTAGCGGCGACGATGGCAGTGCTGAAGCAGGTTTTCTATCGACGTATTGCCACTCGGTTTTTGGGCTGGTTGCAGCATTATTCATCCTTGGGCGTAAAGCCGAGTACGGGTCCTGTAGTTATTGGTAATACATGGTACACGATGTGGCAAGGCCCCGGCCCCGTTCGCTTTGAAGAAATAATGTCAGTATCGCTATACTGCGCCGCTAATGTTCAGGTTGGGTCGTTGTGATCCGTTACCAAGTTGGGGAATGCGGCCATGCGCGCGAAAATTAAATGGCGGGACGGAGCCTCCTTCGAAGGGGTGCCGGGGAGCGGGCACGCGGTTGTGATGGACGGTCCGCCGGACGCCGGCGGGCGTGACCTCGGGCCGCGGCCCATGGAAATGCTGCTGCTAGGTCTGGGCGGGTGCACCGCGTTCGACGTGGTGTTTATTTTGCAGCGCGGCCGCCATACGGTGGAAGGTTGCGAAGTCGAAATCGAAGCCGAGCGCGCCGAGACGCCGCCCAAAGTCTTTACCAAGATTCACCTGCACTACAAGGTGAGCGGGCCAGGTTTGACCGAGGCGGTAGTCGAGCGGGCGATACGCCTGTCGGCCGAAAAATACTGCTCGGCGTCGATTATGTTGGGTAAGGCCTGTGAGATAACGCACGACTTTGAGCTTCTCGAGGTCTGATCCCATTGGTATGAACGCGCGTTGGGTGCATAATTGCGCGCCTTAAAACGCTCCGGGCCGCCGGATCGTCGACCGGCGCCGCGCGCTGATCGAGCCGTCGGCCGGTAGCTTTTCGCGACAGTCCAGGGGCACCGGGGCTGCCATTCACACAGTCGCTGTTCGAACCGGAGGGCGGGATTTGGTTTCTAGTAAACTGAAGCTCCACGGGTTTAACAACCTAACCAAATCGCTCAGTTTCAACATCTATGACGTCTGCTACGCCAAAACCGCCGAGCAGCGCCAAGCGTACATCGAGTATATCGACGAGGTGTATAACGCCGAGCGATTGACGCAAATCCTGACTCAGGTTTCGGAAATCATAGGCGCCAACATCCTCAACATCGCGCGTCAGGATTACGAGCCCCAGGGGGCGAGCGTCACCATTTTGATCGCCGAGCAGGAGCTGGTCGAGAAGGATCGGGTGGAGGGCGATCCGGCGCCGGGGCCACTGCCGGAAACGGTGCTGGCCCACCTGGATAAGAGCCACATCACGGTGCACACCTATCCGGAGAGCCACCCGGATCAAGGCGTAAGCACGTTTCGGGCCGATATCGACGTCTCGACCTGCGGTGTGATTTCACCGCTGAAGGCGTTGAACTACCTGATACACAGCTTCGACTCGGACATCGTGACGATCGACTATCGCGTGCGCGGCTTTACCCGTGACGTCGAAGGGCATAAGCACTTCATCGATCATGAGATCAACTCGATCCAGAACTACATGACCGAGGACACCAAGCAGCAGTACCACATGATCGATGTGAACGTGTACCAGGAGCACATCTTCCACACCAAGATGCTGCTGAAGAACCTGGAGCTCGATAATTACCTGTTTGGCGAGTCTGCGGACGAGCTGTCGCCGGAGGAGCAGCAGTTCATCAAGCGTCAGCTGCGGCGCGAGATGGGCGAAATTTTCTACGGTCGTAATATGGAACCGGGGCAGGAAGTCTCCCTCTAGCGGGAGCGTAGCCGGTTTCTGCTACAGCAACGGGCCCGGTGGCATCGTGTCGCCGGGCCCGTTGCTGTTCTGGCAAGTCTCTAGATCCAGTACGTCGTGCCGGTCATGACGCGCGACGCCGTACGCATCAGCCGTCGCACGGGCCAGGGCAGCTCCGCGCCGCCGGCATCGAGCGCGGTGGTGGCGTGCTTGCTCTCGTCTTCCTTCATCTGTTCGATTACCGCCCGACTCTTGGCGTCGGCTTCAGGCAGTCGCTTCAGGTGGCCCTCCAAGTGCTGTACCACCTGGCGCTCCGTTTCCGCGAGAAATCCGAGGCTCCACTTGTCGCCAGCCAGACCGGCGACGGTGCCCAGCGCCAGCGAACCGAGGTAAAACAGAGGGTTCAGATAGCTCGTATGGCCGCCGAGCGTGTGTATGCGGTCGGCGCACCACGCTAGGTGGTCGTTCTCTTCCGCCGATGCTTCCTGCATGGCATCGCGCACCTCGGCTGAGCGTGCCGTCAGGGCCTGCCCCTGGTAGAGCGCCTGAGCGCAGACCTCGCCGCAGTGGTTGACCCGCATCAACCGAACCGACTCGGCTGTTTCGGCCGCGCTGAGCTGCCCCTCTTCCGCGTTATCGGCGGGCGCCGGGCGTCCTGTGGTGGGAGGTTGGCCGAACACCGTCCGCAGTGCCTGGTCGAACTGTGACAAGGCCTTGTCGAGCGTCGTGAGCTGTCGTGTGGTCATGGTGCGCATCCATCTCCAAAAGACCGCAGGGGCGCCGTCGCAGTGTCGGGGCGCTCGCGGTGGAATTTCAAGCAGGTCGAGCCGCCTGTGCCGGCCAAAATTATGCCATGACTCGATAACGCTGCGTTTGCAGCGGCGCACACGGGCTATGAAGTGAATGCGCCCGGCCGCGTTTGCGGGAGCGTGTTGATTGGGTTTTCATGCTGCGTTGCAGCGTCTATTTAAGTCGCTGATTTGCTAGAGAAGATTAATCGCTGCAAGGGCTTGACATGTGCAGTGCAACATCAGACAATTTGAATCGTCCGGTTGCTGCACACCATGCCCCGGACACTCCTCCATCCTCCTTTGGTGTTTTTGATTGCGCGGCTGCTTCAGCCGCGCTTTTTTTTATTCGCGCGAGCCGCTAGGATATGCGCGGATTCCGGGCCTTCCGGCCCGCGTACGAGCAATTCGTTCGCCCCTCTTGTATGGAATCGAGGCATCGGGTATGATCTCGGCCCTTCTGACGGGAGCGACAGCTTCGGAGTAGTCTTGAATGAAGACCTTTAGTGCAAAGGCGTCCGACGTTCAGCGCGACTGGTACCTGGTCGATGCCTCTGGCAAGACCCTGGGCCGTCTCGCCAGCGAAATCGCGCGCCGGCTTCGCGGCAAGCATAAGCCCGAATACACGCCGCATGTGGATACCGGCGACTACATTGTTGTAGTCAACGCCGAAAAGATTCATGTTACCGGTCGCAAGGCGACGGACAAGGTCTATTACCACCACACGGGCTACGTCGGTCATCTTAAGAGCATCACCTTTGAGAAGCTGATCGAGAAGGCGCCTGAGCGCGCGCTCGAGCACGCGGTGAAGGGCATGCTGCCGAAGAATCGTCTCGGCCGTGCTATGTTCAAGAAGCTCAAGGTTTATGCCGGCACCGAGCATCAGCATCAGGCTCAGCAGCCGAAGCCGCTCGAAATCTAAGCCCGTAGATTAGGCAAGTACACGGATCAAACGCATGGCAGATCAGAATTACGGAACCGGCCGCCGCAAGACCTCCGCGGCGCGTGTGTTCATCCAGCCCGGTAGCGGCAACATCAAGGTCAACGGTCGTCCTCTGGACGAGTACTTCGGCCGCGAGACCGCGCGCATGGTGGTGCGCCAGCCGCTGGAACTGGTGGACGCGACCGACCGCTTCGATATCAACGTCACCGTCAGCGGTGGCGGCATCAGCGGTCAGGCCGGTGCCATCCGTCATGGCATCACCCGTGCGTTGATGGAATACGATGAGGACCTGCGTGGGCCTCTGCGTCGCGCCGGATTTGTCACGCGCGATGCACGTATGGTAGAACGTAAGAAAGTCGGCTTGCACAAGGCTCGCCGCGCTACACAGTTCTCCAAGCGCTAAGCAGTTTATTGGGGGATCGTCTAGCGGCAGGACTACGGACTCTGACTCCGTCAACCTAGGTTCGAATCCTAGTCCCCCAGCCAATAGCACAAAAAACCCGCCCATGTGGCGGGTTTTTTGTTTGCCTCCGTATTCATGGGTTCTTTTCCGGACCACTTCTGTGAGGCATGTACTCGATGCAATGTGAGGTTATGTGCGCACCTGCGCTGGCTTGAGCTTTCACTTATGTGCTCGGGCTGTCACCGCCGGGTGGTCATGCGAAGCCCTGTGCGCTACGCCACGCTGGCGCGGTTTGGCCCGCCGGCTTTAAGTCACGTCACTTCTACTTTGCCGCGCGTGCGCCACAGAATATCCTTGAGAGGCATTACGCAGCAGCAAGATCGCGCCGACCCATCAAAACCAACGAGGAGGTGCCCATGCGTATCCTGAAGAGCCTGGCTTTGTTGGCGGCAATAGTGCCCGCTCCCGCGGTTCTGGCGCATGGGGATGAGCACGAGGATGCGCACGAGATCCAGATCTCGATGGGCGAGATGTACTTCAAGGTCGAAGGTCAGGCGCAGGGCGAGCCGCTCCGTTTAGAGGTGGGCGAGCGTTATGAGCTCGTGTTCGTGAACGAAGGCGCCATGCTTCACGAGGTTCTTTTGGGACGCGACGTTGTAGAAGAGCAGGGCATTCCCAGCGGCTACCAAGAGCATTTGCTCCGCGAGATCGAGGTCGGCATGGAGGTAGAGATTGAAGCCGAAGGGGCGTCGCGGGCGCTGGAAGTGGAAGCCTTCGGGCTGGAGGAACTGGAGCTCGATCCAGCGGTGAGCGTGGCCGTATCCTTCGAGCTGCCGGCTGATCGCAAGGGCTCGTGGGAGCTGGGGTGTTTTGTGCCGGGCCATTACGAGGCCGGTATGAAGTTACCTATTATTGTCGAATAGTCCGCTTGCGCGCCGAAAGACACTGATACGCGAAGCGCGTATATGTCTCCACGCGCTTCGGCTGCTTATAATCGTTAAAGCGTCGGCGTCTCTACGGCTTCGAGCGCCGCCGCGGCTAGCGGCGGTAGTTGCCCTAGTAGGCGCGGGCTCGCTAACATTTCCGATCCCCGAGCAGAATCTCGAGGCCGTTGTCCACGCGCTCACCGGGTAGCCCACGCTTTATGCAGAATATCACCAAGTCCAATAAGCTCGCCCACGTCTGCTACGACATTCGTGGCCCTGTCCTCGAGGAAGCCAAGCGGCTGGAGGAAGACGGGCATCGCATTATCAAGCTCAACATCGGAAATCCGGCGCCGTTCGGCTTCGAGGCTCCGGACGAGATCCTGCAGGACGTCATCTACAACCTGCCGACCGCGCAAGGCTACTGCGACTCCAAAGGCATCTTTTCAGCACGTAAGGCGATTGTCCAACAGTACCAGTCGCGCGGCGTGATGACGGTCGGGCTGGACGACGTCTATCTCGGCAACGGCGTGAGCGAGCTAATCGTCATGGCCATGCAGGCCCTGCTGAACAACGGCGACGAGATGCTCATCCCCGCGCCCGACTATCCGCTGTGGACTGCGGCCGTGACGCTCTCGGGAGGCCGGCCGGTGCACTACCTGTGCGATGAGTCGCAGGACTGGCAGCCGGATTTGGAGGACATGGAGCGCAAGATCACCAAGCACACCAAGGGCATCGTGGTGATCAACCCCAACAACCCGACGGGGGCGGTGTACTCCAAGGAGACGCTGGAGCGCATTCTGGAACTGGCTCGCAAGCATGGGCTGATCGTGTTCTCGGATGAAATCTACGACAAGATTTTGTTCGACGATGCGGTGCACGTGCCGATGGCGACGCTGTCGGACGACGTGCTAACGATCAGCTTCAGCGGCCTTTCCAAGGCTTATCGGGTGGCCGGCTTCCGCTGCGGGTGGATGGTCATCAGCGGGCCCAAAAAGCACGCCCGCGATTATATCGAAGGCCTCGATATTCTCTCGTCCATGCGCCTGTGCGCGAACGTGCCCTCGCAGCACGCGGTGCAGACGGCCCTCGGAGGCTATCAGAGCATCAACGAATTGATCGTGCCAGGCGGTCGCTTGTACGAGCAGCACCTGCGCGCATGGGAGTTACTCAACGAGATCCCCGGCGTTACCTGCGTGAAACCGCGCGGCGCGCTCTACTTGTTCCCCAAGCTCGACGCCGAACGCTTCAACCTGAAGAGCGACCGCCAGTTGGTGCTCGATCTGTTGCAGCAGGAGCATGTCCTGCTGGTCGAGGGCACGGCCTTTAACTGGCCGGAGCCGGATCACTTGCGTGTGGTCTTCCTCCCGCACCTCGACCTGCTGGAAGAGGCGATCGGCAAGCTGGCCCGCTTTCTCGAGCGCTACCGCCAGTAGCGGGTTAAAAAGGATTGCCGCGCCCGCAGGGCGCGGCGGTCAGGCGTTCTCGACGACAGCAACGTCGTCGGCCTGTAGCCCCTTTTCACCACGGACCACGGTGAACTCCACCTGCTGACCTTCCTGTAGGGTTCGGAAGCCTTCGCCTCGAATGGCGCGGTAGTGTACGAACACATCCTCGCCTTCGTTCTGGCGGATGAATCCGTAACCCTTTGCGTTATCGAACCACTTCACTAAGCCGTTCGCGCGCTCAGTCATGCCTCAATCCTCTAAATTAAGCCGCACGTTATAAAAAGCTAGCTCAAAAAAAGCGGCTCGCAAGGTAAAACGAGAAAACTCGTACGGTCTTGGCGAGGATTTCCTGTAATAGAGAAACAATAGGCGTTTTAGAAGATTCGGGCTTGCTTGGACTCGGCCCAGCGGAGAGACTGCTGCCGCGTTGGATATAAGAGAGTAGTCATGCAACAACAAGAAACCCCCTTGTGGCGCGTCGTCCTGGACGCCGTGCCGTTGACTTTGGCGGTAATCGGGTTGTCGGTCGCCCTCCTGTGTCGGGAAGAGCTCGTGACGAACACGGCTAATGACCCACCGAGTACTGCTGTGGCCGACTCCGTTGCACGTGCCGAAGATGATGCGGTAGGCCGCGCGGATGAAGACGAGATCGACGGGGAGCTGACGCTCAACTCCTTTGCACCGGCTCTGACGCCCGTCGTTGCAGGCAGTTCGGCAGAGCTGCTTGCCGTCTTTGCCGAGCACGGTTATGCATGGCCGCCCGAGGCGGTGCCTCCGCTAGCGCTACAGGCGCTGCCCAAGGATCTCGATGTGCTGCAGACGGCAGAACGCAAGCAACTGTTCTTCAGTGCGCTGCTGCCGCTGGTCCTGGCCGAGAACGATCGCCTGCTCGCGCTGCGCGAAAGGCTGCAGAATCGCTTCGCCGAAGGCGAGATCGCGCCGGACAGCGCGGCCGCCTCCGAGGTCCAGATGATCGCCGAGCGCTACAAGGTGAGTGGCGATCTTAATGATCCGGAGTTCCGAGCGGCGCTCCTGCAGCGCGTGGATGCCGTTCCGGTCGGTTTGGTTCTCGCTCAGGCCGCCAACGAGAGCGGTTGGGGGCGTTCGCGTTTCGCGCTCGAAGCGAACAACCTGTTCGGGTTGTGGACCTACCAGCGCGACCAGGGCCTGCCGCCCTTGGAGCGTGATGCCGGGGCCACTCACTTCGTGCGGGTCTTCCCCAGCCTGCTGGCGGGCGTGCGCGGTTATATCTACAACCTCAATGTCGGACATGCGTACGACGAGTTACGCACCTTACGGGCGCAGTTGCGCGCGGAACAGCAGCCGCTGGATTCCGTGGTTCTGGCTGGCGGCTTGATCAGCTATTCCGAGCGCGGTGAAGCCTATGTGGCAGAGATTCGCCAGATGATTCGCGGCAACGGGCTCGATCAACTCAACGCGGCGCTGGCAACCGCCGAGCGCTGAGTCGCTCTAAAGACCCTTGCGCGATTTTTTAGTCACGCCCGCCGGGCACGACCCAAGGGTGGCTGTACCAGTAATAGCGCCCGCTGCCGGCG
This sequence comes from Ectothiorhodospiraceae bacterium, assembly GCA_029268285.1. GTDB lineage: Bacteria > Pseudomonadota > Gammaproteobacteria > Nitrococcales > AK92 > JAJUGG01. The sequence goes on along the minus strand of JAJUGG010000037.1, from coordinate 11,560 downwards.
GGCGCGGTGCAGTTATAGCGGCTGCGGCCCGGCGGCAGCGGTTCTGGGGCGCGCACGCGGATTTCGTCCGCGCTGACCTGGGCCGACATCGGCTCGCCGTCGTAGAAGCAGGTGACCCGCCATGCGGGCACTTCCGGCTTTAATTGCAGGCGCAGTAGCGGCGGGTTTTCCGTGACGCTGGGATCCCATGGCTGAATGCGGGTTAGCGGCAAGGGCAAGGTGTCGAGCTTTTCGGCGAAAGACGCCGGCCTGCCATATATCTCGTTCATCGGGAAGCGCGGCAAGGCCCTTAGATCACTGCCCGCGCCAATCGCCCCTGAGTGTTGCCCAAACGCAATGTAGCCAAGGCTGCGAAGTTGCTCGGCAAGTGCCTCGTTGTACTCGCCGTAGGGGTAGGCGAACAGCCGTGGGGCTTCGTTCACGCCCGCGCCTATTTCCTGGCGAATCCGGCGTTGAGCATGCTCGACGTCTTCCGTGACTCGCTTCAGCCAGTTCTCGGTGCTCTCGCCCGGCAAGCGTTCATTGAGTTTTGCGTGGCTGTGACTGTGGTTGGCGATGCTCACCCCCGCCGCAGCCAATTCGCGCAGTTGCGTCCAGCTCATGTAGCCGGGGCGATCCACGCTGGCGGTAGACACGAAGATGGTGAAGGGTAGGCCTCGTTCCCGTAGCCGCGGCCAGGCGTGGGTGTAGATGGAGCTATAAGCGTCGTCGAAGCTGATGGCGACGCTGCGGTCCGGGAGCGGCTCGCCCTGGCGCAGGTGCTCGATCAGACCCGGCAGCGACAATACGGTATAGCCCCGCGCGTCGAGGTATTCCAGGTGTGCTTCGAACTGCTCGACGCGAACGCTGGTGGCCGGAATCGCGTCTTCGCCGACCCGGTGGTACATGAGTACGACGGCTGCCTGCGCCGAGCCCAGCGCAGCCAATAGCAGAATGGCGAGGGCGCAACGTAGCCCTTGCGTCACATTGCTTCGCATCGTTCAGCTCAAGAACAGTCGATAAGCCGGGTTATTGGTTTCCTCCTGGTAAACGTAATCCAGCTTGGCGAGGAATTCGTCGAAGCGCGGCCGGTCTTGTTCCGGCACCTGCACGCCTACCAGCACTCGTCCATAGGCGGCGCCGTGGTTACGGTAATGAAACATGCTGATGTTCCAGCGCTTGCCGGTGTGCTTGAGGAATTTCAGTAGCGCGCCGGGGCGCTCCGGGAATTCGAAGCGGTAGACGACCTCGTCCATGACGCGTCCGTGCCCGTGCCCGCCGACCATGTGGCGGACGTGTACTTTGGCCATTTCGTCTTCGGTGAGGTCGATGACCGGGTAGCCCTTGGCCTGCAGGTCTGCGATCAGCGCTTCTTTCTCGGCCAGGCCATCGCTGAGCTGTATGCCCACGAAGACATGGGCCTGTTCAGGGTCCGCGTAGCGATAGTTGAATTCAGTAATGCCGCGGGTTCCGATACTTTCGCAGAAGGTGCGGAAGCTGCCCGGACGCTCGGGGATGGTCACGGCCAGCACGGCTTCATGATGCTCGCCTACGTCGGCGCGCTCGGCCACATGATTCAACCTGCTGAAGTTCATGTTGGCGCCGCTGTTGATGGCGATCAGGTTCTCGCCGTAAATGCCTTCGCGCTGCACGTACTTCTTCAGCCCCGCGGTCGCCAAGGCGCCGGCGGGCTCGCAAATCGACCGCGTGTCGTCGAAGATGTCCTTGATGGCGGCGCAGATCTCATCGGTGTTCACGAGGATGACCTCGTCAACCAGCGTGCGGGCGAGGCGGTAGGGCTCCTTGCCCACTTGCCGCACGGCCACGCCATCGGCGAACAAGCCGACTTGGTCCAGGATGACGCGGCGCTTTTGCTTCAAGGCTTGATAGAGGCTGGCCGCGTCCTCCGGCTCTACGCCGATGATCTTGATGTCGGGGCGCAGATACTTCACATAGGCTGCGATGCCGGCGATCAGGCCGCCGCCGCCGACCGGCACGAAGATCGCGTGCAGGCGTCGCGGGAACTGGTGCAGGATTTCCATGCCGACCGTGCCCTGGCCGGCGATGACGTCCGGGTCGTCGTAGGGCGCGATATACGTCATGCCGCGCTCCATTACCAGTTTCTTGGCGTGGTCGGAGGCTTCGTCGTAGCTGTCGCCGTGCAGCACCACGCGGCCGCCGAAAGACTTCACGGCGTCGACCTTGATTTGCGGCGTGGTGCGCGGCATCACAATGACCGCCTTGATGCCCAGGCGACTGGCGGCGAGCGCGACCCCTTGGGCGTGGTTTCCTGCCGAAGCGCAGATAACTCCGCGGGCTCGCTCTTCCTCGTTCAGCTTGGCGATCTTGTTGTAGGCGCCGCGCAGCTTGAAGGAGAATACCGGTTGCAAGTCCTCGCGTTTCAGGAAAACGTGATTCTCCAGCCGTTTGCTGAGATTAGGCGCGGGATCCAGAGGCGTTTGTTCGGCCACGTCGTAGACGCAGGCGGTCAGGATCTTTTCAATATAAGCTTTGGTCATTATGTATCGGGGACTTGGAAAAAGTACCTCAGTGTAAGGGATAGGGTTGCCGCTTGTAGAGTGGGGCCTTGGCTTTCGGAGCGAAAACAGGAGCACGCGATGTCAGCGGATGCGCAGAAAAAGGCCGCGGCGGAAGCCGCACTCGCTTATGTGGAGCGGGGCGCGGTCATCGGCGTCGGCACCGGGTCGACGGTTAATCACTTCATCGACGCGCTGGCGGACCTGCGCCAGGACATAGCCGGTGCGGTGTCTAGCTCGGAGGCATCGACGGAGCGCCTGCGCCGCCACGGCATCGAGGTGCTGGATCTGAACGAGGTCGATCGGCTGCCGGTCTATGTGGACGGCGCCGACGAAGCCAATAGCCTGCTGCAGCTGATCAAGGGCGGCGGCGGTGCGCTAACGCGCGAAAAGATCATCGCTGCGGTCAGTCAGAAGTTCGTGTGCATCGCTGACCGCTCCAAGCGCGTGCGCGTGCTCGGCAAGTTCCCGCTACCGGTGGAGGTCATTCCGATGGCCCGCAGCTACGTGGCGCGCGAACTGGTGAAGCTCGGCGGTCGGCCCGAGCTAAGGCAGGGTTTCACCACCGACAACGGCAACATCATTCTGGATGTACATGGTCTGGAAATTGCCGAGCCCATACAGTTGGAGCGCCACATCAATAACATCACCGGTGTGGTGACGAACGGCCTCTTCGCCGTGCGTCCGGCGGACGTGCTGTTGCTGGGCGGCCCCGACGGCGTAGAAACCCTGCAGGCGCGGTGATATGTCGGTTCCGCGCCTGTTGATCATTTTCGGCCTTGCCCTGGTCGTCATCGGCTTGGCTTGGCCTCTGATCAGCAAGCTGGGCCTGGGGCGGCTGCCCGGAGATATCGCCATACGGCGTGATGGTTTCAGCTTTTATTTTCCGATCACCACGTCGATTCTGATCAGCGTGGTGATCAGCCTGATTCTCTGGTTCCTGCGCAAGTGATCGCGCCCTGCGGGTGTATGATCTCCTGCTAATGTATCAGCATAAGGGATATCCGGAACTGGCTCGGACCAAATCTTTGCCCGGTTTTTTAGCCGTTTCCCGGATGCCCGCGACTAACAAAATACGGCCGCAAGAGCCTAGAGACCTGCGATGTGGACCAGCGCGACCCCAAGTGAACTCAAAGCCTTGTCCGACCCCATTGGCAACGGGGTGTTCGTGCTGGCTGTGGAGGGCGAGGACCGGTTCCGGGTTCTGAGCATCAATCGCCGCATCGAAGAATTCTGCGGTATCCGCCACGCGGATGTTAGCGGCAAGCTGCTCAACGAGCTGCTGCAGGATGCCGAGTATGCGCGTGTGGCGCAGCGTTATCGGCGCTGTCTGCAAACAGCGCAGCGTGACGAGTACGACGAGACGCTGACTTTGTTTAATAGGCGCTCTTCGTGGCGCACGGTCCTCACGCCGTTGTTGGATGCCGAAGGCCGTGTGGTGCGGCTGTTAGGGTCGACGGCAGAAGTCTCCGAGCGGCGGCGTCTCGAGAAAGAGCTGGAAGAGAGTGAGCAGCGCCTGCAGTTGGCCATCAAGGGTGCGGAGCTCGGCATTTGGGAGTGGGATATTCCCAACGGGCGCTTACGCGTGGCCGACGATTGGGGGCCGGAGATCAGCCCGTTCAGTGGGTTGACCGACATCTCGATCAAGGAGTGGATTCAGTTGATCCACCCCGATGATCGCGAGCAGGCGCTCGCTACCGGTACCAGCGCATTGAACCGCGAGACGCTCAGCTACCGTGTGGAGTATCGGACCCTAACGCAGGCCCGTGACTGGGTGTGGGTCGAAGTGCATGGCACTGTCGTTGAGCAGGACGAGCAAGGCCAGCCCCTGCGGGTGTGCGGTACTTACCGGGATATCGACCGCCAGAAAGCCGACCGCGAAGCACTGCGCCAGCTTACCCAAGAGTTGCGCCACCGCGCGTTGCACGACAGCCTCACGGGGGCGCTCAACCACGGCGCTATTCTCGATGCGATGGAAAAGGAGATGGCGCGTGCCCGGCGCCACGGCGGCGCCGTGACTCTCGTTTTGGTCGACGCCGATCACTTCAAAGAGATCAACGACCGCCATGGCCACCAGACCGGCGATGAGGTGCTGGTGGGCCTGGTACGGCGCATTCGTGAGGTGCTGCGGCCATACGATCTCCTGGGGCGGTACGGCGGCGAAGAGTTTCTCGTCGTGGCGCCCGGTCCCGACGGCGCTGCTGATCTTCACGAAAGAATCCGCGAGGCCGTAGCGACGCAGCCCTTCTCCACCCGGTCGGGGCTGCTGGAGGTCACGGTGAGCGTGGGCTTGGCGGAGTACGACGGTAACGAAGCAACGACAGCGGAAAACCTGCTGGCAGCAGCGGATGCTGCCTTATATCGGGCCAAGTCCACCGGACGCAATTTGGCGATGCAGGCGCATCCCGCCGACTTCTCCGACGAGACCTAGCTCGGCCGCCCCCTTAGGCACCCGCGAGGCAAGCTCACGGAAAAGGCGGCATCTTGGGCTCGGTGCCGCGGATAATGGCTTCCGGATGATGCCTTTTAACCAGGTCTTCCAGTTCCTGTACCCGATTCTTGGGGACGTCTACCATCATGAGCAGCTCGCCCCGCTCGATCGCCTTTTCGAATCGCTTCAACTCGCTGTTGGGGGTGGAGATGCCCAGCAGCGAGGACGCCCAGGCGCCGAAACCGGCGCCCGCCACGGCCAAGCCCAGCACGGCGCCGCCTCCCACCACGAGCCCTGCGGGCGGGAAGGCGACCGCGGCGAGCCCAGCCAGCGCTCCGGTCGCGCCGCCCACGGCTACGCCGCGCTCTAGGGCCGCCTTCAGGTCTGTGCGCTGTGCCAGCGAAGCTTCGGGCAAATCTTCGAGAGGTGTGTCGCGTTTGGCGAGCACATGGATATGACGCTCTTCCACGCGGTTCTGGATCAGCTCCTCGACGACCTTCCGCGCGTGGGCGACGTCCGGTAGCAGGAAGTACATTCGCCGCATGCGTCCTCCTTGCCGATACACGCGCCATTCAAGGGTGTTTGTGTTGTCGGCTTGCCGACGCCCCGCACAAGGGGCTTTTTAGGCACATTGGGTCATCTCCCCGCAGGACAATGGTCATTCCGGCTGGCGCGCCGTAAAGTCTGGCTAAGGCCTATAGTTTGCGCAGAATCGTTGGAGGAGATGGAATGGACGCTGACTTTTGGCATGAGCGATGGCAGAAGGGCGAGATCGGGTTTCACCAGGCGCAGGGTAACCCGCTCATGCAGCATTTCTGGCCGCAGATGAAGGCGCCACCCGGGGCTACCGTGCTGGTTCCTTTGTGCGGCAAGAGTCCCGATCTGCTCTGGCTGCGCTCGAGAGGACACCGTGTGGTGGGCATAGAGCTCAGCGACATCGCGGTAGAAGCCTTCTTCGCCGAGCACGAGGTGCAGTACGAGCGCAGCGCCTGGAGTGGCGGCGCGCGCTATCAGGCCGACGGGCTCGAGATCATCCAGGGCGATTTCTTCGCGCTACCGGAGGGAGAATTCTCGGAGATCGAATGGGTGTACGACCGAGCCGCCGTCATAGCCTTGCCGTCGCAGCTGAGAACCCGCTATGCCGAGCACCTGCTGGCGCTATGTCCGGCGCTGGGCGGCATGTTGATCATTGCGCTCGACTACGAGCCGGATCCGCAAGAGCGGCCGCCTTTTTCGGTCACCGAGGACGAACTGCGGCGTCTGTACGGCGACGAGTTCAGGATCGAGTGCTGGTTTCGGGAAGATGCGCTGGCCGATAACCCGAACCTGCAAAAGCGCGGCCTTACGGCCTTGCACGAAGCCGTCTATGCACTGGAGCGAAAATAGGGGCAAAGAAAAAGGCGGCTCGGTGGAGCCGCCTTGCCTGAATCCCGCGGCGCTTAGAATGCGTACAGGAAGTTCAGCGACGCGGAATCGACGTCTTGATCCTCGAACTCGTAGCGTTCGTATTCAAGACGTGCGCCGATGTTCTGCGTGAACATTATCTCACCGCCCGCACCGTAGAAGATGTCGGTACCGTCATCTTCCGAGGTGCCGGAGCCGGGTACGGAGGTTTCGGCATCCCAGTAGAACCCGCCGACCTTCACGTACGGCGAGAAGAACCAGCTTACCGGTATGAACCCGACCAGGGCTAGCGTAAAGCCATCGGCCTCAAACGAAGCATTCTCGTCGTCAGCCTCGCCGAAGTTCACGTAGCCGCCCTCGAAGCCGAGCCAACTGTTGAACTTACCGCCGGCGAAGACCTTGAACATGATGTCTTCGTCGTCGACCTCGTCAATATCACCGAAGCTTGCGCCATCAGCCAGATCACCGTCGACGCCGTACCAACCGCCGCCGGCACCGATGTAGGCGCTGGTGCGATCGGCAAATGCCCGAACCACGCTTTCGTCGCCGTACTGAGCACTGGCGGCAAGCGGTGCCGCGGCCAAGGAGCCGGCAACCAGCAGCGCTGTAACGTTACGTAATTTCATCTCACAGACCTCCATGTCAAGCGACTTGGTACGAGGACTGCCGTGCAATCCTCAACGCCCGCGCGGCGGGCGACCAATGACTATGGTGGGGATGCAACACTTGGGAAACAACTGTTGCGAAAACGAGACAAAAGCTGTGTCTCATTCAGGCAGGTAAGCCTGATATTCCCACGCCGGACAGCGTGTGGTCTGAGCGGCTCTATGCCAAGCCAGGATGCTCCTGCATCGAGGTGGCGCACTCCATGGGGCCTTCGAGGCCGTGATCGGCGCCATGCAATAGGGTGGGGGCGAAGATAGTCCAGACGCCGAAGCCGAGCAGCACCACGCCGGCCACGCGACGCAGCGCAGGGCGCTGCGCAAGGCCGCGAAAACGACCGGCCGCGGCGCCGGCCAGCGTGAGCGCAGGCAAAGTCCCCGCACCGAAGCCTGCCATCACGGCGGCGCCCTGCAACGGCGAACCGGAGGTCGCGGCTGCCAGAAGCATGGTGTAGACCAAGCCGCATGGTAGCCAGCCCCAGAGCAAGCCCAGCGCTAAGGCCTGCGGCGGATTCTTCACCGGGAGGAGACGGCCCGTCAGGGGCGCCAAGCGCTTCCAGAGACGCGCGCCGACCTGCTCGATGCGACGCAGCCCGCGCCAGTTGAAGGCTAGCTGCAGCCCGATGGCAGCCATGATGAGGCCCGTAGCGACCCGCAGAGCCGGTGCCAGCACCGTGTAGTTCAGCAGGTTAGCCAACCCTAGCCCGATGCCGCCGGCGATGAGGCCCGCTAGCGCGTAGCTCCCAATCCGGCCGAAATTGAACAGCAAGGCGTACAGCATGCCCGACACCGGGCTGCGCGGCCCGGTGCTCATGCCCAACGCACCGGCGATGCCGCCGCACATGCCGAGGCAGTGCGTGCTGCCGAGCAGGCCGGCCAGCAGCGCGGCAACGACCGTCAGCTCTTGGTAGATCACTCGCGCTCCTGCGGTTCCTGGGGCTGGTCGTCGTCCAGCAGGACCTGATAGGCCGGTCCGTCCAGATCGTCGAACTGCCCGTTACCGACCGCCCAGAAAAAGGCCCAGATAGCCAGTGCTACCAGAGCGATGCTTAGGGGAATCAGCAGAAAGATAATGTTCATGCGGGCGTTTCCTCCGCTCGAGCCGGCAGCGAGCAGCTCGCTGCTTCCCTGCGCTGCGGCTCCTTGAGCCGCAAGGCGTTCATGACCACGAGGAGCGAGCTGAGCGACATGCCTATTGCCGCCATCCACGGTGTTACCACGCCGGTCGCCGCAATCGGAATGGCCGACGCATTGTAGAGCAAGGCCCAGCCCAGGTTTTGCCGAATGATTCGACGGGTGCGACGTGCGAAGCTCAGTACTTCTGGCAGCGGGGCCAGCGACTCGCTCATGAGAATCAAGGCGGCGGAACTATGAGCCAGCGCGGAGCCGCTGCCCAGAGCAATGGATACGTCGGCCCCCGCCAACACGGGGGCGTCGTTGATGCCGTCGCCCACCATGGCGACCACAGCGCCTTGAGCCTGCAATTCGCGTATGCGCGCCAATTTGTCTTCCGGACGCATCCGGCTGCGATAGGACGGGATGCCGAGCTCCGCGGCCAGTGCGGCCACCGGTGCTTCGGCGTCGCCACTGGCGATCTCCACCTGAATGCCTTGAGCGCGAAGCGCCGCGACCGCTTCAGCCGCTTCCGGCCGCGGCGTGTCGCGCAGTTCGAAGAACGCCAGAATGCCGTCTTCGTCGCCCAAAGCGACCCAACTGCTACGTTCCGTGGGAATGGTCGTTCCAGACAACTCGGCGACGAAGTCGCCCCGGCCGATACGAACCCGACGACCGTTGAGGCGCCCTTCCAGCCCAGAGCCGGTGATAGTCTCGACGGCTTCGATGCGTGGATCGGGGTCGCTATTGAAAGCGCGACCGATTGGATGCTCCGAATGCCGCTCCAGCGCAGAGGCCAGGGCAAGCGCTTCGGCATCGCTCACTGCGCCCACGGTCTCGGTGCGGCTAATGGTGATGCGGCCCAGCGTGAGCGTGCCGGTTTTGTCGAAGACCACATGGGTGAGTTTGGTCGCCGTCTCCAGCGCATTGCCGCGCGTGACCAGAATCCCGCTGCGGGCGAGGCGCCCCGTTGCCGCCACCAATGCCGTAGGCGTGGCGAGTGACAGGGCGCAGGGGCAGCTAACCACCAGCACCGCCAGCAAAACCGGCAACACTTGAGTGGGATCGTGTTGCCACCACCAGGCGCCGACGCCACCCGCGATCAAGAGCAGTGCGGCAATGAAACGCCCGGCGACATAGTCGGCTAATTGTGCCACCCGCGGGCGTTCGGATTGCGCGCGGTCGAGCAGCCGGCCGATGGCTGAAAGCACGGTGTCCGACCCGACCTGCTCGACTTCGATCTCGATGGGCTGAGAAACGTTCAGGCTGCCGGCGATGACCTTGTCGCCCAAGGCGCGCGCCCGCGGCTCCGATTCTCCCGTGAGCATCGACTCGTCCAGGCGCGATGCGCCGACCCTGACCGTGCCGTCGGCCGGTACCACTTCCCCGGCCCGTATCAGTACCCGGTCGCCCGGCTCGAGTTCGGCCACGGCGACTTGCTCCAGCGCTTCGCCGCGGCGGCGATGCGCCGTGGCCGGCATAAGCTGAGACAGGGCGTCGGTGCTCTGCGAGGCGCGGTGGCGCGCGGACATCTCGGCGAAGCGGCCGAGCGACAGGAAGAAAATAAACATGGCAACCGAGTCGAAGTAGACTTCAGCGCCATGGGTGAGCGTGTTCCACACGCTCGCCGTGTAGGCGATGCTGAGCGCCAGCGCGACCGGTACGTCCATGCCCGGGCGGCGCGCCTTGAGATCGCGTAACGCGCCGACGAAGAAGGGTCGCCCGGCATAGACAAGAACGGGCGTAGCCACCAACGCGCTGACGAGGCGCAGAAACTGTTCGTAGATCGGTTCGATGCCGTGGAAGGCGCCGGTATAGAGCCCGACGCCGTACATCATGGCCTGCATCATGCCCATTCCGGCCACGGCCAAGCGCTTGAGCGCGGCGCGGCGCTCGCGGGTATGTGCGGCTTGAGCATCGCCGGCGCCGGCCGGGTGCGGGCGATAACCCAGGCGCGCGAGCGTGCGCAGAATCAGGCTCAGCGCCACTTCGCCTTCACGCCAACGAACCAGGGCGCGAGCCGAGGCGGGGTTGACCTGCACATCGGTCACACCGGGGAGGCTGCGAAGAGTATGCTCGATGAGCCAACTACAGGCGGCGCAGCTGATATTCTCGATGACTAGCGCGGCTTCCCGTTCGTCGCCGTGCGGGCGCACGAAACCTTGCTGGGCGGCCGGCCGATCGAAGACGCTCCACTGGTCTTCGGCGTCGTCCTCGGGACGGGTCGACGCACCCTTGCGGAAGCGATAGAAGTTCTCGAGGCCGTTTTCGCTGATCAGCGATGCCACAGCCTCGCAGCCTGTGCAGCAGAAGCTGCGCGGCGCCCCGTCGATCACCAACTGATGGTCGACCCCTTGCGGGATGGGCTCGCCGCAATGAAAGCAGCTCTTGGGGTTCACGAGCGCTCCGTGCCGAGGGTCAGATAGCCTCGGCCGATGTCATCCAGTTGCTCAACCAGGAGCCAGCCGCCTTCGGCCGGCGAAATTTCCACCCGCCATGCCCCGCTAAGATCCTTGGGCAGGCGTGCACGATAATAACCGTCGGCCTCGCGCGCGAGCACCGCCTCCTGATCGAAGGCGTCCTCGGTAGGATGTACGAGCCGCAGCCGCAGCGCATCTGGGCGTGCTTCCATCGGTCCGTTGAGGGCGACGCTGAAGCCGCCCTCATCATCCCACTGCAGGTGCGCGGCGAGGCCGAGAACCTCGGCCTGTTGGATTCGGCTGCGGTCTTCCCTGACCTCCAGCCCGACTTTTACATAGTCATCGGTAATGACGTCGTCAGCACCGTTCACGGCGATGTAAACGGTGCTCAAGCCGGCCACCACCGCCGCGGCGGGCGGCAGCATGACCAGCCAGGGCCAGAGCTGCCGATACCAGGGTTTTTCCATCAGGGCCTCCCGATCGGGCCGAGGAAGCGGCCCTGCTCACTGACCTTGTGCTCGGAGCCGTCAATGGTCTCGAGCGTGAAGGTGATATCCGCGCCGGCGCCTCGCAGCGCGCCTTCCGGCACTCTCACGCGCGCGGCGACATTGGCAACTTGCCCGCCCGGCACCGAAATTTCCGCCGGCATGGTGGTGATCTCGATGTTAGGGAGCCCTGCGACCGTGACACGGTAGCTGTGCGGCTCGACATCGCGGTTCATGACCTTAAGCATGTAGCTGTTCTCGATGCCGCCGTCTTCGAGTTCGAGGTAGAGCGCGTTACGGTCTTTGATGATGTCCAGCGCGATAGGTTCCCGCAGAACCAGCGAAGCACCGGCTGCCGAAATGATGCCGAGCAGCAGCACGCCGTAGATCAGAATGCGCGGCCGCAGAATGCGGGTCGGCTGCTTGGCCATGGCGTTGTCGGTGGTATAGCGAATCAGGCCGCGTGGGTAGCCCATCTTGTCCATGACACTATCGCAGGCATCGATACAGGCGCCGCACGCGATGCACT
>JAJUGG010000036.1 GCA_029268285.1 Ectothiorhodospiraceae bacterium | reverse complement strand
GCTCGGCGCTATATCGCTTGATTCGCCAGCGGTACTCCCCCGCTTCAGCATCCAGCAAGCCGGGCGGGCTGCCCGGCTGGTTGTAGTTCTTCACGAAATAGGTCATATCGGCTCCGGCTTCGCCCGCCTCTGGCCGCGGGGGCGGTGATCCACGAGAATAGATGCAAAATACTCGGAGTCTCCTATGAAGCTTGCAACCTGGAACGTCAACTCGCTCAAAGTCCGCTTGCCGCAGGTGTTGGAGTGGCTGGAAACGGAACAGCCCGACATCCTCGGCTTGCAGGAAACCAAGCTCAAGGACGAGAATTTTCCGGTGGAAGAAATCCGTGCCGCCGGCTACGAACTCGCTTTCGCGGGTCAGCCCACGTACAACGGCGTGGCGGTGTTGAGCCGTTCACCAATAAACGACGTGGTAACAGACCTGCCCGGCCTGGATGATCCTCAGCGTCGCGTCTTGGCGGCAACCACGGGCGGCATCCGCTTCATTAACCTTTATGTACCGAACGGACAAGCAGTCGGAAGCGACAAATACGCCTACAAACTCGACTGGCTGGAAAAGCTGCACGCGTTCATTGCCGACGAACTGACGCGCCATGAAAACTTGGTCGTGGTCGGCGACTTCAATATCGCGCCGCACCCCGAAGACGTGCACGACCCGGAAGAATGGGAAGGCAAGATTCTCTTCAGCGAGCCTGAACGCAGCGCGTTGCAGGGGCTGCTGGATCTCGGCCTTAGCGACACCTTTCGTCTCTTCGAGCAGCCCGAGCAAACCTTCAGTTGGTGGGACTACCGCATGAACAACTTCCGTCGCAATCGCGGGCTGCGCATCGACCTGGTGCTGGCCAGTACCAAGCTGGCGGCCCAATGCTCGGAAGGCTACATCGACAAGACGCCTCGCACCTGGGAGCGCCCCTCCGATCATGCCCCGGCAGTCGCCGTCTTCGACGTTTGAGACCCCGGTGCTCCACCAGTGCCGCTTTGCAGCCCGGTGGAGCACCGGACTATGCCGCGCCGCCTTTTGGCTGATTATTAATTAGCCAGTTACACATACTTTACAGGCGATTCGGCGTCGTAAGCGGATCTTTCGCGCTTCGGCTCCACGCACCGTAACAGACTCGTTACAGGTTTGGCCTTTCTAATACACTAATTCCCTTTGCTCCCATTTAAGTTCAATAACTTAGGTCCCCAAAAAAAGTTGGCACTCTTCCTGCTACAGGGGTATCGACCGCACCCTTCATGGGGCGGCGGGCATCTACAGGTGCCCTGGCCACACGAAAAACCAAACTAAGGAGAGTTTGCCATGAAGAAGACCCTGATCCTTGCCTCCGCCCTCGGTCTCGTTCTCTCTTCCCAGGCCTTCGCCCAGACTTCGGAAACGGATGCCGACAACATCAGCGGCCTGCTCGGCCTCGACACCAACCAGGCCAGCACCGGCGGTGTCGCGATGGACGACAACAACAACGTCGCCACCGGCGGCTCCACGCTCGACCTGAGCAGCCCCACCGAAGCCGCTGTTGCCAACGGGGAGCTGAGCGGCACGGTTGCCGGCGGCGCCGTCATCACCGGTCTGCTCGGCCTGTCTACCGCCAGCAACACCATCGAGTCGGGCGCCATGAACGGCGTTAGCGGTATCACCAGCGTTGCGCAGCAGAGCGGCGCCAACGGCTTGGCTCAGCAGAACGTCGTAGTGCAGTCCAACGTCGCGTTCTAAAGCAGGCCGTGTCGCCAACCGTGGCCGGCATGCTGCCGGCCACGCTTACTCGAGTAGGTGAAACATGAGCAAGCATCTGCTTCGCCTCACCTGCCGGAGCGTTGTCACGATCGCGGCACTGGCATCCGCCAACGCCCTCGCCCAGGGGCTGGATCTGACTCAAGCACTCTCGGAGACGGAGCTTGCCCAGACCCAGGGCCGCGCCGGCTTGAATGTGATGCAGTTGAGCGGGGCTAACCTCTCGGCGTCGCTGATCGGTAACTCCGCCAACGATACCGTTACCGGCAATAACTGGATAGCCGACGGCGCCTTTGCCGGCAGCAACGGCTTCGCGACGATTATCCAGAATACCGGCAACAACGTGATCATCCAGGACAGCCTGATCGTCAACGTCTCGGTCGCTCAGTAATAGCTCCCGCGCCGTTGGAGGAAGACCATGATCCGCCCCGTCGTACTGCTGAGTTGCTTGATTGCCAGCGAAGCCCACGCAGCGGATCTATTTTCCTTCCCCGGTGCGGGCAGCTCTTTCCGGGTCTCGCTGGAGTCCGTGCAAGATCTACGGTTCAAAGGCGTCGTCAGGCAAGAGAAGGATTTCAGTTGCGGCTCCGCCGCCGTTGCAACGCTGCTGACTTATCACTTCGACCTACCGGTAACGGAAACAGAAGTATTCCAAGCCATGTACGAGACCGGCGACCAGGAGACCATTCGCGCCCAGGGCTTCTCGATGCTCGACATGAAGCGCTACCTGGCGAGTCACGGCTACACGGCAGACGGATTCCGCATCACGGTCGATCGCTTGCGGAAGGTTCAATCTCCCGCCATTACGCTGATCGACATCGACGGCTATAAGCACTTCGTCGTCGTCAAAGGGTATCGCGACGGCAAAGTATTGGTCGGCGACCCTGCTCTAGGCTTACGAGCAATCGATCGTAAAACATTCGAAACACAGTGGAGCGGCATCATGTTTGTGATCCACCGCGGCCTCCCCGAACAGGGCCCTGCCTACGATCTCGATGCCGACTGGGCCGCTCGCCCGGGGGCCCCGCTCGATGAAGCGCTGGTCGCTCAGCAATTGGCTGCCTTCACCTTGTCGCTCCCCTATTCCAAAGGCTATGGCTTGTAAGGAGAAGCACATGAAAAAAGGCTCTCAAACACTGGGCCTCGCCGGTTTGCTCTTGCTTGCTATGAGCGGCTCAGCGGTAGCCGCAGAGCCCTTGGGCGCGTCCCGGTTGAGCGACAGCGAACTCGATGCGCTAAGAGGCGGCCTCAATCTCAACGGCTTGCAGATGAACCTGAGCATGCAGAGCTTCGTCAAGATCAACGGCGAGGTAGCGCTTCACTCGGTACTTTCGGTTCAGGATCTACTCTCCAAGCATGGCCTGGAATCGATGCGCTGGGGAGATATCGGCAGCACGCTGATCAACAGCGACGGCTTCTTTACGACCATCCAGAACCGTCAGGACGGGCAGCTTCTGCAATTCTCGCGAATGGTCGATATCGAATTATCTCGCACCGCCGGACTCCTCAACGCACGTTCTCTGCTGGAATCAAGCGTCATTGACATCATGCGACACTGAGTTCGCCCAACTAGCTCCAGCGGCCCCACCTGAGCATCCTCTTCAGGTGGGGCGCTCCATTAGTCGATCAGCTTAAACGGCACCCGTACCCCCAACTGCACGTCGGGCGCATTCTCGGTAGCGCCAATGGCCAGTGAAAGGTTGAGACGCTGAGCGCCGATGCGATGCGTTAGGCCGAGCAGGAAACTGCCCACCTGAAAACGGTCGAAAGAAGCGTCAACGCCGGGATCGTTTTCCCATTCAGTACGCATGACGGCGTTATGGTCGTAGCCCAGGCTGAAGGATGTACGGTCGTTCAGGGCCATTCCCATGCCCAGGCTGAATCCAACCGAATCCCCGGGGTCCACCTTACCTAATATCGGATCGAACTCCCGCTCGAAGTTGTAGAGATAACTGATGTTGCCGAACAGCACCACGGGATCGCTCGGCAGGATGAAGGTGATGCTTGGCTGCACCGCCCAAAACCCGCTACCCGTCGGCTGCTCCGTCAACACCTCGCCAATGGCTACCGGGTTGCCGTCCTCGTCTTCCGCTGTCACCGTCCGCCGATCAACCTCCAACGGCCCCTCGCCGGTATGGCTCTTGACGCGCAGGTTCGCGATGAAGAAAGGCCAGCCGTTCTGGCCGCTGTTGAGCTGGTAGCGCAATGCAAGCTCGATGTCCCCCAGACCATCGCCGAAGGAGCGATCGTACAGATCTGCGGAGCTGCCCTGCATAATCTCTCTGTCGCGAATGCGCTCCTCGCGATAGACATAGGGCACCGTAAGATCGAGCTGCAGCCGTCGGGTCAGCCCGTACTTGAACCCCAAGGTGGTCGTAAAGGTGTCGCGCTGGGATTCGCTGACGTTAATCAACCCAATCACCAGGGCCGGAATTACTGTATGCCCCTCAATGGCTACGTCCAGCGAACTGCCGTGGCTGTAACTGAAGCCGGGCTCGAAGATCAGCTGACCTTCCGGCAGAAGGACGCTAGGTTGATGGACTACATCAGTGACATCGGCATCTATATCGGCGGCGTCTTGCGCGCCAGCAATCGCGGCACTCAGCGCCAGGGGCGGCAGGACCGCCGCCCGCAGTCGATTCGGGTTCATGAAAAGCTAGCTCCCTTAGCAATTATTGTTGTGCGGGAACGAAGTGGCCGGCAGCCCCCCGCTCAGGCCGTGATTCTTATTGGAGCCTGTACCCCCGTGCCGATGCCGTAACGCTCGAGCAGCCGGTACAGCGTTACTCGGGAAATCCCAAGTACCGCGGCAGCCTGCGAGACGTTGTTACCGGTCGATGCCAAGGCCTCTTCGACTGCGGCACGCTCGGCCTGAGCGCGCCGTTCCGCCAGAGTCTCCTGCACCGGCTCGACTTCGGCCAAGCCGAGATCGGCCGCGCCGATCCAGCGCCCTTCACACATGACCATGGCGCGGCGGACCCGGTTGATCAATTCGCGGACATTACCCGGCCAGCCATGCCTCACCATCGCCTCGCGCGCTTCCGGGCTGAAACCCCGCACGCCGGCGGCGCGATCATGGGCGTAATGATTGAAGTAATGCTCGGCGAGCATCATGACGTCCTCTGGACGCGCCCGTAGCGGCGGCATATCGAGGCGTAAGACGTTGAGACGGTAGTAAAGATCGGCTCGGAAGCGCTTTTCGGCAACGGCGGCCTCCAGGTCCACATGCGTTGCCGCGACGATGCGCACATCCACCTCGACGGGCGTAGTGGAACCGAGGCGCTCCATGCAGCCCTCCTGCAGGAAACGCAGCAGATTCACCTGCAAGTCGAGCGCAAGATCGCCGATTTCATCGAGAAAGATAGTGCCGCCGTGCGCGGCTTCGATGCGCCCTATCTTGCGCTTGAGCGCGCCGGTGAATGCGCCGGCCTCGTGCCCGAACAACTCCGACTGAATGAGCCCCGAGGGTAAGGCGCCGCAGTTCACGGCAATGAAAGGCCCGTGGGCGCGGGGCGAGGCTTCGTGCACGGCTCGTGCCGCGAGTTCCTTTCCGGTACCGCTTTCGCCCTGAATCAGCACCGGCGCATCGACCGATGCGACCTTGCGTACCGCATTCATCAAGCTGCGCATGGCGCGGCTCCGCCCCACCAGGCCGTAGGCCTGCGGCGGCTGCCGCGGAACCGAGGTTTCCAGAAGACTCATGCCATAGGCATGTCCGAGCGCGGTGAGCAGGCGCTGCGGCTCGATCGGCAGCGTGTGATAGTCACGGCAATACTCGAGGATCAGGCGACAGACCTCCGGATCATCGAGATCCTCGGCCTGCACCAAGGCCACCCATTCGATGCCGAGCCCCGAGCGAAGATGCCGCTCATAGAGGTCCGCTCCCACGCGACTGCTCAGCAAAACCAACCCAACATGAGCATCGTTGCCGCCCCAGGCAGACGCATCCAGATCTATGGGGTGGACTTGCCAGTGATCGCCAAGAGCGTGGAGAGGCTGATTGGCGGCCGCCTCCCTTGGCCGCAAAAAGACGAGCTTCCGTACCTGCATCGACTTCAGTCCCTGTTCTGATCGTATTCATACGACAGTCGTCGACGTTACCGGCCACAACCCAGGCCGCTCGGCCCGCGTCCTGGCGGCCGAGAAAGCAAAAGATATCCACTGGATGAGCCATTCGCGCCGGGTATTTTTAATATCGTTGCCCCGGCCACCGAACCAGGCTCTGAGGAGTTCGGTCGGCACCCCATAGTCTGGTCCACGTTTGCGCCCGGGTAAAGGGGCGCCTTAGGCACCGAGCGGTTACAATGGCTTTTGTACCGGAAAAGCATGCATCATGAAGTACAAAGACCTAAGGGATTTCCTAGATAAGCTTGAGGCCGTGGGCGAACTCCGGCGCGTCGCGCACCCCGTCGACCCGCGTCTGGAGATGACCGAGATCTGCGACCGAACGCTGCGCCGCGAAGGCCCGGCGCTGCTGTTCGAGCAGCCCAAGGGCTATACAGTGCCCGTGCTCGGCAACCTGTTCGGCACGCCGCGTCGCGTTGCCCTAGGCATGGGTGCCGACAGCGTCGACGAGCTACGCGAGATCGGAAAGCTGCTCGCCTTTTTGAAAGAACCCGAGCCGCCCAAGGGCATGCGCGATGCTTGGCAGAACACGCTGCCGGTATTCAAGAAGGTGTTGGACATGGCCCCCAAGGTGGTCAGGCGCGCGCCGTGTCAGCAGGAGGTATTCGAAGGCGAAGAAGTAGACCTGGGGCGCTTACCCATCCAGACCTGCTGGCCGGGCGACGCCGGCCCCCTGATCACCTGGGCGCTGGTGGTGACCCGGGGGCCGCACAAAGAACGCCAGAACCTCGGCATTTACCGCCAGCAGGTCATCGGCCGCAACCGAGTCATCATGCGCTGGCTCGCGCATCGCGGCGGCGCGCTCGATTTCCGCGATTGGCAAGAGGCGCATCCCGGCGAACCCTTTCCCGTTGCCGTTGCGCTCGGAGCCGACCCGGCCACCATCCTCGGCGCGGTTACGCCGGTCCCGGATACTTTGTCGGAATACGCCTTCGCCGGGCTGCTGCGGGGCTCCAAGACCGAGCTGGTCAAGTGCATCGGCTCCGACCTGCAGGTACCGGCCAGCGCCGAGATCGTGCTTGAGGGGCATATTTATCCGGACGACATCGCGCCGGAAGGCCCGTTCGGAGACCACACCGGCTACTATAACGAAGTTGAGCATTTCCCCGTTTTCACGGTAGAGCGCATTACGCAGCGCAAGAAGCCGATTTATCACAGCACCTATACCGGACGACCACCGGACGAGCCGGCAGTGCTGGGCGTGGCACTGAACGAGGTATTCGTCCCCATTCTGCAAAAGCAGTTCCCGGAGATTACGGACTTCTACCTGCCGCCGGAAGGCTGCTCCTACCGGCTCGCGGTGGTGACCATGAAGAAGCAGTATCCAGGCCACGCTAAGCGCGTGATGTTCGGGGTGTGGAGCTTCCTGCGGCAGTTCATGTACACCAAGTTCGTCATCGTCTGTGACGACGACGTCAACGCCCGCGACTGGAAGGACGTGATCTGGGCCATGACCACGCGCATGGACCCGGCGCGCGATACGGTGATGGTGGAAAACACTCCGATCGACTACCTCGACTTCGCCTCGCCGGTCGCCGGGCTCGGCTCCAAGATCGGCTTCGATGCCACTAACAAGTGGCAGGGCGAGACAATGCGCGAATGGGGTCGCCCGATCGTCATGGACACCGACATCAAGGCGCGGGTCGATGCGATATGGGACAAGCTCGGCATCGATTAGCCTGCCCGCGCCCACGCCTTTATTCGCCTTGGACAAAGCAGGACAATGGGCGATCTGCTGCAGTATTGCGACACGATATGAGCTACAAGATCACGCTACAGCCCAGCGGCCACCGCTTCACAGCAGAAGCCGACGAGAGCGTGCTGGACGCCGCGCTCCGTCAGGGCCTCATCATCCCCTATAGCTGCAGAGGCGGTACCTGCGGGCGCTGCATGGGCAAGGTCGTCGAGGGCGAAGTCCGTTATCCGGACGGGCAGCCGCCGGCTCTGAGCACAACTGAAGCCGCCATCGGGCAGGCGCTGTTCTGCCAGGCGCGGCCGGCCAGCGACCTGGTGGTGGAAGTACGCGAAGTCCGCCGCAGCGAGGACATCCAACCCCGCCGCCTGCCCTGCCGGGTCGCCCAAATCGACGAGCTTGCGCACGATGTTCGTCGCCTGTGGCTGCAATTGCCCGGCAACGAGCGCCTGCAATTCTTCGCCGGTCAATACATCGACATTCTGCTCAAGGACGGCCGTCGACGGGGCTTCTCGCTGGCCAATGCACCGCATGCGGACGAGCTTCTAGAGCTGCACATCCGCCTGGTGCCGGGCGGCACCTTTACCCGCTATGTATTCAGCGAGCTGAAAGAGGGCGCGCTACTGCGTTTCGAAGGCCCCTTCGGCCAGTTCTATCTGCGGGAGGACTCGCCGCGCCCCATCCTGATGTTGGCCGGCGGCACGGGCTTTGCGCCCTTGAAGGGAATTATCGAGCACGCGCTGCACACCGGCCTCGAGCGGCCCATGCATCTCTACTGGGGTGTACGATCGCGGCGCGATCTCTATCTCGACGCGCTGCCGCGCCGCTGGGCGCAGGAACATCCGAATTTCAGGTACACCCCCGTGCTGTCGGAGCCTGCCGCGGAGGACGATTGGCAAGGCAGCACCGGCTGGGTGCACGAAGCGTTACTCGCCGATCATCCACGCCTGGAAGGCTATGACGTTTACATGAGCGGACCGCCGCCCATGATCGAAGCTGCTCGGGCCGATTTCGTGGCCCGAGGCTTGCGTGAAGAGCACCTGTTCTTCGATTCCTTCGATTATGCCGCCGACAGTCAACTGAGCTAGCTCGTCCATGCCTTACACGCACAACGACGACAACCGGCTCTGGTATGAAACCTTCGGCGACGGCGAGCCGCTGGTGATGATCATGGGGCTGAGCGGCAGCGTGCAGGCTTGGGGCTTGCAGATCCCGGAGCTGTCTCGGCACTATCGCCTGATTGCGCCAGACAATCGCGGAGCGGGCCGTTCGGACAAGCCTCAGGGGCCTTACTCGGTTATGGGCATGGCCGAGGACGTGGTCGCCGTCATGGACGCCGCCGAGGTGCTAGACGCCCATGTTATGGGCGTGTCCATGGGCGGACTGATCGCTCAGGAGCTCTACCATCGTCACCCGCACCGGGTACGCAGCCTGATCCTCGGTTGCACAGGGGTCGGCCCCAACGACCCAGCGGCGGTGCCTGCCGATGAAGATGTATCGGCCGTACTGGCCATGGATCGCGATGCGCATAGCGCAGAAGAAATCGTCACGGCGATGAACGAGGTGTTCTACCATCCCGAGTACCGCGCTCGCGTGCCGCAGCTCGACCAACGCCTTATCAAGCTGCAAAAGCTCGACCCCCAGCCGGCGCATGCCTACCACGCGCAGCTCGAGGCATGCTTTACCCACACGCCGAATGCGCCGCGCTTAGCCGCTATCGAAGTGCCGACCCTGGTTCTACATGGGGAGGACGATCGCGTCTGGCCGCTGGAAAACGCCCATTATCTCGCCGAGCATATCCCCGGCGCGCGCCTGCACGTAATTCCACGCTCGGGGCACATGTTCATGATCGAGAAACCGCGCGAGTTCAATGCCGCCGTATTGAGCTTTCTCGCGGCCTTTGATTAATCCACGCTTGATCTACTGCGCCGAAGACGGCTCGGTGGGCTCGCCCGCCGCTTCGGCCTCTACCGCTTCCTCGGCTTCCAGCTCCTCGAAGAACGCATCCTCATCGAGTTCGTCGAAGAAGCTGTCGTCGTAGAGATCCTCAGTGGGCGGATTGCCGTCGTAGATCTTCTGCTCGCGGTACTGCATGTATGCCGAGCGGGTGAATAGATACGGATCGAGCGCGGCCTCGGCGCGAATGCGCGCCGCCCGATCTAGCATTGCGCGCGTGTTGATAACGTACAGCACGGTTAGCGGCCAGCCGACACTGCTGCTGACGGCATAAGTAAGCACGTTGGTCGCGGTGGCAACGGGCAGGTCCGCGGTATGGCGAGCATAACGCGGGCCGAGCCCCGGCAGCTCCAGGAAAGGACCGCTATTGGCACCCCAGGTGGCCAACGTTTGACCGAAGTCCTCGTCGTTCTCCACCAATCCGATGGCACTGGCCGGGTCGAAGAAGCCCAACAGGCCAACCGTCGTATTGACGATGAACCGCCCGGTGTCCTGGAAGCCCTGCTTCACCTTGCCCTGAAGAAAATCGTTGAGGATCGTTCCAGGATACGAGGCGTTATCGAAGAAGTTATCGACGCCCTGGCGGAAAAAGCCGGGCGTCACCGCCGTATAGGCGCTGGCCGTAGGCGCCAGAACGTACTTATCCAGCCCCTGGTTGAAGTTAAAAACCTTGCGGTTCGCGTCTTCATAGGGGTCGTAGGGCTCCATCGGAGTGGAGTTGTGGGCGCAGCCCGTAGCGAGCAGCGCCACTAACGCCAAGCCAATAACACGCAACCGCATTCATACTCCCGTCGGTGCTGGTTCAACCTTCGGCTTCGGTATCGACCTCGGGCGCTTCGGGCGCCTGATTTCTTGCCGTGTACTCGGCAAGACCGCCACCCAAGGCGCGGTACAGATCGATCGTGTTGGTCAGCCGCAGTTGCCGCGTCTGCAGCAGCGACTGCTCCGCATCGAACAACTCCCGCCGCGCATCCAGCACTTCGAGGAAGCTGGCGACCCCGCCCTGATAACGCTGCTCGGCAAGCTGCAGCCGCCCGGCCTGCGCTTCGAGCAAGCGCTCCTGGGCTTCGACCTGCTCATCAAGCGCCTCGCGCGCAACGAGCGCGTCGGCCACCTCGCGGAAGGCATTTTGGATGGTCTGCTCGTACTCGACCACAGCGATGTTCTCGCGCACTTCGGCCAGACGCAAGTTAGTGCGGTTACGGCCGGCGTCGAAGATCGGCAACACGAGCTGCGGCATGAAAGACCAAGTGCCGGTGTCGCTGGAGAATAGCTCGGAGAGCTCCCCAGAGGCAGTCCCCACCCCAGCCGTGAGCGTAATGCGTGGGAAGAAAGCCGCTCGCGCGGCGCCGATGTTGGCATTAGCCGCCATTAACTGCCGCTCGGCCGCACGTATATCCGGCCGCTGACTCAGAAGTTCGGAGGGCAGGCCGGGCGGTAGATCGCTCAACACAGTCTGCGCCGACAGCGGCTGAGCCTGCGGCAGGTCCGCCACGGTCTCACCCACCAGCAAATTCAGCGCGTTCAACGCTTGTGCATGCTGCCGTGTGAGCGCCGCAACGCTGACTCGCGCCGACTGCACCAGCACATCGGCCTGCTGCAAATCGAGCCTGGAGGCCGCGCCCGCTTCGTAACGCTGCCTCACCAAGTCGAAAGCGCCTCGACGGGCCTCCAGCGTCTGCCGGGCCAATTCCAGCTGCTCGGCGGCCGCGCGCTCAGCCAAGTAGACGCGAGCAACCTCGGCAACCAAGCTGATCTGTGCCGCGCGACGGGCCTCCTCGGTCGCGAGGTATTCCGCCAAGGCGACCTCGGACAAACTGTCGAGGCGACCGAAGAAATCCAGTTCCCAGGCCGACAGCGTCACGCCCACTTCGTAACGGGTATTGGTAGAGGCCTCGCCGGTGGGCGAGACGCCGCCAGGGGTGCGCTGACGCGTGGCGCTGCCGCCCACCCCGACGCTCGGCCATTGGTCGGCTTCCCGAATATCGTAGAGCGCACGCGCCTGCTCGACGTTGAGCGCGGCCCGACGCAGATCGCGGTTGCTCTCTAGCGCCGCCTCGATCAGGGCCTGCAAGCGTGCGTCAGCGAAGAAATCCCGCCACCCGATGTCCGCCACGCGCACCGCCTCTTCATCGACCGCAGCAGCGGGGGCGACGCCGGGATAGGCCGCTTCCAACGGCGCCTCGGGGCGCTGGTACTCCGGCGTCAGGCTGCAGCCGCTTAATAACAGGCCGGCCAGAGCAAGAGCTGATAGCGGTTTATTCACGGGCAAGACCCCCCTGTTGCGGCTCGGCATGGGCATGAGCCGCATCGACTGCATGTTGGCGCTTGCTACCCTTGACCAGGCGGCGCACGACGACGAAGAACACGGGCACGAAATATACGGCCAGTACCGTCGCCGTGATCATGCCGCCCATCACCGCGGTGCCGATGGCGCGCTGGCTCGCGGAGCCCGCACCGCTCGAAACCACCAGCGGCACCACACCGAGAGTGAAGGCCAGAGAGGTCATGATGATCGGGCGAAAGCGCATGCGCGATGCCTCGATGGTAGCCTGCAGCAGATCCTTGCCCTGCGCGTGCAAATCCTTGGCGAACTCGATGATCAGGATCGCGTTCTTCGCAGACAGACCGATGATGGTGATCAGACCGACTTTAAAGTACACGTCGTTTGGCATATCGCGCAGAATTGTAGCGCCCAAGGCCCCGATAATGCCGAGCGGCACCACCAGCATCACCGCGGCGGGAATCGACCAGCTCTCATACAACGCCGCCAGACACAGGAACACCGCCAGCAGCGACAGCGCGAACAGCGCCGGCGCCTGAGCCCCGGACCGCTGCTCCTCAAGCGACTGCCCCGTCCACTCGAAGCCGAAGCCCGCGGGCAACTGCTGCATCAGGCGTTCCATCTCGGCCATGGCGTCGCCGCTGCTGTAGCCGGGCGCGGCACTGCCGGAGATCTTGATAGCCGGATAATTGTTGTAGCGCACCTTCTGCACCGGGCCGAGATGCCAATGCGCGTTGGTCACCTGGGACAGCGGCACCATCTCGCCGTTGGCGCTACGCACGTAGAGCTTCGCCAGATCCGACGGATCCAAGCGTTCAGAGGCCTCGGCCTGCAGCAGCACACGCTGCTGACGCCCTTGGTTGGGGAAGTCATTCACGTAGGCTGATCCGAATGCCGCACCAAGCGTGTTGCTGATATCGAGGAAGGACACGCCCAAAGCCCGCGCTTCTTCGCGATCGATTTCCACCACCAACTGCGGTGCGTCCTCGAGGCCCTCCGGGCGCACACCGGCAAGAATCGGACTCTGTGATGCCAACCCGAGCAACTGATCGCGCGCGTTGATGAGCGCCTCATGCCCCAGGCCGCCGCGATCCTGCAATCGGAAGGTAAAGCCCGTCGCGTTGCCGAGTTCAGAGATCGGCGGCGGGTTGAGCGGAAACACGATGGCATCGCGTATCCGCGAGAAAGCCGCAAAGGCCTCGCCGGCAAGCTGGTCTGCCGAAATATCGCGCTCGTTCCAGTCCGTGAGCGTGATGAACGCCAAGCCCGCGTTCTCGCCCCGCCCGGAGAAGCTGAAGCCGCGAATGGCGACCATGTTCTCCACCGCTGGATGATTCAGGTAGAACTCCTCCACCTCCCGAATCACCGCTTCGGTACGGTTGGCGCTCGCGCCCGGCGGCAGTTGGATGCTGGTTACGATATAACCCTGATCCTCGGTCGGCAGGAAGGACTCGGGCATGCGCACGTACAGCACGCCCACGACCACGACCAAAGCCAGGTAGATCAGCATGACGCGGCCGGTGCGGTGAACCACGCGATCGACGCCGCGCTGGTACTGATTGGTGGTACGGGTAAAGACCCGATTGAACCAGCCGAAGAAGCCCTTCTTCTCGTGCGAGTGCCCTGCCTTGACCGGCTTGAGCATGGTGGCGCACAAGGCCGGCGTCAGCGACAGCGCCATCAACGCCGAGAACAGCATGGACGCGACCAGCGACAGCGAGAACTGCTTGTAAATCGCGCCCACAGCACCCGAGAAGAAGGCCATCGGCACGAATACTGAAGTGAGCACCACGGTGATACCGACGATGGCGCCAGTGATCTGCCGCATGGCTTTATGCGTGGCCTCGCGCGGTGGCAGCCCCTCTTCGTTCATGATGCGTTCGACGTTCTCCACCACGACGATGGCGTCGTCAACGAGAATACCGATGGCCAGCACCAGTCCGAACATGGTGAGCACGTTCACGGAGAAGCCCAGAGCCAGCATCGTGGCGAAGGAACCAAGCAACGCCACCGGCACAACGATGGTAGGTATCAGAGTGGCGCGCCAGTTCTGCAGGAACAGGAACATCACCAGGAACACGAGAATGACCGCTTCCACCAGCGTGTGGAAGACCTGCGTAATGGAGATCTTGACGAACTCGGAGCTGTCGTAGGGGATGCTGTACTCGACGCTGGGGGGGAAGTACTGCTTGAGCTCCTCCATCTTGGCTCGCACCGCTTCCGCGGTTGCCACGGCGTTGCCGGAATTCGACAACTGCACGCCGATGGCCGCGCTGGGTCGCCCGTTGAGCCAGGAACCGAACATGTAGGAGTCCGCACCGAGCTCGACGCGCGCCACGTCGCGCAGCCGTACCGTGGAGCCGTCGGCATTGGCGCGCAACAGGATGTTGCGGAACTCGTCCGGCGTCGACAGCTGCCCCGTCACCACCACCGGCCGCACGATGGCCTGCTCGCTCGGCGTCGGCGCGCCGCCCAAGGTGCCGGCCGCGACCTGAATGTTCTGCGACCGGATAGCGGCAATCACATCGCTGGGCGTAAGGCTGTAACCCACGAGCTTGTCCGGATCTAGCCATACGCGCATCGCCAGCTCGCTGCCGAACAGCTGAGCCTGACCGACGCCGGGCACGCGCTTGATTTCCTCGATGATGTTGCGCGAGATGAAGTCGCCGATCTGGTCGCGGGTCATGCTGCCGTCGCTGGAGAACAACGACACCATCATCAAGAAGTTACTGCGCGACTGCCTGACGTTGACGCCCTGCCGCGTGACCTCTTCCGGCAAGCGCGCCTCGACACGCTTGATGCGGTTCTGCACCTCGACCTGCGCCATGTCCGGGTCGGTCTCCGGCACGAAGGTCGCGGTGATCTGCGCGGTACCGTTGGCCTGGCTCTCGGACTCGACGTACTGCAAGCCCTCGATACCGTTCAGCTCCTGCTCGATCAGGCTGGTGACGCTCTCGTCCAGCGTATCCGCCGTCGCACCAGGGTAGGTTACGGAAATATTGATGGTCGGCGGCGCAATAGCGGGATACTGCGCGACCGGCAGGCGCGTCAGCGCCAGCGCGCCTGCGATCATAATGAATAACGCGATCACCCACGCGAAAACAGGGCGGTCAGTAAAAAACCTTGCCATGATCAGCCCTTAATTCAGTTGCGCGGATGCGACGTCGGGATTGCCGGCACTGTCGGCGAGCGCGGCTTCAGGCCACGGCACCGGCGTTGCCGGCGCACCGGGCTGTACCTTCTGCAGCCCGTCCACAATGACGCGGTCACCGGCCTGCAAACCGGTTTCGACCACCCATGTGTTCTGATACGCACGGCCGAGCTGAACCGGACGCGCGACGACCATGCCGTTCTCGTCCAAAACCATGACCGCTGTGCCTTCGCGCGTATGCACCACGGCCTGCTGTGGGATCGTGATGGCGTTTTGGTCGACCGCCTGCTCGATACGGGCTCGCACGTACATGCCCGGCAGCAGGAAGCCCTCCGGGTTGGGGAACTCCGCACGCAGCACCACCGAGCCCGAGCTCGGATCCACAGTCACGTCGGTAAACAACAACCGGCCTTCGTGCGGATAAGGCTGCCCGTCCTCCATCACCAGCGTAACCCGCGCACTTTCGGCGTCGGCGCGCTGCAATTTACCGCTCGCGAACGCGCGGCGCAGGCGCAGCACGTCGGCGCTGGACTGGGTGAGGTTGGCGTAGATGGGATCGAACTGCTGAATCCGGGCCATGGGCGTAGCCTCGCCCTGCCCGACCAAGGCGCCTTCCGTGACGAGCGCGCGCCCGATTCGACCTGATATAGGCGCGGTTACCGTCGCGTACTCGAGGTTCAACCGAGCGGTTTCCAGCGCGGCCCGGGCGGCTTCGACTTCCGCCTCGGCCTGGGCGCGGGTAGCAACGGCGATATCGTACTCCTGCCGGCTAATGGCATTGGAATCCACCAGCTGCGCGTAACGCTGCTCAGTAATACGCGCCTGACTGAGATTCGCCTCGGCCTTGGCCAAAGTCGCCCTGGCGCTATTCAGGGCTGCTCGCAACGGGGCCGGGTCGATGCGGAACAGCACGTCGCCTTGTTCGACCTCGGCGCCTTCGTTGAATGTCCGCTCCAACACGATGCCCGCTGCACGCGCGCGCACTTCGGCAATGCGGGTAGCTTCGAGGCGGCCAGGCACGATTTCCGTCAACGCCAGAGCACCTGGCTCTACCGTGACCACACCAACCTCAGGGGGCGGCGGTTGCGAGGCCGCGGCACCCTCTTGCCCGTTCGGCGCGCCTTTCCCGCAGGCCGCGAGCAAAGAAACCGAGAGAAAGGCGACAGTCAGCGGCTGTCGGTAGCGAATGCTCATCGTTTGTGACCCCTCAAAAACAACCGCAACGAGCAGCCCGCGCCGAGAATGCACAGGAACGGAACGCGCGATATAAATCGTGATGTGTTGTTGTAAACCCCGTTACCGAGACGCCCAAGCGGCACCCGGGCGCCCCCTCGCCAGGCATGCTTCACACTGTGCTTAGACACTAACGGAATAAGTGCTGCAGGCATGTTATATTTATTCACGCGTGACTGTAAACTACTGAGATTGCTGCTTCGTACGCTTCTTTATAACAATTACCAACAATGACGCGGCGAGGAGTTTTCAAACGCTGGTCGCTGGGGGAGGACCATGGCAAGGCACACCAAAGAGCAGGCCCTTGAAACTCGGGAGCGGATTCTCGACGCTGCCGTTGATGTGTTTTATGAGTATGGCGTCGCCCGCCCTTCCCTTACCGAGGTCGCCAAGCGCGCCGGCGTGACCCGCGGCGCGGTGTATGGCCACTTCGAAAACAAGGCCGACCTGTTCTCGGCACTGTGCGACCGCGTACGTCTCCCTACAGAAGCCATTTGCGAGGCCGACCCCGCCAACTGCAAGAGCGACCCGCTCGGCGAGCTACGCGAGGCGTGCATTTTCTTCTATCAGCAGGCTTCGCAAAACGAGCAGTGGTCCCGCATTCTCGGCGTTGTGCTGCATCGCTGCGAGATCGTTGCCGAGAGCGGCATGATTCAGCAACGGATGGACGAAGCGCATGATCGCGCGCTATCGCGGCTGACTGAGCTCCTGCAACAGGCGGTCGACGCAGGTCAGTTGCCGGAGTATCTCGACGTTGCGCGCGCGACCCCTCTGCTGCACGGCGCTCTTTTCGGCGTGCTCAGCGACTGGTTGTTCAAGCCGGAAGCCTACGACCTTGCTGCCTGCGCGGAGCAGCACGTCGATGCTCTAATCGACATGCTGCGCCTATCCCCGCAACTGCGCCGCGTGCGCTGAACTCCCGTTTTTACCCGTCCAGCGGCTACCAGCGAGCCGCAGCAAGCCCAGGCTACGGCACAATCACAGCAGGGCCAGGGGCGCTAAAGCGCGCGCGTGATGGCCTTTGGCCCTCCTGACATCACAGCTCCGCCTTCAAGCGCCGAATCAAGTCCTGAGCCTGGGCACGATATCCGCCACCGAACAGGTTGCAGTGGTTTAGGACATGGTAGAGCTGATAGAGCCATTTACGCACGCCGTAGCCGGCGTCGAGCGGAAACGCTTCGTCGTAGGCGCGGTAGAAATGCTCATGGAAACCGCCGAATAGCTCGGTCATGGCGAGATCCGTTTCCCGGTCGCCGTAGTAACAGGCCGGATCGAAGATAACCGGCGTGCCGGAGCGGTCGTAAGCGACGTTACCCGACCAGAGATCGCCATGCAGCAGGCTCGCGACGGGGCGATAGTCGACGAAGAATTCCTCCAGACGCTCCACGAGCACCTGCGCCTCCTCCCTTAGCGCAGCGTGACCGTTGCCTGCCGCGAGCTCGAGCTGATACGCCAACCGCTGCTCGCGGAAGAAGTCGACCCAGCTGTCCCGCCAGCCGTTCAACTGCGGCGTCAAGCCGATGGTATTGTCATACCCCAGCCCATAGCGGTCGGACTCGACCCGGTGCAGCGCCGCGAGGCGCCGGCCTAGCTGCGTGAAGTCTTCCAAGCGCGCAGAGCGCAATTGCACGTATTCCAGTACCAGATAAGCCTGGGCGCCGGCTATGCCGGTCGTGACCACCGCCGGCACGCGCGGCCCGTCGACGCAGCCCGCCAGCAGCCTTAGCCCCTGCGCCTCGGCCTCGAACATCGCGTGCTGCACGGCGTCATTGATCTTTACAAAGTAGCTCTGGTTGGGGCCGTCCAGCCGAAATGCGCTATTGATGCAACCGCCGCCGATCGGCCAGGCGCGCGCACCGGTCATCGCAACGTCTGCCGTCTGCTCGACGGCTTCGGCTACCGCCTTCCAGTCCATCCTCTCCTCCCTCGCAGCCTGTGGAGTGACGCAAACCGCTCAAGCTTCCAGATCGTATACGGGTACCAGGCGCATCGCACGCCGCAACAGTATCGGCGGCAGCTCTAAGGCTTCCAGGGCCTCAGCGCATGCGCCCCGCCACGCGAGCTCTGTCGGAGCAAAGGATAGCGGCGCCTCGCAATCGATGGTGGCAAGCTCCCGCGACAACCAAGCCTGCTCCTCGTGCTCTTCGAGCAAGCGGCGTACGCGCATCGCGCCGCGCAAGCCCATGCGCGTCACCACGCCCAGTTCGCTGTAAAGCGCCTCCAGATTGTCGCAGTGCGCCAACAGGCGCGCCGCCGTCTTGGTCCCTATGCCAGGCACGCCCGGTATATTATCCACCGCATCGCCCGCCAGCCCCAGGAAATCGGCAACCTGCCGCGGATGCACCCCCATTTGGGCGTAGACGCCGGCCCCGTCGAGCCAGCGCCGCCGGGACGGGTCCCACAGCCGGTCGTCTTCCCCCATCAGCTGCGCCAAATCCTTGTCTGCGCTTACATAGACCGCGGAGAAGCCTTTATCGCGCATTCGGGTTGCGAGGGTTCCAATCAGGTCGTCGGCCTCGTGCGTAACGCTGCCAAAATGAGCAAGACCCAGCGCCGCCGCGAAGTCGCGGCAACGCCTGAACTGAGACGCGAGGTCTGAGGGTGCTTCCGGACGATGCGCCTTGTAGTCGGGATAAAGCGTATTGCGAAACGAACTACGAAGGGACTCATCGAAAGCGACCGCGATGTGACCGGGATTACGCCGCTCTAGCAGCTCACACAGAAACAAGCCGAAGCCGAGCAAGGCGTTGGCCGGCTCGCCGCGCGCATCCCGCACCTGGTCGGAAACCGAATAATAGGCACGAAAGATGAAGCAACTGGCGTCGATGAGGTAGAGCCTGGACATGCCGTCACTATACCGGACTCCCCGCCCGCTCGTGTGCGGCCGGTCCCGCCCGCAAACTACCGTGTGCCTATGCAGCTCGAGATCTTGTCGGGAAGAGCGGGCTCCTGCCGGGGCGAGGGCGCCTATCTGTCGCTGCTTCTGCAAGCAGCAACGATGGTGATCAATAAAGGCAATACGTCCAGGAACTGACCGCCGACAACCTGCGGGACGCGATCAGCCGCAGGTCGCCAACTCCGCCGGCGCCTGTTCGGACTCAGGCTCGCTCTTGCCGAACAGTTCCACAGCCAGCGCCGCGCGCGCCTCTGCGTCTGCCGGTATATGCTCCAATGCATCGATGCGGTCCAAGCGCTTGCGCAGGCCTACGCCGTTGGCGAGCTGAACACTCAACCCGGGACGCGCGTTCAGCTCCAGCACCAACGGCCCGTAGCGAGCGTCCAGCACCAAGTCGACGCCGAGGTATCCCAAGCCGCACAACGACTGACATCGCGCGGCCAGTACGAGCAGCGTCTTCCAGCCGGGGATCTGGAGCCCTATCAAAGGCTCCAAGGTGTCCGGGTGCCTCGTCACCGGACTGTCATGGCAGACGGCGCCGACGGTGCGGCCGGTGGCGATATCGATGCCGGCACCGACGCCGCCCAGATGCAGGTTGGCCTTGCCGTCCGAGGCCCGCGTCGGCAAGCGGATCATGGCCATGACCGGCATTCCCTTGTAAACCACAGCACGAATATCCGGCACGCCTTGATAGCTGACGTCGGCGAATATAGGATCGAAATGCACCCGTTCTTCGATCATGGCGCGATCGGGGTGCCCGCCCAAGCTGTGCATGCCACTCAGAATATTGCCGATGTGGTGCGCCAAGTGTTCGCGTGAAATCAGCCCGCCGTTGGCGCGACGGTAATACTCGCCCACCTTGCCGATGATCACCAGAATGCCGTTGCCTCCGCTGCCGGCGCTGGGTTTGATGACAAACTCGTCATGCCCTTCGAGCATCGCGTCGATGCGGCGCGCCTGCCCGTTGGACTCGATCACGCCGATCAGCCTCGGCACTGCGATATTGGCCTCTTCCGCCAACCGCTTGGTG
>JAJUGG010000035.1 GCA_029268285.1 Ectothiorhodospiraceae bacterium | reverse complement strand
ATAAGCCGCCGTCCTTGTTGCTTGGCCTGCTGAGCGGCCTGATTGACCTGAGATTGAGCTCGGGTCTTCATGCCTTCGGCCTCGCGCTTCATCTGCTCGCCGGGCGACTGTCCGGTGGTATTGCCGGAAGCGCCAGCGGATTGAGATGATGATGACGGCGGCGCCGCGTTCGAGGTGGTGTACTTGTCCGTGTCGGCCATTTCGGTTCTCCTTTCCTTGGTAGCGGAACGTTTAGCCGCGGATCCATCCGCGTAGCGCAATGACCGTATCTACGCTCGAAAGCTAACTGGGGCCAGGGACTTACAGCCGCAAGTAAAATGCTAATAGAGGAGCGTGGGGAACACTCGTGTATCCCTACGTCGAAGGGGGTTTTCCCCATTCCGTGGGAAGGCCGAAAAGGCTTAATCGTCGGGACGCACCGCGCCCCGTTTAGCTTTGACGGCGCTACGCTGGGATTTGGCCCGCAGCCGCCGCTCCTTGGAGGCACGAGTCGGGCGGGTCGGCTTGCGAGGTTTGGGCCGCTCCAGCGCCTGACGGATCAAGTCCGCCATGCGTTCGCGGGCATCCTCGCGATTGCGGTCTTGGCTGCGAAAACGTCTGGCATCGATGACCAGAACACCGGACTCGGTCAGGCGACGTCCGGCAAGATGCCGCAAGCGCGTCTTCACATCTTGCGGGAGCGCGTTGCTGGCAGTGACGTCGAAGCGCAGCTGAACGGCCGTCGCCACCTTGTTGACATTTTGTCCGCCGGGCCCAGATGCTCGAATGAACTGCTCTTCGAGCTCGTCATCCGGAATCTGGACGGCGGGAGAGACATAGAGCATCGTGCTCGGATCCGATCGGCCGGCGTTGCGATTCAATCGCGGAAGTTATTGAACTGCAGGGGCAGATCAAGCTCGGCTTGGCGCAACAAGGCAATCACGTTCTGCAGGTCGTCGCGCTTCTTACCCGTCACACGCACTTTATCCCCCTGGATCGCCGCCTGAACCTTGAGCTTTTGGTCCTTGATGAGCTTGACGATCTTGCGCGCAAGCTCGCTGTCGATTCCCTGCCGCAGGGTCACCGTCTGACGCGCTACTTTGCCCGCCTGCTCCACCTTGCCGAGCTCCACGCAGGCAATATCCACGCCGCGTTTAGCAAGCTTGGAGTAGAGGATGTCCATCATCTGCTGGAGCTGGAACTCCGAATCGCCCGCCAGCGAAATGACGTTTTCGTTCAGCTCATAGCTCGCATCGCTGCCCTTGAAATCAAAACGGGTTGCAACCTCGCGATTGGCCTGATCCACGGCATTGGCCGCCTCGTGCAGATCGATCTC
The DNA here is from genome assembly GCA_029268285.1 of Ectothiorhodospiraceae bacterium. GTDB lineage: Bacteria > Pseudomonadota > Gammaproteobacteria > Nitrococcales > AK92 > JAJUGG01. Next base: position 18,884 of record JAJUGG010000035.1, on the reverse strand, counting down.
GGATACCACGTCGAAAGACGGCATGGGCATTCTCCAAACAAAATAAGTTGCGCCAATCCAGGCTGAGATTAAACCACGAAGACGCGGAGGCACGGAGAAGACGACGGATATCGTTCGTCGGTGAGAAAGTCCCTAGTGCGCATCATCGCCGCCACGACTAGCGTAAGCAGTACTATGCGCGTCTGCCTTTCTCCGTGTCTCCATGGTTTATTTATAAATTTGAACTTTCGACAACAGCCTACTCGATTCGGTACTAAGGCTCATCCATCGCTTCCAGCGCCGCGAGTTCGGCTTCGGAGAAACCGGCCGCCAGACGCGCACTGACGTTGAACGGGCCCTTCAAGCGGCCGCGCATGTATCGGCCCAGCAGGTCGCGGAAGGTTGGCTCGGGGTCCAGGCCGCGCTCGGCGCAGGCGTACTTGAACCAACGCGAGCCAATGGCGACGTGTGGCACCTCTTCGCGCAGGATGAGCTCAAGGATCTCCACGGTTTGTTCATCGCCTACCGCCCGCAGCCGCTCCAGCATGCCTGGCGTAACGTCCAGGCCGCGCGCCTCGAGTACCCGCGGGACCAGTGCCATGCGCACGAGATAATCGTGCGCTGTGTCCTGCGCCATTTGCCAGAGTCCGTTGTGAGCGGGAAAGTCGCCATATTCGTAACCGAGCTGGCGCAGCCGCCCGCGCAAGAGCTCGAAATGCCGCGCCTCGTCCTCCGCGACGCGCAGCCAATCGCTGTAGTAATCCGCCGGCAAGCCGCGAAAACGGTAAGCCGCGTCGAGGCCTAGATTGATGGCGTTGAACTCGATGTGCGCAACGGCGTGAATCAGCGCAGCGCGGCCGTAATCGCTGTTGAGCCTGCGCTGCACCAACTCGCGCGGCGCGACCAGTTCAGGCTGAGCCGGCCGCCCGGGCTCACCGATGGGCGCAGGCTCCGGCCCCGCCTCCCATTCCAACTCCCCGGCGCGCCAATCGGCGCGCAAGCGCCGCGTCAGCGCCATCTTGCGGTCGGGATCGGTTTCGGCCAGCGCCGCAGCGGCGCGCTCGAATAAGCTATCGGCTTTGCTCATTATCGATTTCGGTCTATGAGGACTTGCAGCGCCGGAAATTGAACCACGGGCCCGAGAGAAGAAGCCAACGCTTCCACAGGCTCCTAGGATCCCTGTGGAGGCGGCCCCTGGCCGCGAATTATCCAGAGCCGGGACAGTCCCCTTCAACGAATCTCCACACGGATGCCGCCCTAGCGATGCTCTACCTTAGCGCACCGTGCCCATCCTAACGCTCGATACTTAATCATCGGCCTGTCTGAGGCCAATCACCACGTCCATGACGTTGGTCCCAGTCGGGCCGGTTCGGAACAGATCGCCGGCAGCGGCCAGCAGCGTTCCTGCGTCCGCCTGGGCTAGACCGTCTTCGATCTCGAAACCTGCCTCGGCGATCCGTTTGCGCGTGTCGGCATCGACCACAGCGCCCGCGTCGTCGCCTGAGCCATCGACGCCGTCGGTCGCACCTGCTAGGAGGTAGCAACCTGCGTTCAAAGTACGTGCCGCGCTCAGGGCCAACGCCTGCATGCGCCCGCCCCTGCCGGGGCGCTCCGGCAGCCGTACCGTCGGCTCGCCGCCCCAGAGGTGAATGCCCGGAGGGCCGCTGTTCAGGCAAGCGGCAATGGCCGCGCCGCTCGCCACGGCATCGCCATCGAGAAAGGCCGCGTGGCGGTGCACCGTCCTGCCCTCCGCTTCGGCCAGCGCGGCGGCCGCGTTCAGGGCCTGAGCATTGCTGGCAACAATCGTGGTACGTACCGCGGCAAAGGCCTCAATAGGCGGCACGGCAGGCGCGTGGCGCACCAGAGCGCGCAAAGGCTCCGGCAGTTCGCTTGCATCCACCGGCACATCGTTGCTGGGACAAAGCGGCCCCGAGCCTATGCTGGCCGGATCATCGCCCCGCACATCGGAGATCAGCAGCACCTCAGCCGGGCGACCGCGCAGATAATACGCCAAGCGCCCGCCTTTTATGCGCGAGCAGGCACGACGAATCCGGTTCATGGCGTGGATATCGCGCCCGCCGCCCAGCAACCAGCGGTTGAGCGCCGCGAGTTGGTCGATACCGATGCCGTCGGCAGGCAACTCCACTAGGCTGGACGCGCCGCCGGAGATCAGCACGAGAAAGTGCGCATCATCAGGCGCACGCTCGAGGAAGTCCACGACCGCGCGCCCCGCGGCCAAGCTGCGTACATCGGGAACCGGATGGGCCGCTTCGAGCTGCACGATGCGCCGGTCGAGCGCAGGGTCGGTATAGCCTTCGCGGGTAATCGCCAGGCCGGCGAGGACGGCGTCGCCCAACACGTCGAGCGCGCCTTGTGTCATCGCAGCCGCGGCCTTGCCCAGCGCAAGCAAATGCACCGGCCCTTGGCGCGCTCGCTTCCGCAGGTGCCGCGCCACCGCCTGCCGCCCGCCCACGGACTCCACGGCCGCAGCGTGAAGACGGAGCAGCAGTTGGCGGGGCACTAAGCTCATTTCCCTCGCGCAGCCGCCAGGCCTCGCTCCAGATCCCGCATGAGGTCATCGACCTCTTCCAGCCCCACGGACATGCGCAGCAGGCCCTCGGTAATCCCAGCTGCGGCACGCTGCTCAGGCGTGTTGCGCGCATGCGTGGTGGTGGAGGGATGGGTGATCGTGCTTTTGACGTCGCCCAGATTGCCAGTAATCGAAACCGTCTGCAGCGCGTCCACCAGGCGCCAAGCCTCATCGCGCCCACCTTCGAGCTCAAAGGAGACGATGCCGCCGAATGCACGCTGCTGACGCTTGGCAAGCTCGTGCTGGGGATGATCGGACAACCCGGGGTAGAATACCCGCGCTACACCCGGCTGTTCCCGCAGCCATTGCGCAATCGCCATGGCGTTCTCGGAATGCGCGCGCATGCGCAGGGAAAGAGTCTCGAGGCCGCGACTGAACACCCAGGCATTGAACGGGCTCATGGTCGGGCCCGCCGTGCGTAGGAAACCGAACACGTCCTTACCGACGCGCTGGGCATCGCCCACCACTGCGCCGCCGATGCATCGGCCTTGCCCGTCGATGTACTTAGTGGCGGAGTGCACCACGATGTCGGCGCCAAGTTTCAGCGGTTGTTGCAGCGCCGGCGTACAAAAACAGTTATCCACCACCAGCAGCGCGTCGTGCCGATGCGCCAATTCGGCCAAGGCGGCAATATCGGCCACCTCCATCAGGGGGTTGGTCGGGGTCTCCAGGAACAGCATGCGCGTTTCCGGGCGGATGGCCTGCTCCCAGGCTTCGAAGTCGGTCAGCGGGACGAAGCTGGTCTGCACGCCGAAACGCGTGAGCACGTTGTTGAACAGGGAGATGGTAGAACCGAACATGCCGGCCGGTGCGACGATATGATCACCGGTCTTGAGCAGCGCCATGCAGGTAGAAAGAATCGCCGACATGCCCGATGCTGTCGCCACGCAGGCTTCGCCGCCCTCGAGCGATGCGAGCCTGTCCTGAAAAGTTCGCACGGTCGGGTTGATGAAGCGCGAATAGATGTTGCCCGGTTCGGTTTCCGAAAAGCGCGCCGCGGCCTGTGCCGCACTTTCGAACACGAAGCTCGACGTGGCGTAAATAGGCTCGCTGTGCTCCTGCTCGGTCGAACGCTGCTGACCGGCACGCACCGCGCGCGTGGAAAAACCCTGCTCTTCGTCCTGGGTCATGCCCAACCTCCGCAATACATCTGGCGCGGGCACAAAAAAACCCGCCTTGGCCAAAGCGGGTTCTCCTGGACACTTCGCTTTAGCCGGACTTTTATAGCGCCCGCAAGCTGAACTCAAATCGGCGCTAGCACCGTGGATGCATCAAGCGTGCATCGACACGGTACCCGCGCACGTTAAGGAAAGCGGTGAATCCTGTCAATCGGTACGGCAATCGCCGGAACCGGCAACGTCCTGTTTTTTTGGGCTAAATGTGAGGATTAGCCTGTGCCGGACTGTTTCGGCGCCGCTTCCACGCCCGCATCCTTGAGCCGTACCCGCTGATACTCATCCGGCGAGAATTCGTCGACCTGAATCGCTGCCTCGCGAACCTCCTCGGCAGCGCGCACCTGCTCGGCCTCGGTCTGGCTGATGATCTGCGCAGCCACGGCGCGCTCGAGCATCTGTTCCAGGCTTCCGCGCTCGATCTGTCGCTGCTTGACTGCCTTACGAACTCGCTTGATCAGCGGATCCGCCTTGGCGACGAGACGGAAGGCATGCATCAAACGCCCCAAGCCGACGTGGGGGTCGACCGGTAAGTAAACGTACTGAGTCAGGCGATCGAATTGCTCGCCAGGGCTCTGAACAGTCGCCGCTGCAGGAGCATGCAAGCGGTCGGGGACGCCACCGCCGAGAGGGTTCAGTCGCAGGCCCCAGCGGCCCGGACCGCGCATCCAGGCACCCAGAACGGGTACAGGGAAGTTGGCGTAGATACCCTCGAAAGCTTCTTGAATCTGAGCCAGCATGTAATGCATGGCCCAATGCACCAGGGGCAGGTCTTCCTTGAGGCGTCCCTCGGCCTCGAAGCGCCGCAGCGTCGCTATGCCGAGAAAGAGCCAGGATAACACGTCGGCGAAGCGTCCGGTTAGATTACCGGCGGCTTTGAGCCGGCCGCCGATGCCGATCATTGCGAGATCGGTGAGATAGGCAAAGCGTGTCGATGCCCAGGCCAGCCTGTGATAGTACAGCGCGGTTTCGCCGTCCACGGGCGCGCCGGCCGACCAACCGCGCGTCAGGCCGCGGCCGATCTTGCGGCCCAGGGTCGCCAGCATGTGCCCCATCCAGCCTAGAGTCGCCTCGCGGAACGCATCGACGTCATCCGCTTCGACCGCATTCAAGATCTTGAGCGCGTAAGGATGGCAACGCACCGCCCCCTGCCCGAATACGATCAGGGTGCGGGTGAGGATGTTTGCGCCCTCGACCGTCACGCCCACCGGCGCATAGGCATAGCTCTCGGCAAGAATATTGTTGGGGCCGCGCTGGATGCCGGCACCGGCCATAACGTCCATGCCGTCGCTTACCAGCTCCTGGCCGAGATCGGTGGCGCGGTACTTCATGATCGCCGAGATCACCGGCGGGCTCTCGCCGGCATCGAGCGCGCCGCAACCATAGGTGCGCATGGCTTCGAGGGTGTAGCTGAGCGCGGCGATCTTGGCGACTTTGGCCTGCACGCCTTCCATGTAGCCGATGGGAATGCCGAACTGCTCGCGTATGCGGCTGTAGGCGCCAACGGTCGCAGCGGCGTGCTTGGCCGCGCCTACCGCGCCGGCCGGAATGGAGATGCCGCGGCCGCCGGACAGCGTTTCCATTAACATGCGCCAACCGCGGCCGGCGTAGTCGGGGCCGCCGATGATGTTGTCCACCGGCACGACCACGTCTTTGCCTTCCAACGGCCCGTTCGGGAACGGCGAAAGCGGCTCGTGATAATTGCCGTTCTTGAAGCCCGGCGTGCCGCGCTCGAGCAGCACCACGGTAATTCCGGGCCACTCGCCCTTGCCGAGCAGGTTGTGGGGGTCGTGCAGTTGCACCGCGAGGCTGACCAAGTCGGCAATGGGCGCAAGCGTGATGTAGCGCTTGCGGAAGTTCATGCGGAGCTTGAGCTCCTCGCCGTCCTGGAACACGACGGCTTCGGCCTTGATCGAAGCGGCGTCCGAACCGGCTCCCGGCTCGGTCAGGCCGAAACAGGGGGTAAGCTCGCCGCTCGCCAGGCGCGGTAGATATTTTTCCTTCTGCGCCTTGGTACCGTAGTGCGCCAGCAGCTCGGCCGGCCCCAACGAGTTGGGGATCACGACCACCGTGGAAACGGCCCCTGCCGCCGCGCCCAACTTGCCCATGATCACGCTCTTGGCGAACGCGCCAAGCGGCTGCCCCCCGTATTCCTTGGGCACATTAAAAGCATAGAAGCCGTGCTCGCGCAGGTAGCGCAAGACGTCGTCGGGAAGCTGCCGCGTAACGCCCTGCTCCCAGGCGTCGGATCTGCGACAAACTTCATCGGAGAGTTCCTCGGCGTAGTGCCGCTCCTCCGGCGTCAGGACCGGATAGGGCTGCCGAAGCATGCGCCCGAAGTCAGGATCGCCGGAGAAAAACTCCCCATCCACCCAGACGGTGCCGGCCTCCAGCGCCGCCCGTTCAGTATCAGAGACCTTGGGCAGCATGCCTTTGGCCTTGAGCGTCTTCATGAGCTGCTCGAACATGGCTCCTCCCGTCCCAAACGGCGGATCGAGTTCTATGCTCTAACTTCTCTCTAGAAGACGCTAATTCAAGGTATTCCGGCTTTCTCTGTGGTTTTCCCCGACTCTCGCTGCTGAGCGCAGCGCCTCAGGCGTGGTTATACACACCCATGGTCGCTGCTTCGTCCGCCGTTGCCTTGGCGTTCTTGGCCGCATCGGAGCGACGTGCTTCCACGGCGCCAAGGTAGTCACTGGTGACACCGCCGGTGACGTAGTTGCCGTCGAAGCAAGAGCAGTCGAAGCGGGTCAGCTTAGGATTGCTGCGGCGGACGGCTTCGACCAGGTCATCCAGATCCTGGTAGATCAGACGATCGCACCCAAGAAGCTGCGCCACTTCCTCGACGCTGCGACCATGAGCAATGAGCTCGTCCGCAGCCGGCATATCGATGCCGTAGACGTTGGGGTACTTCACCGGCGGCGCGGCCGAGGCCAGATACACCTTGCGCGCCCCCATTTCACGCGCCATCTGCACGATCTGGCGCGAGGTCGTGCCGCGCACGATGGAGTCGTCGACCAACAGCACGTTCTTATCGCGGAACTCGAGCTCGATCGGGTTGAGCTTCTGCCGTACCGACTTCGAGCGCTGCTTCTGCCCTGGCATGATGAAGGTGCGGCCAATATAGCGATTTTTAATAAAGCCCTCGCGATACGGCACGTTCAGCTTATACGCCATCTGCAGCGCAGACGTCCGGCTGGTATCGGGAATGGGGATGACGACGTCGATGTCGTGGTCCGGCCAGTCGCGCAGGATCTTGTCGGCCAAAGTCTCGCCCATGTGCAGACGCGACTGGTAAACCGGCACGTCGTCGATGATGGAGTCCGGCCGCGCCAGGTAGACGTACTCGAAGATGCAGGGTGCGAGCACCGGGTTCTTGGCGCACTGCCGCGAATGCACGTTGCCTTGCATGTCGATGAAGATCGCCTCGCCCGGCGCGACGTCGCGCACGCGCTCGAAGCCGAGCACGTCCATGGCGACGCTCTCGGAAGCGATCACGTACTCCATGCCCGCTTCGGTTTTACGCCGACCGAAGCATAGCGGCCGAATGCCGTTCGGGTCGCGGAAGCCGACAATGCCGTAATTGTTAATCATCGCCACGGCCGCATAGGCGCCGCGACAGCGCCGATGCACGCCCTCCACGGCTTTGAAGACCTCCTGATAGCCGATCTCCAAACGCCGCTCGCGAAACAATTCGTGGGCAAAGACGTTGAGCAGGATTTCCGAGTCCGACTCGGTGTTGATATGGCGCAGGTCCGCCTGGAAAACTTCCTGCTTGAGCTGCTCGTCGTTGATGAGGTTGCCGTTATGGGCCAGGCTGATGCCGTACGGCGAGTTCACGTAGAACGGCTGCGCCTCGGCGGAGCTGGAGCAGCCGGCCGTGGGATAGCGGACATGGCCGATGCCCATGTTGCCGAGCAGCTTGACCATGTGGCGGGTGTGAAACACATCCCTCACCAAGCCGTTGTTCTTGCGCAGATAGAGTCGACCGTTGTCGAACGTCATGATGCCGGCAGCGTCCTGGCCGCGATGCTGAAGGACCGTCAGGCCGTCGTAGAGCGCCTGATTGACCGGCCCTTTTGCCACCATTCCGATAATGCCGCACATAAAATCACCTCTCGCTGCCGCTTGCGCGGCGCACCTGCTTGCCGATCACGCAAGATTCTATTCTTCGCCGGCCGAATTCCCTGCGCAGAACTCCGACCAGTAAGTCGCCACCGGCTTGCCCACAGCCGTATCGATGCCCCCGCTCGCCAGTGGCGAGAACACCGTGAAGTCACGCATCCAGGCATCGACGCCGACCTGGCACACCCAAGGCGTTAGAACACTGATGAGTTGAGACTGGCGCCACCAAGTTTCGCGCGGAATCGGCGTCAAGCCGAGCAGCAACACCAGCACGGCCACGATGAGCACCCCGCGCGCCGCTCCGAACACCACGCCTACGGCTCTGTCCGTGCCGGAAAGCCCGGTACGCCCGATGAAGAAGCTCACCAGAAAATTAATCAGCGCGCCTAGCAGCAGAACGCCGACGAAGATCAGGACGAAGGCCGCGCCGATGCGCAGATTGGGCGACGCCAGATAAGGCTCCAGCAGAGGCGCAGCCACGGCGGCGAAACGTAGCGCAGCCCAGAACGCCGCTACCCAGGCGATGATGGAGAGCACCTCGCGGGCAAAGCCTCGCACGAGGCTGATCAGCGCCGAGATAGCGATGATTCCGAGAATGGCGTAATCGACCCAATTCATGCGCGCGCGAAATCAAATTCCGGCCAAAAGCCGGCGGATAGTATCAGAGCCACGGGGACGGCGAAAGAAAGCCCTCGCGCGCCGGCATGACGCTGCCTTGCTGTGTTTGACCGCCAGCCCCTCGTGTGGTTCACGGATGGGAGACCACGAGACCTTTGAGCTGCACCTTGCCGACCAAGTCGTCCTTGAGCCGGTCGGCTTCTTCGCGGCTCACCACCGGCCCCACGCGCACACGGTAGAAGCGCTCGCCGTTACCGTCGATCGCATCCACGTAAGCGCTATAGCCGCTGGCGCGCAGCTTGTCGCGCAGCCCCACGGCGTTGCTCTCGCGCCCGAAGCTGCCGACCTGCACCGCCCACGAAGCCAATTCCGGCGGTGTCTGTTCTACCGGCGAAGGCTCGTCGAGCGCGACCGGCGCGCTTTCAGCCGGCAGTTCTGGTGGGGGCTGCACGTGGTCCGACTCCAGCGGCACCGAACGCGTGAAGTCCGCGTCGGAAACCGGCGGCTCTTCGGGGGCCGCAGCCAGGGCTTCGTCGACCTCGACCACCGGGCGCGGGGGGATGGCGATGGGCACGTCGGTAAGCCCCTGATCCACCGGCCCCTTGAGCAGCATCGGAATGAAGATGACCGCGAGCGCGGCCAAGATGATCGCACCGACCATGCGCTGTTTGAGCGTCTGCTTCACATCCCCCTCCCTGCGTCGCCGCGAGAACCGTAACCTTGGCGCATGGCCTCTTCTACCGTTCGAAAAGACCCGAAAACCACGACCCGATCGCCAGGCTGCATTGCCGACTCCAGCCGAGTCCAGAGGGACGCGCTCGGACCGCTGTCTGCGACCTCCGCGCCCCGCGCGCTCAGGTAGCGCGCCACGTCGCTGGTCGCGCGCGCATCGCTGTCGGGCAAATCAAGCAGATACCATTGATCGATTCGGGCCTCGATCGCCGGCACGACCTCTTCCAGGGCCTTACGTTGCATTTGAGCGAAAACGGCGAGCGTGCGCCGCGGCGGCTGTGCCGCCAGAAAAGCGTCCAGGTCCGTTACGCTATCGTGATTATGCGCCACATCCAGCACCCACTCCACCTCGCCCGGCACGACTTCTAGTCGGCCTTGGACGCGTGCCGCGGCAATGCCCTCCCGCAGCGCCTGCTCTGGAACCGGCAAACGCGGCGCTAGTTTGCGCAGCGCAACCGCGGCCGCAGCGGCATTGGCGTGCTGGTGTCGTCCCTGCACCCCGGGACGCGGCAGGTGCTCGAGGCGTCCCGCGGCATCCTCCAGCGACCAGGCATCATCCTCCAGCTGCCAGCGATAATCACGCTGCGCGATCAGTAGCTCAGCCCCGAGTTCGGCCGCGTAGCGAGCAACACTCTCGGGAACGTCCGCTTCGCCGTACACCACCGGCCGGCCAGAGCGCAGGATGCCCGCCTTCTCGCGCCCTATAGCGTTCCGATCGGAACCCAGCCAATCAGTGTGGTCGAGCCCGATGGAGGTAATGATCGCGCAGTCGGCATCGACGATATTAACGGCGTCAAGACGACCGCCAAGCCCTACTTCCAGCACCCAAACGTCCGCTTGCCGGCGCCGGAACAAGTCCAACGCAGCTAGCGTGCCGAACTCGAAGTAGGTCAGCGTAAGGTCGCCCCGAGCACGGTCAATGCGTCCGAAGGCGTCGACCAGAGAGGCATCGTCGATGTCCTGCCCGTTGATGCGGACGCGCTCGTTGTAACGCAGCAGATGCGGCGAGGTGTACACGCCGGTGCGGTAGCCGGCCCGGCGCAGGACGGCATCGAGATAGGCGACGCAAGAGCCTTTGCCATTGGTTCCGGCCACCGTGATCACCGGCACCCCCGGCGTCAGCACGCCGAGGCGCTCGGCTACTTGCCGTACACGCTCGAGCCCGAGATCGATGGCGCTGGGGTGCAGGCCCTGTTGCCAGTCGAGCCAGTCCTCGAGCCTTTCGAAGCGCATACCGCGAGGGGCGTCAGGCATGTTCCGGCAGGCGCTTGGTCCTGGGGGACGGCTGGTGAGTCAGCATGGCGAGCACTGCGGAGAGCTTGTCGCGCATCTCACGCCGATCGACGATCATATCGATCGCCCCGTGATCGAGCAGGAACTCGGCGCGCTGGAAACCCTCCGGCAGGGTCTCGCGCACGGTCTGCTCAATAACGCGCGGGCCGGCAAAGCCGATCAGGGCGCCCGGTTCGGCAATATTGATGTCGCCCAGCATGGCCAGACTGGCAGACACGCCGCCCATCGTGGGATCGGTCATGACCGATATGAACGGCACCCCGGCTTCGCGCAAGCGAGCCAGCGCCGCGCTGGTCTTGGCCATCTGCATCAGCGAGAACAAGGCTTCCTGCATGCGCGCACCGCCGCTCGCGGAGAAGCAAATGAGCGGAATACGCTCCTCCAGACTCAGGTTGGCCGCGCGCACGAAGCGCTCGCCGACCACGGAGCCCATGGAACCGCCCATGAACGCGAACTCGAAGGCGCCCGCGACCACCGGCAGCTGCTTGATCTCGCCCCGCATCACGATAAGCGCATCGTGCTCGCCGACCTGTTTTTGCGCCTGCGCGAGCCGATCGCGGTACTTTTTGCTGTCTCGGAACTTGAGCACGTCCACCGGCTGCAGGTTGGCGCCGATTTCGCTCGCCGTGCCCTCGTCCAACAGCAGCTCCAGCCGACGGCGGGCGCTGATACGCAGATGGTGGCCGCACTTGGGGCACACCTCCATGTTGCGCTCCACCTCGGGCCGATAGAGTACGGCGCTACAGTTATCGCACTTGGTCCAAAGCCCTTCGGGCACGCTGCGGGAGCGGTTGCTGCCTTCGGTGCGGATGCGCGATGGCATCAATTTCTGAAACCAGCTCATGGGTTTGTCGTGTTCCTTAGTCAAGCGGGTTCACCTGTCGCATCCATGGCCCGGCGCATTTCGCCGACCAGAGAGGCAACGCGATCGTACAGCGCGTCGATGTCCGACTGGTTCTCGCCGATCAGACGTACGATGGCAGAGCCCACGACCGCGGCATCGGCGGCGCTCGCCACGCGGGCGGCGGACTCGGCGTCGCGAATTCCAAAGCCTACGCCAACCGGTAGCTCCGTGACCTTGCGGATTTCCTCAACTTTGGCTGTCACTGAATCGATGTCCAGGCTGTCGGCGCCGGTCACGCCCTTCAGCGACACGTAGTAGACGAAGCCGCGCGCGGCGTCGCAGATGCGCTGAAGACGCGCCGGGGTGGTCGTCGGCGCCACGAGCAGGATGAGATCCAGCCCACGCGCTTCGAGCGCCCGGTTGAAGTCTTCGCCCTCTTCCGGGGGGAGATCCACCACGATGACGCCGTCGACTCCAGCGGCGGCGGCGCGCTCGGCATAACGCTCATGCCCCATGGCCTCGACCGGATTGAGGTAACCCATTAACACGATCGGCGTCTGCTGATCCTTTTGCCTGAACTCCCGCACCATGGCGAAAACATCTTCGCTGCTCACATCGTGCTGCAGCGCACGTTCGCAAGCGGCCTGAATGACCGGGCCTTCCGCCATGGGGTCGGAGAAGGGTACACCCACCTCCAGGATATCGGCACCGGCTTCGACCAGGCGATGCAGCAAAGGCACCGTGACCTGCGGCTGAGGATCGCCCGCCGTGATGAACGTGACCAAGGTCTTGCGTCCGCTGGCGCGATTGCGCGCAAACGTCTCGGCAATGCGACTCATAGCGTGATCCCCTTCAGCGTGGCGATAGTGTTGATGTCCTTGTCGCCTCGACCGGAGAGGTTGACGACGATGACCTCATCCTTTCGCATCTGGCGCGCGAGCTTGGCGCCGTACGCGAGCGCATGGCTGCTTTCCAGGGCGGGCAGAATACCTTCCAGGCGCGTGAGCTGCTCGAAGGCGTCCAACGCCTCGGCGTCGGTGACCGAGACGTAATTGACGCGCTTGATGTCCTTGAGCCACGCGTGCTCAGGGCCGACCCCCGGATAGTCGAGGCCGGCAGAAATGGAGTGCGTGCCGACGATCTGACCATCGTCGGTCTCCATGAGGTAAGTCCGGTTGCCGTGCAGTACGCCGGGACGGCCGGCCGCCAGGGGCGCGGCGTGGCGGCCGGTGGCAATGCCCTCGCCGGCTGCCTCCACGCCGTACATGGCGACATCGCGATCCTCCAGGAACGGATGGAACAGGCCGATAGCGTTAGAGCCGCCGCCCACGCAGGCTACCAGCGCATCGGGCAGCCGCCCTTCCATGTCCAGGATCTGGCGCTTGGCTTCCTCGCCGATGATTGCCTGAAAATCGCGCACCATGGCGGGATAGGGATGGGGCCCGGCAACGGTGCCGATGATGTAGAAGGTATCGTCGATGTTGGTGACCCAGTCCCGCATCGCCTCGTTCATGGCGTCCTTGAGCGTGCGGGTACCGGCCTCGACCGCGCGCACTTCGGCACCGAGCAGCTTCATTCGGAACACATTGGGCGCCTGACGCTGCACATCTTCAGCGCCCATGTAGACGACACACTGCATGCCGAAGCGGGCGGCCACGGTGGCGGTCGCCACCCCGTGCTGGCCAGCACCGGTTTCGGCGATGACGCGGCGCTTACCCATACGCTTGGCGAGCAGCGCTTGGCCGATGGTGTTGTTCACCTTGTGCGCGCCGGTATGATTGAGATCCTCGCGCTTAAGGTAGATCTTGGCGCCGCCGAGTTGCTTGCTCCAGCGCTCGGCATAGTAGAGTGACGAAGGTCGCCCCACGTAGTGCTTCAGATCGTGCTCGAACTCGGCCACGAAGTCGGGGTCGTTGCGGTAGCGCTGGTAGGCGGCCTCGAGTTCGTCGAGTGCGGCCATCAGGGTTTCGGCCACGAAGCGGCCGCCGTAGGGTCCGAAATGGCCGCGTGAATCCGGATAGTGGCTGAAGTCGATGGACTCCAGGCCTTGTTCAGTCGTGTCCGACACGTCTTACCTCATCGATAAAAGCCGCGAGCTTGCGGGTGTCCTTGATGCCCTTGGCCGCCTCGATTCCGCTGCTGACGTCGACCCCGTAGGGACAGCAAGCGCGAATCGCCTCGGCCACATTGTCCGGCGTCAAGCCGCCGGCCAGCAGAATAGGTTTCGGCAGCTTCGGCACGCGCTGCCAATCGAAGCGCTCGCCGGTGCCACCGCGGCCACCGACCGCATGGCTGTCGAGCACGAAGCCGGAGGCCCGTCGATAGCGCGCGGCGTACGCCTCGGGATCCGAGTCGCCGCCCATGGGCACGGCCTTGAGATAGCGGCGGCCGAACGCTTCGCAGAAGGCAGGGCTTTCTTCGCCGTGAAACTGCAGCATGTCCACCGACACGCGCGACAACACTGCCTCGACCTCGTCGGCGCGCGGATCGAGGAACAGCCCGACCACCGTTACCAGCGGACCCACCGCCGCAGCGATTTCCCGCGCCTGCTCGAGTTCGACGTGCCGAGGGCTTCGCGCCGTGAAAATCAAGCCGATCGCATCGGCGCCGAAGTCGACCGCATGCAGGGCGTCCTCCGGACGGGTAATACCGCAAATCTTAACGCGTGTACGCACGAAAAGGGCCTGGGCTGAAGTGACTCGTCATGGGGCAAGGTGCAAATCCTAACGCGGGCGGTTGATTCAGGCAAAAACCGGAAGTTCGCCCTGCTCCGGTAGATCGTAAACCGACGGGTAGCGTACCGCGACCAGATAAAGGCCTTCGGCCGGCGCCGTAATGCCCGCAACCGTACGATCGCGCGCCTCCAGCACCTCGCGCACCCAGCCTACCGGCTGCTCGCCCGCGCCTACCGTCATCAAGGTGCCTGCAATGTTTCTGACCATGTGGTGCAGAAAAGCGTTCGCGGCGATATCGAGATAAAGGTAATCGCCGGACCGGCGCACGCTGAGGCGCTCGATGGTGCGTATGGGATGCTTGGCTTGGCAGGCGACAGCGCGAAACGACGTAAAGTCATGCTCGCCCAGTAGCGCCTGGCCAGCTTCATGCATCCGCTCGGCATCGAGCGCCTTATAGGTCCACGAGACCCGCTTGCGATGCAGCGCCGGGCGCAAGGGACGCGAGCAGATCACATAGCGATAGGCGCGCGCGGTGGCCGAAAAGCGGGCGTTGAAGCTGTCATCGACCTCGCGCAGCCACGTAAACCCCACCGACTCCGGCAAGTTGGCGTTTCCACCCATGAGCCAGGCCCGCGCAGGCCGCACGGCGCTGGTATCGAAATGCACCACCTGCTGGGTCGCGTGCACGCCGGCATCGGTACGGCCGGCACAGGTTGCCTGCACCGGGTGGTCGGCAATCTTGGACAAAGCCCTTTCGACCGCGGCCTGTACGCTAGCGGCATGCGCTTGGCGCTGCCACCCGCTGAACGGGCTGCCGTCGTACTCGACTCCGAGAGCGAATCGCATCCCTCAACCTTCCAGCACGCCCCGAGGCGTGAACGAAGACACCGGGCAGAGCCCGGTGTCCAATGGGGTCGAATAACACCTAGCTGCTGGAATCAGGCAATGTCGCGCAGCAGGCTTTCGGCTTCCTGACGCTGACTGGCATTGCCTTCATCGATGACTTCCTGGAGCAGATCCCGAGCCCCCTCGCCGTCACCCATATCCAGATAAGCGCGCGCCAGATCCAGCTTGGTGCTTACTTCGTCCAACGCACCCAGGCCGTCATCGCCGCCGAGGTCCTGATCGTCCAGCGCGGGAAGCTCGAAGGCGTCCTCGAGGGCCTTCGCGTCAGCGCTGTCACGCGCGGAGGCGGCATCACCCTCAACCGCGAAATCCAGACCGTCCAGATCGAACTCCAGGTCGTCCAGCTCCTGCTTTGCGGCTGGCCGCTCCTCATCCAGACCAGGCTCGACGCTCAGGGCTTGGTCGAGTTCGAACTCGAGATCGGCATCGTCGCCAGCACGCTCCTCGGCGATGGCTTCAACCTGCTCCGCGGCCGCACCGGAAACCGGCTCGCCCAAATCGAAATCCAGCGACAGATCCTCAGCGGAGGATTGCGGCGCAGCGGCCTCGAAGGACGCGGGCTCACTCGCCTTGCTAGCGTCGACAGCGACATCGTCGTATGCCTGCGGCTCGGCGTCGCCGAGATCGACCTCGACCGGCGCTGCTTCATCCGCAGCCGGAACTTCGAGCGCCTCGGCCACGTCGCCAGCAACCAACGGGTGCTCGGGCGCGAACTCGCGCGCGAACTCGAGCGCGCGCTGCCAATCCGGATGCTCATCGCCGGCGCGCTCATGCAGGGCCACGAGCTGTGCATCGAAGACGTCGCGGTCCAGGGTCAGGGCACCGATTTCGAGCAGCTTCAAACGCAGGTCGGTGCGATGCGGCTCTTGTTCGATAGCGCTTTCCATGACCGAGCGGGCCTGGTCGTAATGACCGTGCGCCATGTAAATGTCGGCCTCGCTGAGCGGGTCTTCCTCCGGCATCATGTCCGGCAGTTCTTCCTCGGCGTCGACAGGCTCCGACTCGCTCCGCGCGACGGCTTCCGCCGGCTCCTCAGTTTCCTGTATCGGTGCCGGCTCTGCAGCCGCCATCGCAGCCACTTCCGCGGCTTCGCGCCGGCGCCGGATGAGCAGCATGATCAGTGCCGCAACCAGCAGCGCCGCGCCACCGAGGACGCCGATATTGCGCCAATCGCTTAGGAAGTTCCTGGAATCCGGTTGTTCAGGCTGCACAGGCGCCGTGACCTCGGCGGGCACCGTGGTCGGCTCCAGCGTCTCGATGGTGGCGACGGCCGGCTCCGTAACAGGTTCGACCGTCTCCTCCGCTCCCGCCTCGGCAGCGCTATCCCCGGCCACATCCGGCTCCTCGACGGCAGCCTCTTCGGCGCTCGCCAGTTCGGCCGGAGCCATGTCCGCCGCCTCGTCCGCCGTGGCGTTGGCGAGCTGCAAATTCACCATGCGCTCAAGCGCGGCCAGCTGCTGCTTCAGGTCATCGACCTGCCCGCGCAACTCTTCATTCTCGGCCTGCAGACCGACGCGCGACTCCTCGCTCATCGACAGCTCTCGCTGCAGGCGGGAGATATTATCAGCCGTGGCCGCCAAATCGCGCTCGAGCAGCGATGTCGGCGAATCCTCCCCGCCCTCTTCGATATCGTCCGGCGGTGCAACGACTTGCAGCCGCGGCTCGTTGTCAGCGGCGACCTCAGCAACAGGCTGGCGCTGGGCCTGGCTTTCGCGCCATAGCGCGACCTGCCGCGACACTTCGGCGCGCGCCGCCGCAGCGGTAATGGAGGCGATCTCGCTCTGCGGCGGAACCCGCAGCACCGCGCCGCGCTTCAAGCGGTTCATGTCGCCATTGAGGAAGGCGTCGGGGTTGGCCCGCAGCAGCGCCACCATGGTCTGCTGCACGGTCAACTCGCCGCTCGGGCGAACCTGCTGGGCGATTTCCCAAAGCGTGTCGTTCGGGCGCACCGGGCCGTACTCGCTGGGCGCATCGGCCACTTCTGTATAGCTGCCGCCCGACGGCGCGGGGCGCGCCACCGCGCCGTTGCCGCCTGCGCGCGCAGCACTTTCAATGCGCTGCGCCGGACGCGCCGGCTGCGCAGCCGGCGCAGGCGCGGCCGCTTGGTTGGTTTCGTACAGCGGTGGGTCGAGCAGCAGCGTGTACTCGCGAACCAATCGCCCCTGGGGCCAATTCAATTCGACCAGGAAATCGAGAAAAGGCTCTTTGAACGGATCTTCCGTCGTCACCTTGACGTAAGGTTGCGGCGCGTCGGTGACGACTTCGAACTTTAACTGCGAAAGATAAAAGGGCCGTTCCACGCCGGCGCGCTGAAATGCCACCGGTGACGCCAACGAAACCGTCAGGTTATCGACTTCGTGAGGGTCTGACGAAATCAGGGGGATGCGGGCGCTAAGCGGCTGATTGAGCGCTGAATTGGATTCAATCGATCCAACACCGAGCGCAAATGCCGCGGACGACAATGCAAGGCAAGGGATGCCGAAAATATGAGCGAGTCTGCGAGCCATGATGTACCCTAATTGCCGGCCATGGCGGCGGCTTATGGTTGTTGTTCTCCCCCCGGCGATCCCGTCAAACCGGAGAAACTCTGAACCATTCCCTTATGGCCTAGTGTTTCCCTAACAGTTCCGCTATCTGCAGGACGTTGAGGGCCGCTCCCCTACGAACATTATCCGCGACCACCCAGAAATTCAAACCGTGGGGGTGGGCCGGGTCACGGCGTAAACGGCCTATGAATACCGCATCTTGCTGGGCGGCGTCCGTGACGGGTGTCGGAAAATCACCGTCACCTTCGCTTTCCAACAACTCAACCCCGCGAGCCCGTTCGAATGCCTCGCGTACGGCAGCAAGTTCTACAGGCTCGCGCGTCTCAACAGTAACGGCTGCGCAATGGCCGTAGAATACGGGAACCCAGGCACTGTTGACGGTGATTGCCAGCTCTGGACATGCCAGCAGCTTCTTCGTCTGCCGTGCAACACGCTGTTCTTCGGCAGTATAGCCGTCTTGATCGGTTTTTCCGTTCCGTCCTAATACATTAAATGCTATCTGACGGGCGAATGCTGAGGTTTTTACGCCACGCATGTTGAGCAGGTCGGCAGTCTGACGCCCGAGTTCCTCGATGCCGCGGCGCCCACGCTCGGATACCGCTTGGTAGGTCGCAACCTGAACGCGCCCCAGACCGGCAAGCTGCTGCAACGGGGCCAAAGCCACTGCGAGCTGCACGCTCATCGGCGAGGGGCTGACTATGAGCTGCGCGTCGCTCGCGCTTATCCCCTCAGGGTCGACGTCAGCCACTGCTAGCAGTGCCTCGGCGTCCTCGGCGAATACCGTGCTGGCATCGATGACTCTAGCGCCGGCCTCAAGAGCACGCGGCACTTGGTCCGCAGCGAGCGATACGGGCGCCACGAACAAGGCGAGCCTCACCTGGGAGAAATCGAAATCGGCGGCGGGAGCGACGGCGAGGTAGCGCCCTCGGAACTCGATGCGTTTACCGGCAGCCGATTCTGTGTCGAGCAAATGCAGCTTGTCGACCGGAAAGTCTCGCGCTTCGAGCAGTTCGATAAGGCTTTCGCCGATCAGGGAAGTGGCGCCCACCAGGGCTATATCGACACGCCGACTCACGTAATGCGCTCCGCAGACTGCCTCCGCACTATTCAGCGCGGAGGCAGTCATCGTCTAACTCAGGCTTCCAGCAGAATGCGCAGCATGCGGCGCAGCGGCTCGGCCGCGCCCCACAGCAACTGATCGCCCACCGTGAAGGCGGATAGATACTGCGGCCCCATCTGCAGCTTGCGCAGACGACCCACAGGCGTCTTGAGGGTGCCGCTCACTGCGGTCGGCGTCAGATCGCGCTTGCTGGCCTCGGGGTCGTTGGGAACCACCGATACCCATTCATTAGCCTGATCGAGGATCTGTTCGATCTCGTCCAGCGGCGCATCCTTGGTGAGCTT
>JAJUGG010000034.1 GCA_029268285.1 Ectothiorhodospiraceae bacterium | reverse complement strand
TAAGGTGCGGCGGTCGCCAAGGTCGAGGGTTGCGCTACAAAAAAAGCCGGCAGAGTAATCTGCCGGCTTTCCATGAGCACCTGTCGCCGACTTTGCCAGTCGGCCGACTAGGGCTTTTAGTCGAGCAGGGATAGGTCGCGAACAGCGCCTTTGTCCGCGCTGGTGGCGAACTTGGCGTAGACCTTGAGCGCCGTGCTCACCTTGCGCTGGCGCGGAGCGGCCGGTTTCCAGGCATCGGCGCCCTTGGCTTCCATTGCCGTACGCCGCTGCGCGAGCTCTTCGTCGGAGACGACGATCTCGATGCGACGGTTGGGGATATCAATGCGGATGGTGTCGCCCGGCTCGATGAGCGCGATGTTGCCCTTGCTTGCAGCCTCAGGCGAGACGTGGCCGATCGACAGCCCCGAGGTGCCGCCCGAGAAGCGGCCGTCGGTGATCAGCGCGCAGGCGGCGCCCAGGCCTTTGGATTTCAGGTAGCTGGTCGGGTAGAGCATCTCCTGCATGCCCGGGCCGCCCTTAGGGCCTTCGTAGCGGATGATGACGACATCGCCGGCCTTGACCTGGCCGCCGAGGATGCCTTCCACCGCGCTGTCCTGGCTCTCGAATACCACCGCCGGGCCTTCGAAGGTGAGAATGCTCTCGTCCACGCCCGCTGTCTTCACGATGCAGCCGTTCTCGGCGAGGTTGCCATAGAGCACTGCGAGGCCGCCGTCGGTGCTGTAGGCGTGCTCGAGGTCGCGAATGCAGCCGTTGGCGCGGTCGTCGTCTAGCGTCGGGAAGCGAGTGGACTGGCTGAAGGCCTGCTGGGTTGGGATGCCGGCCGGGCCGGCGCGGAAGAAGGCCAGCACCTCTTCGTTATTGGTGCGGCGAATGTCCCAGGCTTCGAGCGCGTCGTGCAGGGTCTTGGAATGGACCGTGGGCACGCTGGTATCAATCAGGCCGGCCCGGTCGAGTTCGCCCAGAATGCCCATGATGCCGCCGGCGCGGTGGACGTCTTCCATGTGGTAGTGCGCCACTGCCGGCGCGACCTTACACAAGGTCGGCACTCGGCGCGACAGGCGGTCGATGTCGGCCATGGTGAAGTCCACCTCGGCTTCCTGTGCCGCGGCCAGCAGATGCAGCACAGTATTGCTGGAGCCGCCCATGGCGATGTCCAGGCTCATGGCGTTCTCGAAAGCCGTGCGGGTCGCGATGTTGCGCGGCAGGACGGCTTCGTCGTCTTCACGGTAGTAGCGCTCGGCGATCTCGACGATGCGCCGGCCGGCCTCGCGAAAGAGGCGTTCGCGGTCGGCGTGGGTTGCCAGCAGCGAGCCGTTGCCCGGCAGGCTCAGGCCCAGCGCCTCGGTCAGGCAGTTCATGGAGTTGGCAGTGAACATGCCGGAGCAGGAGCCGCAGGTCGGGCAGGCGGAGCGTTCGATGCGCTCAACGTCGCCATCGGACACGTTGCTGTCGGCCGCGGCGACCATGGCGTCTACCAGGTCGAGGGCGACGTCCTCGCCCGCAAGCTTCGTTTTGCCGGCCTCCATGGGGCCGCCGGAGACGAAGATTACCGGGATGTTGAGGCGCAGCGCGGCCATCAGCATGCCGGGGGTGATCTTGTCGCAGTTGGAGATGCACACCAGCGCGTCGGCGCAATGGGCGTTGCACATGTATTCGACCGCGTCGGCGATGACCTCGCGCGAAGGCAGCGAGTACAGCATGCCGTCATGGCCCATGGCGATGCCGTCGTCTACGGCGATGGTGTTGAATTCCTTGCCCACGCCGCCGGCTTTCTCGATTTCTTCGATCACCAACTGGCCGAGGTCCTTGAGGTGGACGTGGCCGGGCACGAACTGGGTGAAGGAGTTGGCGACGGCAATGATGGGCTTGTTGAAGTCGCCGTCTTTCATGCCCGTGGCGCGCCACAGCGCGCGGGCGCCGGCCATGTTGCGGCCGAAGGTAGACGTTCTGGAACGATAGGCGGGCATCTCGCGATCCTCTGGGGAACTTGTCTATTTAGGAGGAATGTGCCGAAAGCGGCCAGTTTATCACGCGCCAGGGCAGAGACCGAGAGCCCGGGACGGCCTGCCGTACCGGGGATTTTTATGAACCACGAAGGCACGGAGACACGGAGAAGAGAGGTTTTGGACGAAACGGCGTCCTCGGCGCGATTGTTCCTGGGCGGCAGGATTAGCCACGGAAAACACAGAAAGCACGGAATAAATCAGTAAAAATCTTCCGTGTTTGCCGCGACAAAATCCGTCTTTGAATCGCGGCGGGGTCGCCACTCCCACAGGTGCCCTATTCTCGCGCTACAAGAAGCCTGCCTTTCTCCGTGTCTCCGTGCCTCCGTGGTTCAATCGAATTTTCCTCACGCCGCCGTCTCATTCAGCGCCCGCTCGATGTCACCCTGCAATTCCTCGGGCTTGGTGCGCGGGGAGTACCGAGCGCGAACCTTGCCGTCGGGGCCGACCAGGAATTTGGTGAAGTTCCACTTGATGCCCTGGCTGCCGAGCACGCCCGGAGCCTCGGCTTTTAGATAGCGGTAAAGCGGGTGGGCCTTTTCGCCATTGACATCGATTTTGGCGAACATGGGAAAGCTCACGCCGTAGTTGCGCTCGCAGAAGCTGGCGATTTCCGCCTCGCTGCCGGGTTCCTGATGGCCGAACTGATCGCAGGGAAAGCCGAGCACGACCAGCCCACGGTCTTTGTAGTGCTGATACAGCGCCTCCAGGCCCTTGTACTGTGGCGTAAAGCCGCATTTGCTGGCGGTGTTGACGATGAGCAGCGTCTTGCCGCGGTAATCGGCCAGTGACTGCTCTTCGCCGGTGATACGGTGCGCGGTGAAGTCGTAAATGCTTTGAGCCATGACCAAGTCCTTTTTGTTATCGGTGTTCTAGATCACTAAAGGTATCAGAATTCCCCCGGCGCGCACTGCAGGCAGATGAAACCTTCGTCGCGCCACATTTTCACTACGCGGCTACGGTCCTCGACGATGAAGGAGATTCTTGCCCGATCGAGTCGGTCGAGCATCTCGCGCTTGATGATGGCGTCGCTGCGGCGGTCGCCAGCGGGACGCAGCAGCAGCTGGTGGTAGCGCAGCTTGTGGCGCTCCAGCCATTCCTCGGTTACCTGGCGATAGTTGTCGGGGCGGCCGGAACACAGCACCACGTGGAAGCCGGCGTCGTACAGCGTATTGCAGAGGTGGGCGATGGGCTGAATGATCTTGTCTTCCGCCATGCCTCGAAAGAACGCGTCCCAGTTCCTGGGCTTGCGCCGGACGTGGTGCTCACGCGCGGAGATATCGGCCAGCGTGCCGTCGATGTCGAAGATGACGATCTCGCCGGCCATAGCCGTAGTCCGGTTACTTCCGGTGGCGCTCCCTATGCTCGGGAGGGGTGAAGTCCACCGGCGGCTCGATGGGCGGCGGCCCCACCTTGTCTTGCGCCCAGATGTGCCAGACCAGGTGATAAATGCCGAGCGAGAAGGCCAGCAACGCCGCTATGCCCAGCAGCGGAACTTTGAGCGTTTGAAAGGGCAGGCTGAAGATCAGCCAGAACAGCGCCGCCAGCGCGAACCAACGACCGGCGAAGGTTTGGCAATGATCGCGGCACCAGCGCAACTGCTCGCGGCGTTCCTCGGCATCGGCGGGGGGCGGCATTCGGCGTACATGCCAGCGCGCGAACAGGCTTGCGGAGAGCAGTTGCAGCGTGGAAAGCGTTTGCCAATTCATCGACCCTCGTCCCTGAGGTTTTGAGTGAAGCCCCCGAAGTATGTTGCGGCTGCACAAATTCAAGGGCGGTCTGACACGGAATTTTCCGAGTTTGTGCGAATCGTGATTCAGGCCACAAAGGCGCAGCACGCAGGGTGGCTGCGTGCCGGCGAGAAGCCACTTGAAGTTGTTGGGTATCGCCCTGACGGGCTCAACCCAACCTACGAAGAGGGTACGTAGGATGGGTTGAACGCCAGCGAAACCTATGCTGTTGTCGGACTTCGCCTAACCTAGGCTCTAATCCTCCGGCTCATAACCCAGGTTCGGCGCCAGCCAGCGCTCTACTTCCCGCACGCTCATGCCCTTGCGCTCGGCATATTCCTCGACTTGGTCGCGATAGATCGCGCCAAGGCCGAAGTAGCGCGCATCCGGGTGCGAGAAATACCAGCCGGAAACGGCGGCGGTGGGCACCATGGCGAAGCCGGGGCTAAGCGTAATGCCGGCTTTCTTCTCCACGTCGAGCAGTTCCCAGAGCAGCGCCTTTTCGGTGTGATCTGGGCAGGCCGGATAACCGGGCGCCGGGCGAATGCCTCGGTATTCTTCGCGAATGATGGCGTCATTATCCAAGGTCTCGTCTGCTGCGTAGCCCCAGAACTCCTTGCGCACACGCTCGTGCAGGCGCTCGGCGAAAGCCTCGGCGAGGCGGTCGGCCAGCGCCTTCAGCATAATGGCGTGGTAGTCGTCGTGGTCGGCTTCGAAGGCGCGCAGCCGCTCTTCGATACCGATGCCCGCAGTAACCGCAAAGGCGCCCATGTAGTCTTCGAGCCCCGTTTCCCTGGGGGCGACGAAGTCCGCCAGCGAACGGTTGGGCCGGCCGGCGGGCTTTTCCGATTGCTGGCGCAGGTGGTGCAGGGTCGTGAGCACCTCGGTGCGTGACTCATCGGTGTAAAGCACAGTGTCGTCGCCGACGGCATTGGCCGGGAACAGGCCGAACACCCCGCGCGCGGTGAGCCATTTCTCCTCGACGATCTGCTTGAGCATGGCTTGGGCCTCATTGAAGACCTTGCGCGCCTGCTCCCCACGCTCCGGATCGTTGAAGATCTTCGGATAGGAGCCGGGCAGTTCCCAGGCGTGGAAGAAAGGCGTCCAGTCGATGCGCTCGACCAGTTCTTCCAGCGGATAGTCCTCGAAAACCTGAACGCCGAGTTGGCGCGGCTTGGGCGGCGTATAGCCCTCCCACTCTATGGGCGAGCGGTTCGCGCGGGCCGCCTCCAGGCTGATCCACTTGGCCTTTTTCTGCCGCGCGGCATGCTGATTGCGGACCTTTTCGTACTCCTCGCGAATGCCGCGAGCGTAGTCCTCGTAGAGCGTGTCGCTAAGCAGGTTGGAAACCACGCCCACAGCGCGCGAGGCGTCCTTCACGTAGATCACGTCGCCGTCGTAGTGCGGAGCGATCTTCACCGCCGTGTGCACGCGCGAGGTCGTGGCGCCGCCGATCAAGAGCGGCAGTTTGAAGCCCTGGCGCTGCATTTCCTTGGCCACATTGGCCATTTCGTCCAGCGACGGCGTGATCAGGCCGGACAGGCCGATGATGTCGCAGTCCTCGTCGCGCGCGGTCTGCAGGATCTTCTCGGCCGGCACCATTACGCCGAGGTCGATGACCTCGTAGTTATTGCACTGGAGCACCACGCCAACGATGTTCTTGCCGATGTCGTGGACGTCGCCCTTGACCGTGGCCATCACCACGCGGCCCTTGGTGCGGGCGCCTTCCTCTTTGGAAGCTTCGATAAAGGGCAGCAGATAGGCCACGGCCTTTTTCATGACGCGCGCCGACTTCACTACCTGCGGCAGGAACATCTTACCCGAGCCGAACAGGTCGCCGACCACGTTCATGCCGTCCATCAAGGGGCCTTCGATGACCTCGATGGGGCGCGGGAAGAGCTGCCGTGCTTCTTCGGTGTCTTCCTCGACGTAGTCGGCAATGCCCTTGACCAAAGCATGCTCGAGTCGCTTGGCGACCGGCCATTCACGCCAAGCGAGGTCTTCCTTCTTGTCCGCCTTGCCGCCCTGGCCCTTATAGCGTTCGGCGAGATCGAGCAGACGCTCGGTAGCGTCGTCGCGACGGTTGAGGATGACGTCCTCGACGGCGTCGCGCAGCTCCGGGTCAATTTCCTCGTACACTTCGATCTGGCCGGCATTGACGATGGCCATGTCCATGCCGACCTTGATGGCGTGGTAGAGGAAGGCCGCATGCATGGCGCTACGCACCGGCTCGTTGCCGCGGAAGGAGAACGACAGGTTCGACAGGCCGCCCGATACCTTTGCATAAGGCAAATTCCGCTTGATCCAGCGGGTGGCTTCAATGAAATCGACGCCGTAGTTGTTGTGCTCCTCAAGGCCGGTCGCGACCGCGAAGATGTTGGGGTCGAAGATAATATCCTCGGGCGCGAAGCCGACCTCTTCGGTAAGGATTTTATAGGCGCGCTCGCAGATTTGGATGCGTCGCTCGTAGGTGTCGGCCTGGCCGTCTTCGTCGAAGGCCATCACCACCGCTGCCGCGCCGTAGCGCTTGACCAGCTTGGCGTGCTCGATGAAAGCGGCTTCGCCCTCCTTCATGGAGATGGAGTTGACGATGCCTTTGCCCTGGATGCACTTGAGGCCTGCTTCGATGATCTCCCACTTGGAGGAGTCGATCATGATCGGTACGCGGGCGATGTCGGGCTCGGCGGCGACCAGGTTCAGGAAGGTGACCATGGCCTGCATGGAGTCGAGCATGCCCTCGTCCATGTTGATGTCGATCACCTGCGCCCCGTTCTCGACTTGGTCGCGCGCGACTTCCAACGCGGTGTCGAAGTCGCCTTCCTTGATCAGGCGCTTAAAGCGCGCGCTGCCGGTCACGTTGGTCCGTTCGCCGACGTTGACGAACATGGTGTCGGCGCCGATGTTGAACGCCTCCATGCCCGACAGCCGCATCTCGCGCGGCAGCTCCGGTACCTGGCGCGGCTCAAGGCCTTCGACCGCCTGGGCGATCGCGGCAATGTGCTCGGGCGTGGTGCCACAGCAGCCGCCGACAATATTGACGAAGCCGCTTTCCGCGAATTCCTTCACCAGGCTCGCCATGTACTCCGGCGACTGGTCGTACTCGCCCATCTCGTTGGGGAGGCCAGCGTTGGGATAGATGCACACGAACGTGTCGGCCACGCGGCTGATTTCCTGCACGAAGGGGCGCATCTGCTCGGCGCCGAGCGCGCAGTTCAAGCCCACCGACAGTGGCTGGGCATGGCGCACCGAGTTCCAGAAGGCCTCGGTGGTCTGCCCGGACAGCGTGCGGCCGGAGGCGTCGGTGATGGTGCCGGAAATCATCACCGGCAGGCGCGTGCCGCGGGCTTCGAACAGCTCTTCCAGCGCGAAGATCGCGGCCTTGGCGTTGAGCGTATCGAAGATGGTTTCGATCAGGATGAGATCGGCGCCGCCGTCCATCAGGCCTTCGGCGGCCTGATAGTAAGCCTCCTTGAGTTGATCGAAACTGACGTTGCGAAAGCCCGGGTCGTTGACGTCGGGGGAAAGCGAGGCGGTACGGTTGGTCGGGCCGAGCGCGCCGGCGACGTAGCGCGGCTTGTCCGGCGTACGTGCGGTCACCTCATCGGCAGCTTGGCGCGCCAGGCGCGCAGCTTCTAGGTTCAGCTCGTAGGCCAGGTGCTCCATCTGGTAGTCGGCCTGGGCAATGGTGGTCGAGCTGAAGGTGTTGGTCTCGACGATGTCGGCGCCGGCTTCGAAGTTCTTGAGATGGATCTCGCGAATGATGTCTGGCCGGGTCAGCACCAGCAGATCGTTGTTGCCCTTGAGGTCGCAAGGATGGTCCTTGAAGCGCTCGCCGCGGAAGTCGGCCTCGTCGAGCTGGTAGCTCTGGATCATGGTGCCCATCGCCGAGTCCAGTACGAGGATGCGACGTTCGAGTTCGGCGCGCAGATGATCGAGGCGTTCGGACATTGGGTATTACCTGGCAGTGCGGGAAAACCCGCCATTATAGTCCATCTTTAAGCCGGAGTGACCCATGGACTTTGGGGTTATTGCGTGGCTCATCCTACATACGGGACCCCATTCCGTAGGTTCGGCATAAGTCGGACGTCCGATTTCGATCGGACCTGCCGGAGGTTCGCGGCCACCGCGGGTGAAGAATCGCGGTGAGGTCGCCGCCCTACGGGCGCGTTTCCCGGCTTCTCCGCCTTGTTGGACCTCACAGCCCGCTGCGGCGCTTGGCCTCCGCGACGAGGCGTTGGAAGATGTTCTGTTGCTCCCGGCGCTGCGGCAGATACTCTGGGTGCCACTGGACGCCGAGCACGAACGGACGTTCGCGGTGTTCCACGGCTTGGATGATGTCGGTATCCTCGCGCGCCGCCACGCGAAGCGACGGGGCGAGGTCGTTGATGGCCTGGGTGTGCAGCGAGTTCACGCGGCAGTCCAGACACTCGAGGATGGAGGCGAGGCGCGTGCCGGCGTCGACGCGCACGCGCTTGTAGGGCCAGATGGTATGCACCTGCGGTGCTTCCACGTAAAAGTCCGAGATGTCCTGGTGCAAGGTGCCGCCGCAGACCACGTTCAGCAACTGCATGCCGCGGCAGATGCCGAGTAGAGGCAGGTCTCTTTCCAAGGCCGCGCCGATCAGCTGCGATTCCAATGCGTCGCGGGCCTCGTCACCGCCGGGCGGCGAGCGCAGGGTGCTCAAGATGCGGCGAATCAGGTAAATCAACGGGAACAACAGTGCCGTGAGCAGATACCGCCAGAGCGAGCGCTCGCGTCGCTTCAATTCCTCCAGCGCAGCTTTCTCCTCGCCGTAGAGGCTGGGCGCGACGTCGGCGCCGCCGCCGATGATCAGGCCGTCCAGCGTCTCGATCGAGCAGGGCCGCTCGGGGCGGATGCGCTTGGGCACGCCGCCCGCGCGGCGGACTGCCAGCGCCGCGAACAGCCACGCCGCCGCACCGCCTCGATCGGGGCCGGTGACGCCGATTACCGGCTTGCGTCGAGCCACGCGGCGACCTGCCTCGCCCAAGCCTCGTCATAGCCGATCGCGAGTGACGAGCGGTCCGCTAAATAGCTCTCGCTCAGCCGCGCGATCTGCTGTCGATTCTGTGCCAGATCGTCCACCGCTACCCAGCCCGCCCACTCGAAGGCCAGTGTCCAATCCGGATCGTCGATCAGGCTGTTGGGCATGCGATAGTGAAAGGTCGGGCGCGATTTGATCTTGATGTCCTTGCCCGCGAAGCGCGCGTCCACCCGCTCCTCGTCGAGGTGGCGGAGCAGCGGCAGCATATCCAGCGGGCGGTTGCGCGTCGGGTTGTGATCGATGTAGTGGTCGATCAGCTCGGCCAGCGTCGGGTCGTAGTCCGGCGCCAGAACCGAGCGCACGTAGTCTTGATGAAAGTGGTTGATGAATGGGGCGACCCGGCGTGTCAGTGCGACTTGGCTGCGCTGCTCCAGCCAGTCGTTTAGGAGCAGGAAGGCGCGTAGATAAGCCAGCACGGTGTTGATGTCTTCGGCCGGAATTTCCGGATTGAATTGCAAGCCGAAGGCGTAGCGTATCGAAGCCCGCGTGCCCAGTGCATGGTGGCGCTGCAGGCTCTCGCGCAAGCGCTCGATTTCGTGCGCCTCATCCATGGGAATGGGCGGCGTTCCCACCTCCAGCGGCACTAGCGTGGAGGCGACCCGCGCAAGCAAGTCTTCCACCTGGCGCATGGCGTCATCGTCCAGGCTCACGCCGGCCTTGTCGAGGAACTTCAAATAGCTGCGGTCCTTCAGCAGGCGGATGTCTATCTCGGTGTTGAAGTCCCCCCAGCGCGTGCCGCGAATCACCCGCTCAAAGCGGCTTTTCTGCTCCTCATGGCCGCCGAAAAGCTCAATGATCAGGCGCGATATCTGGTCGAGCTCCAAACCTGCAAATTCAAGCTCTACGCCGACCCGGCGTATATTCCCGCTGTCGGTGTGCAATCGTTTCGGTAGGGGGAATGCGTTCACGTCGCTCCTGCCGGCGCTGGCCGTTTTACCTGCATGGGCGCTGGCCCAATGTCGTTGCGTTTTTACCTTGAATAGTGGCGTCACGGCCCCAGGTAAAGCCTGTCGTTTTTTTCGAGTATTGAAAAAAGCCCGTAGCGGCAACGAGTTGAAAATATGCCCCGAGCTGCTTTGAGGCCAGGTCTGCCACACGCTTTAGTGGATGTGGGGATGATGTTGCCGCCGAACAGCCTGACGGGGCGCGATGGGCTCCGGGCGTAGCGGTTCCCGTCGGCGAGCAGGAATGCAACAGGATTTTGCATAGTCGGAACGAGCGACGTGGTTGAAACAAGGAGGGAACGGGTTTGATGCGAAAGCTATTGGGAACATTGGTGTTGGTTTCGCCACTAGCCCTATTGGCGGCCTGCGAGGGCGAAGATCCGGGAATGCAACAAGACCCGGGGATGCAACAGGATGAAACCGCCATCCAGGAAGAGCCGGTAATTCAGGAAGAGGCCACGCTCGGCGATGAGCAGAGCGGCGCTATGCAGGAGGAGCAAGACGCCGCGGTGGTTTACGACGAAGAGTCGCAGCAGCAGTAATACGGCTTGCTTGGCCTCGTGGAGGAAGCGGTTATCCGCTTCCTCTTTTTTTGCCCGTCAGCTTGATATCTGAGTCGTTGTGCGCATATCTGTTCGTGTTCTTTAAACGGCCCTGATCGAGGACGATGATGCAGCTCAAAGGCAAGCGGATTGCGGTGCTCGCCGAAGATGGCTATGAGGACCTCGAGCTCTGGTATCCGGTGTATCGCTTTCGCGAGGCTGGCGCAGATGTCGCCATTCTCGGTACGGGCGCCGAGCGTTACAGCGGTAAGCATGGCTACGAAGTCGTCGTGGAGCGAGCTGTCGGGGCTGTAGACCCAGGTGCCTTCGACATCCTGCTGATTCCTGGCGGGCGCGCGCCGGCAAAGTTGCGCGAGCACGCCGAGGTGCTGGACTTCGTGCGTAAGTTTAACGAACAGGGCCGGCTGATTGCGGCCATCTGCCATGGTCCGCAGGTATTAGCTTCTGCTGGAGTATTGAAACAGCGAAAGCTGACCTCATATCCCGGAATACAGGCGGAGCTGGAGCAGGCCGGCGCCGAGTGGGTAGACGAGGAAGTCGTGCACGAGGGCAACTTGATTACCAGCCGCAAGCCGGACGATCTGCCGGCATTCTGCCGAGATGTTATCGGCGCCAACGTCGATGTCGGTGAGTCAAGTGTGCCGGTGGACAAAGGTGTACGGTACTACTAAGTTTTTTCACCGGTCCGATCCATCCCCCCCCCCATTGTCGGACCGGTTTTTTTAAT
The DNA here is from genome assembly GCA_029268285.1 of Ectothiorhodospiraceae bacterium. Taxonomy (GTDB): domain Bacteria; phylum Pseudomonadota; class Gammaproteobacteria; order Nitrococcales; family AK92; genus JAJUGG01. The sequence continues at coordinate 9,556 of JAJUGG010000034.1, read as the reverse complement.
GCCATAGCCAGAGGCTTATGCCTCTGGCTTTTTCTTATATTCCATAAAGTTCGTAGCGCTCGTTCGCCCCCGCAGGCAAACAATGCGAGAATTCGCTGGCTTACACGCCTATTGGTTTGTAAAACCGCTGCTTACCCGAACATAGGAAGGGGGAGACTGCATGAAGCTCGAAACCATCGCCATCCACGGCGGCTATTCGCCCGACCCGACCACCAAGGCGGTCGCGGTGCCGATCTATCAGACCACGTCCTACGCTTTCGACAACACCCAGCACGGTGCTGACCTGTTCGACCTCAAGGTGCCGGGCAACATCTATACCCGCATCATGAACCCGACCAACGCGGTGCTGGAGCAGCGGGTGGCGGAAATGGAGGGCGGTGTCGGTGCGCTGGCGGTGGCTTCGGGCATGGCCGCGATCGAGTACGCCATCGAGACCATATCCGAGGTGGGCGACAATATCGTGACCACCAGCAAGCTCTACGGTGGCACCTACAATTTCTTCGCCCATAGCCTGCCGCGGCGCGGCATTGAGGTGCGCTTCGTCTCGCAAGACGACTTCGATGGTATGGCCGCCGCCATCGACGATAAAACCAAGGCCGTGTTCTGCGAGACTGTGGGCAACCCCTCCGGCAATATCGCCGATATCGAGCGCATGGCCGAAATCGCCCATAGCCGCGGCGTGCCGCTGATCGTCGATAACACCGTGCCCAGCCCTTACTTGTGGCGACCCATTGAGCACGGCGCCGACATCGTCGTGCACGCGCTGACCAAGTACATGGGCGGCCATGGCACCACCATCGCCGGCGTCATCGTCGACTCGGGCAAGTTCCCGTGGGCCGAGCATAAAGAGCGCTTCCGCATGCTCAACGAGCCGGATCCGTCCTACCACGGCGTGGTCTATACCGAGGCGCTGGGCGAGGCGGCCTTCATCGGTCGCGCGCGGGTAGCGCCCTTGCGCAACACCGGCGCTGCGCTGAGCCCCTTCAATGCCTTCCTGGTGCTGCAGGGTATCGAAACCCTCGCGCTGCGCATGGACCGTCACTGCGAAAACGCGCAAAAGGTCGCGGAGTACCTCAAGGGACATCCGCAGGTAAGTTGGGTTAACTTCGCCGGCTTACCGGACAGCCCGGATCATGAACTGGCGCAGAAGTACATGGGCGGCAAGGCCTCCGGCATTCTCAGCTTCGGTATCCAGGGCGGCTTCGAGGCGGGCGCTAAGTTTATCGATGCGCTCAAGCTCATCACGCGGCTGGTGAATATCGGCGACGCCAAATCGCTGGCGACGCATCCGGCTTCCACCACGCACCGTCAGCTCAACGATGAGGAGCTGCAGAGGGCGGGTGTGACGCGCGACATGGTGCGTCTGTCTATCGGCCTGGAGCACATCGACGATATTCTCGCCGATATCGAGCAGGCTCTGGCCGCGGCGAAGTAAGAGCTCTCTCTAGCCGCCCAGCGTGGGTGCAAGCTTCCTTCAGAGTTTGCACCCACCGCATCTAATGCTTCCCTTCTTTTCGTCCTTTTGTCGCGTTTGACAAACGTCAAGGACGCTTCCCTATTCTTCACTAAAGATACTTTTCCAATGCGGGTTTTCGAGGCGATGAGATGCTCATCCTCGTTACGGTTTCGTATTGGCTAATCAGGTATCGCGTTAAATTTCGCATCCCGCCGCCTTGTCAAGGCAGCACCGCGAAATACCAGAGGATCTGCGGCTACAGCACGTTGACCAAGCGCGGTGGAGCGAATCGACCGCTAGCGGGAACGTCCTTCTTTTCGTGCTTGTTCCTCGGTCTCTCGGCCTTGCCTCTAGGGGAAGTCCAGGGGCCGACCAAGGATGTTTCTTTGCGTATGCGTACGTGCTGTTTAGCGTTTTCATTTGCGATGGAGAAGCCGCTCGACTTCTTCTTGATTTCAATGCGGCGAATAAATGCGTGGCTCATGCGCGGAGTCGACGAATTCCGAAGTTTTCCTCGAGGCTTGGCGATAAGACTTATCGCGGAGTCGGGGAGATCCGGCGTTCGCGGCTAACGCGGCGCCTTTCCTTAAACCTGAACGTGAAGGATGGCGATCATGAGATCGAAAACGAAGCACTGGCCGATATTTTCGGCGGCCGCTTTAGCTTTCCTTGTGGGCACCGCGTGGGCGCAACAGAATCCCGATACCAACCAGAACACGGCGACCAAGCACCCTAATACCAGCGCGGAAGAGCTCGGGTATCGAGGGCACGGTTCGCCTGTCGCCGAGGTCGGCGGCCAAATGGTCATAACGCCGGGCGCACCCGATATGACGCAGGAAGAATTCGATCATGCGCAGGAAATCTACTTCCAGCGTTGCGCCGGCTGCCATGGTGTGTTGCGCAAGGGGGCTACCGGCAAGCCGCTGACGCCGGACATTACGCAGCAGCGCGGGACGGAGTATCTAAAGACCCTGATCACCTACGGTACGCCCGCCGGCATGCCGAACTGGGGAACGTCGGGTGCGCTCACCGAAAAAGACATCGAAATCGTGGCGCGCTTTATCCAGCACGAGCCGCCTGCGCCTCCGGAGTACAGCCTGGCGGACATGAAGAACACGTGGAATGTGATCGTTCCGCCGGAGGAGAGGCCGAAAGAGAAGCAGAACGACATCAATATTGAAAATCTGTTCTCGGTGACGCTACGCGATGCCGGGCAGATCGCGCTCATCGACGGTGACTCCAAGGAAATCGTTAACGTCATCGACACGGGCTACGCCGTGCACATCTCGCGGATGTCGGCTTCCGGCCGTTATCTGCTTGTCATCGGCCGCGATGCCAAGATCGACATGATCGATCTGTACATGGATCCGCCGCAGAAGGTGGCCGAGATCAAGGTCGGGCTCGAAGCGCGTTCGGTGGAATCGTCCAAATACAAAGGCTGGGAAGACAAGTACACCATCGCGGGCACTTACTGGCCGCCACAGTTCGTGATCATGGACGGCGATACCCTCGAGCCGCTCAAGATCGTCTCCACCCGCGGCATGACAGTGGATACCCAAGAGTATCACCCGGAGCCGCGCGTAGCCGCGATCGTGGCCTCCCACGAGCATCCCGAGTTCATCATCAACGTGAAGGAGACGGGCAAGATCCTGCTCGCCAATTACGAAGACCTCGACAACATCAATATGGTCGAGATCGGTGCCGCGCGCTTCCTGCACGACGGCGGCTGGGACAGCACCAATCGCTACTTCATGACCGCAGCCAACGAGTCCGACAAGATCGCCGTGGTCGACTCCAAGGAGCGCAAACTTGCGGCTCTAGTGGACGCCAAGCGCATTCCGCACCCCGGGCGTGGTGCCAACTTCGAAGATCCGGAGTTCGGGCCGGTGTGGGCGACCAGTGCCCTCGGCAGCCCCGCGATCACCTTGATCGGTACCGACCCTGAAGGGCACCCGGACAACGCCTGGAAACCGGTTCGCGTCCTGCAGGGCCTAGGCGGTGGCTCGCTGTTCATCAAGACCCACCCCGAGTCCGACAACCTCTGGGTCGATACCACCTTCAACCCCGACGCCAAGATCGCGCAGAGCATTGCCGTGTTTGACATCAACAATCTCGAAGCCGGCTACGAGGTGCTGCCCATCGTGGAATGGGCGGGGATTAAGAGCCCCAACGCGCGCGTCGTGCAGCCCGAGTACAACCAGGCGGGCGACGAGGTGTGGTTCTCGGTCTGGAACGGCCTCGACGAGGAGTCGGCCATCGTGGTGGTAGACGACAAGACGCGCAAGCTCAAGCACGTCATCAAGGACGAGCGTCTAGTGACGCCGACCGGCAAGTTCAACGTCTACAACACTCAGCACGACGTGTACTGAGCGACCACGGAAAACGCCCGGCCTTCCGGCCGGGCGTTTTTCCGGAAGGAAGTGTTCATGCATCGCTTCTTCTTGCGTTCGCTGTGGGCACTGGCTGCAGCGCTGTTTACCGTGTCCGCCGGAGCGGATGAGCCGTCTGCGGAAAGGCGTGAGGAACTGGCGCATCTGCTGGAGCAGGACTGCGGATCCTGCCATGGCATGACCATGAAAGGCGGCCTTGGTCCAGCGCTCACACCCGAAGCCCTGACCGGTAAGCCGGTTGACTTTCTCGTAACGACAGTGCTGCACGGGCGGCCGGGAACGGCCATGCCGCCCTGGGGCCAGTTCGTGAACGAGGCCGAGGCGCGCTGGTTGGTCGAACAACTCAAACGGGGGCGCTTTAGTGATTAGATTTTTGCTCTATTCCTTGCTGTTCGCCCTCCTCGGCGCCTGCGCCAGTCAACCTGAGCTGCGTGGCAGCAATGACCTCGGCGTCGTCATCGAGCGGGCCGACGGCGCGGTGCTGGTAGTGGAGAACAGCGGTAATACGGTATTGCATCGTGTGGAGGGCCTGGGTGATCTCTCCCATGCTTCATTGGTTTACTCGCGCGACGGTCGCTACGCCTACGTATTCGGCCGCGATGGCGGGCTTAGCAAAGTCGACATCCTGCGCGGCGAGCTAGTCACGCGCGTGGTGCAGTCGGGCAACAGCATCGGCGGCGCGATCTCCCAGGACGGCGAGTTGATCGCCGTATCCAACTACGAACCTGGCGGCGTGCGCGTGTTCGATGCCGATGATCTGGTGCCGATTGCCGATATACCGGCCATCCCTTCCGCCGGCGGCGCTGCCTCGAAGGTGGTGGGGCTAGTCGATGCGCCCGAGCAGCGCTTCGTGTTCAGCCTCTTCGACAGCGACGAAATCTGGCTGGCCGATTTCGAAAACCCGCAGGATCCGCAGATCACCCGCTATGCCGAGATCGGCCGCGCGCCCTACGACGCGCTGATCACCGCGGACGGCCGCTATTACCTCGCCGGCCTGTTCGGTGAGGACGGCCTGGCGCTGCTCGATCTATGGCGTCCGGAAGAGGGCGTGCGCAAGGTGCTGGAGGACTACGGCCGCGGCGATGAGAAGCTGCCGGTCTACAAGATGCCGCACTTGGAGGGGTTTGCCAGCGCAAGCAACTACATGTTCGTCCCTGCGGTGGGCCGGCACGAAGTGCTGGTCATCGATGAGCGCGGTTGGAGCGAAGTCGCGCGCATTCCCGTGGCGGGGCAGCCGGTGTTCGTGCGGGCGCGGCCTGACGGGCGCGAGGTGTGGGTGAATTTCGCCTTCCCCGACAATGACCGCATTCAAATCATCGATGTCGAGGAGCTGCAGGTCGTCGACACGCTACGGCCCGGTAAAGGCGTGCTGCATATGGAGTTCACGCCGCGCGGCGACGACATCTGGGTATCGGTGCGCGACGACAACAAACTCGTAGTTTATGACACTCGCACGCGCGAAGCCGTGGCCGAACTGCCGGCTCGCAGCCCCAGCGGCATTTTCTTCACCCATCGTGCCGGTCAGCTCGGCTTCTAGGGGAGGCGCGCAGGATGAATACCGTCGTTCCCAACGCTCTGGAAGCCGAGCTGATCAACGAATACCAGCGTGGCTTTCCGTTGCAGTCCCGACCCTTTGCCGTGGTTGCGGAGGCGCTGGGCGTGGCGGAAGCGGAGGTGCTGACAACACTGCGGCGTCTGCGCCAAACCGGTGCTTTGAGCCGCGTCGGCCCGGTGCTGCGGCCGCAAGCCTTCGGCGCCAGCACGCTTGCCGCAATGGCGGTACCGCCGCGTCGGCTCGGGAAGGTTGCGGCGCAGGTCAGCGCCCTGCCGGAGGTGAACCACAACTACGAGCGCGAGCATCGTTATAACTTGTGGTTCGTGGTGACTGGCGAGGATCGTGCACGGGTTGCCGAGGTGTTGTGCCGCATCGGCGAGGACACCGGCCTGCCGGTGCTGGATCTGCCCCTGGTGCAGGACTATCACATCGACCTCGGGTTCAGGCTGGACGGGAAAGAGGCGCGCCGCCGCGCGCGCCTGGGGCGGGTCGAGCCGCTGCGATTAAGCGAGTGCGACCGGCGCGTGCTGGCCGCGGTGCAGGATGGCCTGTCGCTAGAGCCTAGGCCGTACCGGGCCGCGGCCGAGACGGCCGGCTGCAGCGAGGACGAGTTGCTGGCGCGGCTGCAGACGTGGCTGGATGGCGGCTGGATACGCCGTTTCGGCCTCGTCGTGCGCCATCACGAGCTGGGGTTTCGCGCCAACGGCATGGCGGTGTGGGATCTGCCGGACGCCCTGGTCGACGAGCTCGGCGAGCGTTTTGCCGAGTATCCCTTCGTGACGCTGTGTTATCGGCGCCCACGGCGAGCGCCGGATTGGCCCTATAACCTCTTTTGCATGATTCATGGCCGCGATCGCGCCACCGTCGAGGCGCAGTTCACCCGTCTTGCGACCGACTGCGGGCTTGCCGACGCGCCGCGTGCCCTGCTCTTCAGTCGTCGCCGCTTCAAGCAACGCGGCGCGCGCTACTGCACCAACCGGGAGGCTTACGCATGAACGGCGCACCGAGCCTGGACGAGGTCGATCGCACCATTATCAACGGCCTGCAGGGTGGCTTTCCGGTCTGCGAGCGCCCCTACGCCGCGGCAGCCGAACGCCTGGGTCTGACCGAGGACGTCTTGCTCAGCCGCTTGCAGAGCCTCATTGAGCGAGGCCTGCTGAGTCGCTTCGGGCCGCTCTATAACGCCGAGAATCTGGGCGGGGCCGTCACCCTGGCCGCGCTGGCCGCGCCTCGCGAACGCTACGAGGAGATTGCGGCCGAAGTGAACGCTTTCCCTGAAGTTGCGCACAACTACGAGCGCGAGCACGCGCTGAACATGTGGTTCGTGGTGGCCGTCGAGCAGCCGGAACGGCGCCGACAGGTGCTGGCAGAAATCGAGCGCAGGACGGGCTGCAAGGTCTACGACATGCCCAAGCTCGACGAATTCTTCATCGGTCTGAGGCTGGAAGTATGAAGCCGCTCAACCACGATCTCATGACGCCCACACCGGTCGACGAGACCGACCGCGCGCTAATCACGGCAACTCAGGCGGGCCTGCCTCTGGTGTCGGACCCTTACGGCGCGGTGGCGGCCGAGCTCGACTTGGCGCGCGAGGATGTGCTGGCGCGCCTGCGCCGCATGCAGGCACAGGGCATCGTGCGCCGCATCGGCGTCATCCCGCAGCACTATGCGCTCGGCTACCGTGCCAACGGCATGTCGGTCTGGGATGTGCCGGACGAGCACGCAGTCGAACTAGGTCGGCAGGTCGGGGCACTCGATTTCGTCAGCCACTGCTATCGCCGGCCGCGGCACCTGCCGGTGTGGCGCTACAACCTGTTCGCCATGGTGCACGGCCGCAGCCGCGCCGAGGTCGAGCGCCAAGTGGCGCAGATCGCGGCGCTACTGGGGGAAGACTGCCGTGCCCACGAGGTGCTCTACAGCAAGCGAATTCTGAAGAAAACCGGCCTGCGCATCGGCGCCGGTTAAGGAGGCTCCGCCCATGTTCCGTATCAGCCGTTATATGCGCAGCGTGCTCGCGCCGCAGTCGGCGCCGCCGCGTCCGCCGGTCAAGCCTACCGGCCCGGTCGTAATCTGGAATCTGATCCGCCGCTGCAACCTCACTTGCAAGCACTGCTACTCGACTTCGGCCAACATCGATTTTGCGGGTGAGTTGAGCACGGACGAGGTCTACCACGTCATGGACGACCTCAAGGCCTTCGGGGTGCCGGTGCTCATCCTCTCCGGCGGTGAGCCGCTGATGCGCCCGGACATCTACGATATTTCTCATCGCGCCAAGGAAATGGGCTTTTACGTTGGGCTGTCGTCGAACGGGACGCTGATCGACGAGGCCAACATCGACCGCATTGATGCCGTCGGTTACGACTACGTCGGCATCAGCCTCGACGGCCTCGGCAAGACCCATGACGTCTTCCGCCGCCTCGACGGCGCCTTCGACCGCTCGCTCGACGCCATGAAGCTGTGCCGGGAGCGCGGCATCAAAGTCGGCGCGCGTTTTACGCTCACGCAGCAGAACGCCGACGATCTCGAAGGGCTGCTGGACTTGATGGAGGAACTGGAGGTCGACAAGTTCTACCTCTCGCACCTCAATTACGCCGGCCGCGGCAACCGCAACCGGCGTCACGACGCCGTGCACGCGCTCACGCGCTGGGCTATGGACATGCTGTTCGAACGCTGCCTGGCCGATATCCGCGCCGGCCGCCATCGCGAGTACGTCACCGGTAACAATGACGCCGACGGCGTCTACTTGCTGCATTGGATGCGCGAGCGCTTCCCTGAAACCGAGGAGCGTCTGTTGCGCATGCTGCGGCGCTGGGGCGGCAATTCCTCCGGCGTCAACATCGCCAACATCGATAACCTCGGCAACGTCCATCCGGATACCTTCTGGTGGCACCACAACCTGGGCAACGTCCGTGAGCGGCCGTTCTCGCAGATCTGGCCGGACCGCTCCGACCCGGTCATGGACGGCTTGAAGATGCGGCCCAGGCCGCTGAAAGGCCGCTGCGGGGCTTGCGCCTACCGCGACATCTGTGGCGGTAATACCCGGGTGCGCGCCCTGCAAATGACGGGTGATCTCTGGGCGGAGGATCCGGGGTGCTACCTCAGCGATGAGGAAATCGGTCTGGACGCTTCGGTGACTGCAGCAGGAGGGGCGTCGGCATGATTACGGCGAGCATGAACCTGCGCGGCCGCCGCGCCCTGGTGGTCGGCGGGGCGGCGACGGCCGCTGAGGCGGTGCGCCTGCTGCTGAGCCTCGGCGCCGAAGTCAGCGTGTTGGCGCCCGCCCTGGGCGACGATTTATCCGCGCTGGTCGGTACCGGTCGTGTACGCCACTTGCCGCGCGGCTTTCAGCCCGAGGCGCTGAACGGCTGCCACTTGGTCGTGGCCGCGGACGGCGACAGCGTCAACCGCAAGGTGGCGGAGGAGGCCGAGCGCCAAGGGCGGGCGGTGGCGGTTCCAGGGCATCCCGAGTGGTCCAGCGTCCAGTTGCCGCTGCCCGCAGCGAGACGCCGTAGCGGAGGCGAGGTCTATCTGGTCGGCGCCGGGCCGGGCGATCCGGAACTGTTGACCCTGCGCGCGGCGCGTCTGCTGAGCGAAGCCGACGTGGTCGTCTACGATCGCTTGGTCGCGCCGGAGGTCTTGGAGCGCCTGCGCCCGGATGCCGAGCGCTTCTACGTCGGCAAGGCCGCTAGCAACCATAGCGTGCCGCAGGATCAGATCAACCAGTTGCTGGTACGCCTGGCGCAGGAAGGCAAGCGCGTCCTGCGGCTCAAGGGCGGCGACCCCTTCGTGTTCGGCCGCGGCGGCGAGGAAATCGAAACCCTGAAGGCGGCCGGCGTGCCGTTTCAGGTGGTGCCGGGAATTACCGCTGCGCTCGGCTGCGCCGCCTATGCCGGCATCCCGCTCACTCACCGGGATTACGCCCACACCTGTGTGTTCGTCACCGGGCACTTGCGCGACGGCTCGCTCGATTTACCGTGGCAGACCCTGGTTCAGCCACAGCAGACGGTGGTGATTTACATGGGGCTTGGGGCCCTGCCCGAGCTTTGCAGCGAGTTGATCGCGCATGGCTTGCCGGCGGATTGGCCGGCCGCTCTGGTCGAGCAGGGCACGCGGCCGGAGCAGCGGGTGGTCGAAGGCACGCTGAGAGACCTGCCG